>JACSRU010000100.1 GCA_014879575.1 Chthoniobacterales bacterium | reverse complement strand
CACGACATGGCCAAAACGGTTGTGCTCGTCACCCACGCCACCAATAACCTTCATTATTGCGATGCCATCCTGTTCCTCCACAAGGGGCGGCTGGTTCATTTTGGCGATTACCAATCATTGCTGGACTCGCATGGTGTCAGTTCCATTGCCGAGCTTTTCGGCCTCTACCAAACTCAGGACGTTGACCTGTCGGCGTTTGAGACGCCTGTTGAGGAGCCAGCCACCCAACCAGCGAATGAAGCTCTCACAATTAAATCCATGCCCCCTCCGGGAGGATGGGTGCAGATGCCAACACTTTTGGGGAGGCAGGCGAATCTTTTCTGGCGCGACCGTGGGCAGATTGTCCTGCATATCGCGCTTATTCTTACTTTCCCGATTCTGGTAGCGGTTTTCGCCACAAGCGGCCTGCCACAAGTCCGGAGCCAGACGCTCTCACTCGAAACCAACATCCTCCGCACCCTCCAAGACCAGCTTTTCTATCTCAAAGAATCGTTTCAGGCTGCATCCCTCATTTCAGGACTGGCGATGTTCCAGGTCATTCTCTTGACCCTCATTGGCGCAAACAATGGAGCGCGTGAAATTGCCAAGGAACGAGGCATTCTTGCCAAGGAATTACGGGCCGGACTCTCCCCGACCGCCTACGTCGTGGTAAAATTCCTGCAAATTGCACTCCTATGCGCAGTGCAGGCATTTTGGATGGCTTGGTTTGTGAAAACCGTCTGCGGGTTTCCAGGGAATCTCTGGGATCAATTCGCGATCCTGTTTGCAACCACCCTCGCCATGAGCACGACTTGCTTGGCGATTTCTGCCGCTTCACCGTCTCCGGAGAGGGCATCCCTTTTAGCAATCTACCTTGTAGGGTTCCAACTTCCTCTTTCCGGGGCAGCTCTGGCGCTTCCCGATTGGCTCAGCACAATTTGCCGTCCATTCATTGCGGCCTATTGGGGGTGGAGCGGGTATCTGCAAACATTCAGGGACACTCGGTATTTTGATATTGTCCGGCAATCCAGCGAAACATGGGTGGCTCCCTATCCGCTGGGGATGGCCGTGCTGGGATTGCACATCCTTATCGCATTGGCGGCCACTGTTTTTCTGACCTCGACAGTCAAACGGAGGGCTTCTGAATGAAAACCACCGCTCTCTTATTTCTTGCAGGCATGGCTGGGCTCATGGCTGCCGAGAAAGTTGAAACGCTTCGCTTGGAACCAGCCCCTAACATGACCCGTGCCGAGCTTCATCATGTCGCAACGGTTCCAAATCCCAAGGCCGTGCTGGTTTTGTGCCCAGGCTGCAATGGAAGTGGAGAAGATTTGATTCGCTCGCCTAAATGGATTGCCTTCGCGAAACAGAATCGTCTTGGCTTGGTCGGACTTTCTTTTGCTTCTTCAATGTCTGCCATCGAAGACGAAAATACCGGCTATTACTACGCATCGAAGGGATCTGGGGAAAAACTGCTTGAAGGAATCCGAGAAATTTACGGCCGTGATCTCCCATTGCTCCTCTATGGGATTTCAGGTGGTGCACATTTCACAAGCCGGTTCGAGGAATGGAACCCTGTCTGCGTTCTCACCTGGTGCGCGTATTCGGCAGGATGGTGGGACGAACCGCAACGAAATCCCATCTCCCCTCCGGGCATCGTAGCATGTGGCGATGAAGATCCGCGCTATGGTGCCTCCCTCATCTATTTCAAGCAGGGGAGGGCGGCGGGGAAACCTTGGCAATGGGTAAGCCTCGCCAAGATCGGCCACCAAGGCAGCCCTGAGTTGGATGATTTTGTGAGAGATTATTTTTCAGCGGTTTTGTCACAGGCGAAGACAACGCCGATTTGGGCCGACATTGACCGCGAAGAGAAAGTTTCCAGCGGCGAACAAGAAGCCCAGCCATCACTGACTGGCTGGTTGCCGTCAGAAACTCTTTTCGCTGAATGGAGGAAACTCAATGCCCCCTAGAATGAACTTGCTATGAACATCTTCATTTTACGCGACGGTTCCGAAACCGGCCCACTCACATGGGTCGATGTTTTCATCATGCTCAGGAAGGGTGAGATTTCCCCAGAGATTCCCGCACGGATCGAATGCAATGACGAGATCAAGAGTCTCGAAGAATGGGGGCTTTGGCGGGAGGGCGATGAAGTCGGCCCGTTCACTTGGGAGGAGATTTCCGCCATGCTTGAAGCGGGGGTTTTGGATCTTGAGAACCAGGCACGGTTCGAGGGGGATCCAGAGCTGAGCAACTTGAAAGGCGTTATCAGCCAAAGCCAGGAGATTTGCCTTCCTGCCGAGGATAGAAGACCGGGGGGATTGTGGGAACGAGGGGAACGGGCGTTCCGCAATATTCAGGCAACTCTCAAGGTTCCCAAGACCAGAATGCAGATTGCAGGTGGCCTCGCGGTGGTTCTCCTTTGTGTTGTCGCTGTCTTCACATGGGGAAGGAGCAGCCAACCGAAAGTCGAACTGGCAGCCCAACAGCAAACAATCATTGCGGGCCAGAATTCCGGCGTTCAAGAATCCGTTCTCCCCCAGATCCCAGAGACCCCACCCGTTCCAGAACCCGTTTCCACACCAACTGCAATGGCCGTGGCATCCCCACTTGCCACAGAATCTACCACCACAAAAGCGGACTCTGAGAATCCGGTTCCTCTTGAGAAGACCACTCAGGAGATCCCTGCACCTCCAAAGCCAGATGTTGCCTCTGCTCCCCCACCGGTGACAAACGTCCCTGCTACATCGACAGCTCCAGCGCAAACCGTTGCGCAAACCGCCAAAGTCGCCCCCCGACCGACTGCAACCCCAATATCATCAGTTCCCGTCTCCGATTTCTTCAAAATTGAATCGGTGAAGCTGTTACGGAAGCCACCGAAGGATGGGGTTGCTGTTTGGCAGATTCCGATGGAGAACGGAAAGAAGGGGACCCCGATTTTCCGGCCATGCTTGGAAGTGAAGGTTTCGGTCAGCGCAGACATCCGGTCAGATAAAACTTTCGCCAAGGCCTACTTCTATGGAGAGGACGACAAGCTGCGTGTCTCGTCCGTTAAACCTTCAGAGTCGGGCGTGAGCGGGAAACCCATGTATTCAGTTCCCGTCCTGTTCTACAAAGACAAGCCGAACCGCTTCTTTTTTGAGATTCCCGAGAAGATGGAAAAAACAAAGTGGAAGTCCCTATTTGTTTTCGGGGATAAAACCGAGGCACAGGTCACCACATACCCACCAACAGCCTCGGCCTTCCTCCTTGATTACCCCGAGAAAAAGATTGTCGAGGACAGAACTACAAAGAGGGTTGCCCGCAAGCCCGACATGGACCCCCTCATCGAGCATGTTGTCAGGACACAGAATCCCCGTATGCCTCAGATGACATTATTCCTTCGCCCTCCCAAAGGAATATCCAACGCATCCGAAGTCGAGGGGGTTCTGGCAATATGCGTTCTTGCCAATGGACTGGAGGATATGAAGCGCGAACTCAGGAAGGAGGAAATGACTGGGGACTACGCGGGCCTTTTCAGTTTTGCGAACAAGCACAAACTGGCGATCCTTGCTTGGGGATCTCGGGGACTTTGGGATCCGGGGCGGAATTACGACGACCTTACACGGGAGAAGGCAAAAGAAATTGATGAGTCGTTCGATATCGTGGCGAACGCATGGGCGCGGGGAGTCAGGGAACTGGGAGAAAAATATGGAATTCCGCAGAAAAACTTTCTCCTCTGGGGGAATTGTGGTTCCGCACAATTCGCCGCCCGCCTCTGTTTGAGGAAGCCGGAATATTTTCTCGCCGTGCATGTTCACATGCCAGGCAGCTACGACCAGCCAACTCCCGAAGCAGCAACGGTGCTCTGGTGTCTCACAATTGGCGAACGAGAGGCTGGATACGAGCGTTCAAAGCGATGGGTCAGAACAGTTCGTGAAATGGGCTATCCAATTGTTTACAAGGCAATTCCTGGATTAGGGCACGCGGGCCATCCAGATGCCGCCGCCCTAGGATTTGAGTTTTTCAAATTCGCGCTCTTGCAAAAAGATAAACGCGAAGAGCTCGACACACAAATAGAAAAAACGAGCTACTCAAATAGAGGCGATCCCTCGCAACCTTGGATTGGGGAGTTCAGCTCTCCGTATATATACGGCGACTTTGTCAACCAAGAACTTTTCACAGTTGATCGAGTTGAGATGATTCCGAAGGGTTTTCGTGTTGCCTTACCGACAAAAGAAATTGCTGCAATATGGAGCAGAGGCGAATGAGGCTACCAATCGGAGCAAAGGCACCCATAAGCAAGCTCCGAGACATTTAAGATATAAATTCAGGGAGCCACGACACCAATGGGATTCAATATTAAGGATTAATACTGGGGTCAGGATTAGGCATTGTTTGGCCATAATTATGACGCACCATTACGCGAAAAGGCAGCTCGATGCTTTTACTTTTAACTGTAACTTTACCCACAATAGATTTTTTCGAAACATTCGCTTTCTTGACCTGGCATACTAACACGTAGCGATATCCATCGCCCCAATCTGACTCGGTAATTGTTTTGATGTCTGCAATTTGATCCAACTGCTCAGAAACGATTTTTAACTCCTCTAGGGTTAGCTTTGATCGAGAGATGATATCCAGTTGAAACTTAATAGAATCTGATTCTTCACTTGTTGGAAAAATATAGTCCCGAAGCAATACGATTTCTGGCTTAACTTCGACAGAAAACGGTATATCAATTTTCATATTACCGATAGATGAAATTTTTATAAGTTCCGAATAGATCCCAGGGAACATCGATTTGTTGGCGGTCATAGTTAAATGAATTTTTAACAGCTCTACGTCATCAACATTGGTAATATTGGATAATTGGGATTCTACCAGATAGCCATCAGGAATCTTATCAAGCGTTACAAATGATTTCTCAGTGATATTTTTATTAACTGGAATAAAGATGTCTACAATCATGGGTTTCACCGTATCATTCCCTCTGATTGTGAATTTCGGATTTTTAGGTTGGACTTGCGCCTTTGGGATAACGTTAGCTTCTAAAGTAAAAAGTCGGAACGAATCATCAGAAAAACGGACAACCACCTTCACCATCTTTTTGCCAAAAATATCTTTAAGTGAGAGCTTGGCCTCAAGAGTAACTGTTTCTCCTGGTGGAATTTCTCGACTGGAGATAGACGAAACAGTGCAACCACACGAAGCGGACGTTTGTTTTATGAAAATCGGAACTGCTGATTTATTTGTAATTTGGAATTTTCCAATAAGTGCCTTTTCAGGAACAAAATCAGTTATCAAGCCAAAGTTAATTGATTCTTTGTTTACCTCTACATTTGCTGCCGCAGGAGTTGAGTCTATTCCAGAAACTCTGAGCCCCATTAAAAAAAGCATTCCGAAACACCCATACTTGCACAAGCCTATCCAGCAACTATTTTTTCTCATGCAGACCACTATGGCGTGTCTTGAAATGAACGAGATGTATGATTGAAATAAAACGTTTCATTATCATTAGGAGGGGATAGATTGTTTTTTTCTACTACATTAAACTCGATTTTTGAAATGTTTAGGGCGTGAGTGAAAATATGCAACTTGCTGCTTAACGGCATCGCCTTGGCAAATTTGCGCACATCCCCTAATTGGTCTTGTGTTAGGTCGCCGGCAAAAGAGTCGATTGTAGCAAAAAGATCGCATTTAATTGAATAAGGGAGAAAAACACCTGGATGAACTTCCTTATAATCGCTAAAAAAGATCACCTTTTTCTGGGTATCCCCAAGACTGCTTGAATCGATCCGCCCAAGTTTCAATTCATCATATGTGTAAATTGCGAGAGAATTTATTCGGAACTCTTTTGATTTTTCAATAATGATGTCAATGGAGTCTCTGAGTTTCTCTGACAGATCGGCTTCGTCCTGATAAAAAGAAGGTATCTGAGCAGTAATCATAAAATGATCGTCATCAATATTTCGCACTTTGATAAAACCGTCATTCCGGGCTTTCTCTAAAAAAGATGATAGCGTTACCTCGCCGTTCATCCATGGAGCACCCTGCAGGGGAATGCTTTTAGGGAGTTGAACGAAAAATTGAGAAATAAATGGAATGTCGGTTATTGGATATGGTGTAATATCCCATCGGTTCGAATTCGGGACTTCGCGATAGAATTTATTGTCATAAAATATACGCGTCTCTTTATAGTCTTTCTTTCTATCATACTTTGATAGTTTGTAATCTCCCTCGGCATAAGAGCATGTTATGAGAAGATCCTTATTAAAAGTTGAAGCGAACTCCTCATCACTCATGGAGCGTCCGAAGAATTTTTCGCCTCGATTAAAAGAGCGAATCTTGTCAAGAGATCGAAAGAAAAGCAGCGCATCAGGACCAGCTTGACCACGATACTCATAATCTGCTCGATAATTTGCAAACAACTGTTCGACTGCCTTAATGTGCGGCAGAAGTTCGGACACCAATTCCGTAGGTATTTCCTGACCCGCTTGAATTTTAGGACATGCAAAGCAGGCAGAAACAAAAAGCAAATTGAGTAACGCCTTGCTAAAACCGTAACGGAATGTATATGCCATAACTAGAGTGTCGCGTCTGAAATCAATGACTGTAGACCTAAAACCTTTACTAATTACATTCATCATTGGTGCATGGCCCTATGGAACAGGAACCTGCCATGTCGCATGTCTTAGCCTGGTCGTTCCAGGCGCATTCATAGTATTCTTCATTTCCACAAGTTGGCATTTCACCAATCAAATGATAACAAACATCATCTTCTTTAACGGTGTCCTTGCAATATTTATAGTTTCCTGTCTGACACAAATATAGAGAAGGTGTATGTGTCGTTGAGTTGCATTTACTTTTTGGGGTTGTAGAGCAGTTAGGCCCAGATCCGCCAGGTTGGGGACAGGGTTTGGTTCCATTGCACAACGCAAAACATGAAAAGTATGCTGCCTGCGAGGATACTAACACTATTGCGAATAGTAGGGATGCTGCGATTATTTGTTTTGTCATAGTTTTTTATCTGTGTTTGTGTATTTATGTGCTATCTCAAGAAGGTGGGCGGGAAAGTATTTAGCGTAATAGATTCCCAATGCTCCGCTAGGCATATGGGCATATGATTGAAACAAATTGCCGCATCGTTGCCGAAGGTCAAAAAACTCAATCATCTTTCCCTCATTATCCTGTATTGTAATTCCTACTAGATCAGCGTTACTATTTCGCTCAAGCGTTATTACCATATTCTGCCCCGCATCTCTAATAACCTCATAGTTCGTAACATTTTTATCATTCAAGACAGAGCGGATTCGGTAGCCACGCTCATCATATGAAAATAACTCTTTATCGATAAGTCTGTCATTTTCAAAAAGCTCAATCTTTCGTTTTTTTCCCGCAAGCTTTCCTCCGGTGTGATAATAGTCTATTGTCTTTTTGAGCCCATCCTCATCGATTATTTTCCCCTGTCGATAATCCTCGGAGTGCCTTTGCCGTTCGCCGTTTATCGAGGTCCTTTCCAGCATAAAGCTAGAACGAGGCAAATCATTTGATGTTTGAGAAAACTTATATTCCCAATATCCATCCGACTGTACTATTCCACTTAATGGATCGAAGGAGTACGACATGCGGTATCCGTTCTTATCTCCAAAATTGATAATTCCATTGAGTTTCGAATCAACTATGTGCTCAATGTTACTCACTTTACCCGACGACCCAATTATTGTCGTCGGGGCCATGGTAAAGCCGCTGATTACCTTGGTGCCCGCCAAAGAAGACACAACCGGAACTCGACCAAGGTTAATGTTAATCGCTTGGTCGCCAACTTTAACGCTGCAATATTCATCCTTTTCACGAGTAACGTGGGCGAGAATTGTATTTCCTCGAGTCATTGTGCACTCTCTGTTTTCTCTCTTAAAATCAATAGTGCCAAGCGTTTGAGTTGTAAGCCTAGATAGACGGCCTTTCGTGTATCTGAATGATTGCCCACAAGGTCCTTTTATTACCAAAACATCCAAGTTAACATACTCTGCGCGCATGTTGTTTGGCCCTCCATAAGTGCCTAGTTTGTCTAGTATAAAATATGAAATGACCCCATCGGGTTCAACAACTTTAAGAGTTTTTTCGTCCAGCTTCTCTGCATAGGAATCGAATGGAAATATGCTCCAAGCTGAGCCAACGTACGGGGACACATATATTCGCCGGGATTTGAAGCTTAGTAGAACTGGCAGTGCAGCTCCCCGCTGCGCGGCGATTTCGGCTATTTGCTCCGTCAGGCTGAGTAATCCCTCATTGTTCACGTAGTCGTATACATTCTTCGGAATCCGGGCCTGCCACTCGCACCCCCAACTAGATAGACTTCCCGTAAACAGGAGTATAATTAATAGCTTGATGCGTCCCATTTGTGTGACTCGAACATGCCATTGGACGGTGCTAAAATAGATGCTACTCAGGATCTGGATCGGGAGTCGGCGTCGCACAGGGATTCTTATTCATCGTTGATGGAGCTTTACGTGCGTCTGACTCGTGCTCATTTATTGAGGCGAGTGCAATCCCGCCAAATATGAGAGTTCCAATAAGGAGCATGCAATGTAATTGATTCATTAGTTATTTTGTTCGATTGTTACAAGAGTATGTGAAGAAGATGTGTATAGGCGACCGTCATCCTTCGCTGGCGATCAGCATGACAGCAGATTAGGTTTTCATGATGACACGGGAGGTAAACAGCCACACAAAAACGTGTCAACAATATTTCGCGTTACAATCCCGTAACATTTGCATAACGCTTTCAATCAGTGTCTTGCATGCAAAAAACCCACAAGGACCCAGCCAAAATCAGGAGTGCCCGTCCAAAAGATCCCCAAGTTTTCAGGGTTGATGGCTCCCCAGATCCGAAACAGCCACAATCCACCACAAGCCCGCGAATGAGTGCCTGTCCAAGAGCAATGCCAAAGACGAAGGCAAGGCCAGCGACCGCCAGCGAAGCGGCGCGTGCGTTCCACCCTGATACGAGCATGAGTCCGGCAAGAATCTCAAAGGGTGGCAGACCGAGGGCAACGATGTTGATGAGTTGAGGCGGCAGCATTTTGAAAGTGGCGATGCTGTCGGCAAATGCCTGTGGGCCGATGACCTTCGTTGTCCCCGCGTAGAGGAACACTCCTCCCAGAGCCAGTCGGAGGCCGGGGAGGAACCACCGATTTTGTATGAATAGTCTCATTGCGCGGTTTCCTCCGGTTTCTTTGCGTTTGTCCATCCATTCCACCCGCCTTCATAAAGAGTAAGATTGCTGAACCCCAAAGCGGCGAGGGATTTTTTAACGAGCCCCGAATCCTCGCAAGATGCGTCGGAGCAGTAGATGACAATTGGCTGGGAACGATCAGTCTCCAATTTTGCCTTCACTGCCGCGTAACCCTTCTCAAAGTCATCTCGTGGCAGACTGAGAGCACCAGGGACATGCCCGAGGCGATGGAAGATTTCTGGGCGGGCATCGAGGATCAAGCCTCGTTTGTTCTCCACGTAGGAGGCAAATTCTTCCAAGGAGAGTTTTTCAGGAAGGTGGACCATCGGCGCAGGAGCAGATGCGGATTCTTTTGAAGCGATCCGCTGAACCGAGTCCTGCAAGCGTTCAGCCTTGTCTTTGTAGACCAGAGGAAGGGGAGTGTCCCTGAATTGGTTGATGAGCAATCCGACGCATAAAGCTGTGGTTGCCACTAGCCAAATGACCATCAAATCTGCGCGGAGCGTTTTCATGGTTGATCGGTAAGCAGGACTTCCGGCCAGTTTGGGATAAAATCTCCAATCCCAACCAGATGCTCGACTTTGGCGACAGGAGCCCAATTGGAAGCAGAGGCAAGTTGAGAGAACTCCCCGATGGCAATCCGCACGTCAGCACCCTTCGGGATGGGAAATTCGGCAGGGAAGAAAGCTGGATTTACAAGGGTCAGCGTTTTCACAGATTTCAACTTGCCCTCGATCACCTCAGAATTTTTGGAATCCAGCTTGCCCGAAAGAATCAGAGTGGAGACCACGTTGTCGGGAAGATCCGCAATGTTCTCAACAATCCCGCAGGAAAGTTGTGGGTTTTTCGCCAAGGCATCCCTCAGTGGCCGAGGGAACGATTTTCCCAGAACAACCCGATCCGCAACAACCCAAGTGCTTGGGACTCCATTGCCGATGGCGAGGGCATTCCCTCTTTTTGTGACAGGCGAGTGCGGAGCAAGAAGGGAAAGACAGAGCAGTGAGGCGGCGGCCAGAGCGGGAGGCAGAAGCAACAGCTTGGTTTCTGGCCAAGCATGGTTCTGAATGCGCCACACAATCACCCACCCCATCGCGATGGCAGGCACAATCCAGAGCCAGATAGATTCCCCGACAGAACTGAACCAAGCCCCTGTGAAAAGCGAGATCCAGATACCCAAAGGGACGGCCAGCCAGCGATTTCCCTGTGTTGGCAGGCAGAGCAGAAGAACCGCCAGCCAGCCGAAAATGTAGAAAAATCGTTCAATCCAGCCGAATTCCACCAGCCAAGTCAGATGGCTGTTTACCAGTGTGCGGTAGGATTCGTTCCGTTCGAGGGGCTGATACCAATCCATGTAGGCTTTCCCAGATTCTCCCAACCCCCATCCTCCAGGTGCGTCAACCATCATCGTGGGAGCCGCCTTCCAGAGGACAAAACGGTTGGAAATGGAACGATCCTCCTGAACGACGCCTTGCCCGTAACGTTCGTGGGCTTGAAGGTAGATGGACGCTCCAATGATCACCCAGACGGCAGCAACAACCCCAACGATCCGTTTTATGGGCAGGGGACGACGCAGGCAGACCAGCAGGGGGATCAACCCGCAGAACGCCGCCACCATGCCCCCACGGGAGAAGGTGTGCACCAAGCAGATCCCCAGAGCAGAAAACAGCACGAGCGAAATCCAGAAAAGCCAGTTGCGCAGGTAGGCCAGCGACCAGACAGCCACCATGAGGATGGCAATCAGGGTTGCCGTCTTGTTCGGGTTGCCCAAGCCCCAATCCATACGCCAGAAACCTTGGAAAAAGATTTCGCTCATTGGGCAAGACAGGGGAAATTGCTCGTGAAATCCACCGGGGACCACGTTTCACCAGCACAGAATGGCACCGAGATTTTCACGGGGGCACTTGATAATGTGTTCACCCGAACGGGGCAAGAATTTATCTCGGCAGGAACTGCCGCATGTTTGCCTTCCGTGATTTCCCACTTCACGCAAGCAGCGGCATACCGAGAGGTGGGAACAGACGTCTGGTTCGTAGCTTCCGCTACAATCCCTTCGTCAAGTCTGTCAGCTTACACTTCAAGGCCCTATGGAGGCGGACAGCAATCGCAACCGAAGGAATCTTCAAGCAAGCCTCCATATCTTGAACGTGGCGATAGTGAATCTCGGCAAGCGCCGCAACTTCTCGTTGGGTCATCCCTCTTTCCTTGCGGATTCGTTTTAGGTTATCTCCGAACATTCCTAGTGATAACTCATTGAGTGATAATAAAAGCAATACGTGTTTCCACGTATTTTTCAAGGAAAAATAAAACACACCGAGGGACCGCAAATGCGACCCAAGAGTGGCGAAAATCCCTCAACCGCAGTGCTCTCTGAATAAGTGGCCTGCTCAGAGAGCGATTTGCCTATCCGCGTTCAATCCATGCATTGTTACGATCAGCTTTGCCCGCGAGGAAACATTCAAGACAGAAAAGATCCCCTGCATTTGCTTCTCCACCGTGCGTTCGGTGATTTTCAGTTGGTTTGCGATTTCGCGGTTGCTTTCACCTTGAGCAGCGAGGAGAGCGATTTCGGCGCTTCGTTTGCCCAAGCCAAGCTCCTTGAGGTAATCTGAGGAAATCTGTTTCGGACGAAGAAGGACATCCCTCTCAAAGCGATACCGTTTAAAAGCTGCATGGAGGGTGTCATGCAACTCATCCTTCTGAAAGGGTTTGAGCAGATATCGGAAGGCTCCGAGGTTCAACGCCTTGATTGCGCTCTCCTTCGTGTCGTTGCCTGTCAGAATGATGACCTTTTGGGGATCGTTCTCAGCTTTGAGGAGGAGCTTCAAAGTTTCCAGACCGGAAAGTCCGTTCATTTGCAAATCCAGAAGGACAACAGGAAAAATTTCCGAGGCCGAGGCGGCAACGGCTTCTTCTCCCGAAAAGACACAGGTCAAATCATAATCAGTATCCAAGATGAAGCGCATCCCCGAATGCATCTCCAGATCATCATCCACAAAAAGAAGCTTTTTCTTCAATCGACCAGCCATGCCGACAGATGAGTTTCCTGTTCTCCAGTCGGCAAGAAGAAATCGCTCGGTAACTAAATCCACAGATTTGATCGGGCTGCCCGGTGGCATTCTTTCACTTCTTTGGTTTTCTCCCCTTCATTTCTTTCGTCTCACGTGAACATGCGGTGAAGGCTTTTCATGGTGGTGCTTTTTGCACGAACCCGCATAGCCGAAGGCGGGGGACCTTCGTTCCCGCCATTCCTTTCCCTGTTGATGGGAAGTTCAAGTGACAGGGAACGTTTTGCAGCCAGAATGCCCCGCGACTTGTTGGACAGCCTTTTCCGAGAATGACGGACGGCGCGGCCTGGCTTTCGCCGCCCGCTTCTTTTGTCCGAGAATCTGTGGAGATGGAAGTCTCGTCAGCGTGTCGCACGAAGAGGGGAGCGAGAAAGAGCAATTTCACACGCGCATTTACCAAAAACCAACGGCCCCGATTTCCAACCTCTGCCCCGACAGGTTCGCCCTGCCGGGTTTTTTTGTGTCCTGCCGGAATAGAGCCCCAACAAATGGCACGAAATGGCAGGGCTCAATCGGGTGGGCGGCCTGCGTCCCAACCAGCGGAAACCACCGCAGGCGAGGCTGCCCACCCACAACAAAGGAATCCAATGAAGACAAAAGTTGAAAAGTATGGCTCCAGATTTTGGGCCATCTATTCCGAACGGGAAATGCTTGCGGTCACGGTTTACCGCAAGGGGGCACGCCGCTTGCAGGAAATCCTCGAAAAAATCGTGCCAGAAGATGAGTCCCAGAATGCCGTGGAGGTGGAACCGTGAACCTGCCCCTCCGTATCACTGTCAACAGGATCGGAGAGCCATCGTTGGAGGAATACGGGCTCACCCAAATGGCGGTGGATACTCCCGAAGCAGCGGCGAAGTTTTGGGGTTGTGCAATCGCTTCCAGGCCGGAACACGAAGCCGACAAGGAAAACTTGGCGGTGATACTCCTCTCAACACGCCTCCGGCCCCTGGGCTGGAATCTTGTGGCTTTGGGATCGACAAACGAATGCACGGCGCATCCACGGGAAATCTTCCGCCCGGCAGTCGTTGCTGGCGCTTATGCATTCGTTTTGATGCACAATCACCCGAGCGGAAATCCCGCTCCTTCCGAGGCCGACAGACGTCTGACTTCAAAACTCAGAGAGGGGGCCTCTCTTCTTCAAATCAACTTTTTGGATCACGTGGTCATCGGGACCGCCCAAGAGGGACACCCCGGCTACTTCAGCTTTCGCGACGCGGGATTGCTATGAGGAATCCCGCCATCTTCGCAGGCATCATATACCGGTTGAAAAGCATTCATTCCGGAAGTTCAGGAGAAGAATACTCGTGTGCCGTCCCGGTTGACGACTGGAACGAGGAAACCCACACCGGCGATTGCTGGATTACTACCCGGCAAGGGCAAGTTGACCCCGGCCTCAGTTCCAGTCCCGTTCCGGTCAGGAGGGAAGATATTGGAATCCCTGTGGCCCGGTGGTTCGGCGGGCACAGAGAACCGCCAGACTAGCGCGGCCGACAGTTCAACCCGAATTCATGTCTCCGCCAGGTCATATTGCCCTGATCCTCAAGAACAAGGGAGCCCTGCGAATAGCTCAACGTCTGACAGTTACGCAGGAAGACTCCATCGAGCTTACTCTCTAAACAACCATCAACAAATGCTTAGTTATTTAACATCTATATGATTGCGGACGGATAGCCCGCGAGCATTCCGACGATGAGAATGGTTTTCAGCAATGCGCCGAGAATGGCGCGGGTGTCGGACGCGGCCCGCCATCCCATTTCCCCGATGCCCACGACGGCGAGGACAAAGGCGAACGGCATCAGAAGCGTGCGAAGCTCGAAAGCCGCATTGTAGAGATTGGAGAGTGAGGGAATCATATTTCCTGAGTGATAAAGAGTGTGGCCCTCAGAAGCCGGGCGGCAGGTCGTCGTTCGGAGTGTCAAAATCCGGCAGGACCGCCGCCGCGTCGGCTTCGGCGGACAGCCGCGCCAGTTCGCGATTGCGTTCCCGGCTGATTTCCTCGGCGGCGACTTCCTCGGCTTCCTTGCGGTTTTCGTTGAGCGTGTGCAGCAACTGGACCTGACCGCGCGCCGTGTCCACCATGTCGTCGAGGTCATCGAGCGCGGTCTGCGCGGTCGAGAGAGACCCCACCAGCTTTTGCACTTCGGCGTCGTCCTGCGCGTTCTTCAACTGCGTGTTGAGCCGGGCAATCTGCCGGTTGAGAACCTTCCGCTTGTTCTGGGCGCGTCCGAGAAGGGTTTCAAAGCGCGAAAACGCATTGTCCACGGCGCGGAAGCGCTTCAACGGATCGCTGGAATCGCGAAAGGAAGCGATTCCCTCGAAACTGCGTGTGGTGTCGGTGGAAAGGTTTTTCCACGAATTCAGATTGATCGGCTCAAACAACTCGCTGACCGTGGCGGAAAGTTCCGCGCCGGTCTGCGCGATGCCGGCCAGTTCGCCCAAGGTATCGGCAATCCCCGAATCCTCCAGATAGCCGGAGAACAGGCCGTTATCAATCAGGGCAATGGCGGCAACGGGATCGCCGATGGCCTGTTTCACCTGATTGGCGGTTTCCAAATGTTCCTGAACCGTCGTCAAGGTGTTGTGGAGCGTAGCGAGCTTTTCCGCCCATTGCGCCTGCTCCCAGGCGTATTTGATCTGGTCGAAAATATTCTTTTCGATCAGGGCTTGTTCGGCAATGGGGTCGCTCACGATGTCGCCGACACCAAGCACGGCATGGGCGTGGGGAACGGCGAGAACCGCGGCAGATGTGGTTAGGAGGATCGTTTTTTTCATGATGGATTGGGGTTGGCTGTGGTTTACTCGTAAACAGGAATGGTGATTTCGTAGGGAACGGTTTTCACCGTGGCGGCGGGATCGGGTTCAACCGGCATACGGTAGAGCGACAGGCGCGGCTTGGATCGCTGGCCGTCCTCCCGCTTCTGCATGTTTTGCAGAATCCAATACTGCCGTTTAGCCGTGTCGGACGCGCCCGCGTCGTATCCCTTCTGGAACTGGCTGCGAGACGCGCACGCCGGGAGCAACACGACCGCGCACCACGCGAACGCACACACGGCTATTCTTTTCCTAGAGGCCAAAGAACAAATGAGGTTTTTCATAGGGATGAGGGTTGAGAGGAAGCAGACTCGGAAAGAATCCCGCTAACGATGTCCTGATGGTTGCGGAGCGAACGGCTCCGGTTGTCGAAGTCTTCCCCGGTCGAGGAAGAACAGAAAAGCATCTCCGGCGAAACGCGGTTGTGAACCGTGCCGCAACGAGGCTGCTGAACGTCCAGATGGTAATACGTCAGCGCGGCGTATTTGTTGGAATCAGGCAAATGCTCGGGAAGCGGATAACGGGAAATCGCCTCTTTCGTCGTCTCGGACAAAGCGATGTCCCTGGCGACATCCTCAATATCGCGTCGGTCATTCATGCGCGTGAAGAAGAACTGCTTGGCGTTGCCGAAGACGATGGGGCGAATGCCCGACCGCTGGAACCGGCTGTATTGCTGAACGATGCTGATTATCCAGGTGGAAAATTTGCTTAGCTGCGCGTAGAACTCGGAAACAAGCTGTTCTCCGCCGGGAATATCGAGGGTTCGGGCGACTTCCTCGAAGATCACCCGTTTTCTTTTGCCACGCGGCAGCGTGATGATGTGCTGGCGGCCGTAGTTGGCGATGAGGAATCCGGCCAGTTCTTTCAACTGCCGATTGGATTCCGGGATGTAGGTCAAATCGAAATGGGCCAGCCTGCCGGTGATGGAAAGGGTCGAATGCCCGCAGACCAACCGCTGTTCGTTCCACGGTGCAAGCAGGGTTGCCAGATGGTTGATTTCCGCGCGATCGTGCTCCGGGAACGGAGCCACCAGCATCATTTGCTGGAGCATGTCATGCGTGGGATGGTCTTCCGGCTGGAAGAACGCAAAGGCGGCATTGCGCACATAGCGTTCCGTGTCCGCGGCTTTGATGAAGCGGGAAACTGCCTCGTCGGTCGGAGCCGAAATCAGGCTTTCCCGCTCGTCCTCGCTGGCGGTGTGACGCAATTCCGCCCATGCCTCAAGAAATGTGGCGGACAGGGGCAAATGTGTCCGCTTGTAAGCGAGGGCGGCCATCGCGTGACGCGCGGCCATATCCAGACGCGAAGCGTCCTCGGAAATCCATTCGTCAAACCGGTCCGTATAAAGCTGCTCGATATATTGGGTGATTTGAGCGAGCCGCAGGCTTCGCCTGTCCTCGTCGGCGGGATGTCCGGCCATCTTTGCCACCAGCGCGGCGGCGGTGGTGATTTGCAGGTTGGTGAGTGGCGCTCCCTGGGTATCGAGATAGTTCAGGCAAAGATCACCGTCCGGCTGGATGACGATGGGCGTGTGTCCCTGCGCCTGCGTCCAGATGCCGTAAGAAAGCCCTTCCTCGACAATCAGCGTGAAGTCGTAATACGGATCGGACTGCGAAAGCAAATCGGCCATGAAGCCGGATTTTCCCGCCCGCGTCATGCCGAACAAAACCGCGAGCTGCGGTGTGCCGGAAAGGAAGTTCCGAACCCCGACGAGATTCCGGTTGCTCCCGTCATAAAGAGCTTCGGCCCCATTGAGATGGCCGGTAAAAGTGGAGGAAAACGGCAGGATGTCGGCCAGCCATTCATCAAGGCCGCTATCGGCATGGTGCGTGTATTTGCCCCACAGCCACCCCGGCCATGTCTGAGCCCAAATATTTTTCGTGGTGGCCGCCGAAGACAGATTGGATGTCCAGCATTGGGCACCCTCCATTTGGCCGAAGGCGGTCTCGATCTGCCGCGTCTTGGAAATCAGGCCGTCCTCGGTCGCATCCCAAACGTGAACGACGTAATCATACAAAAATGGAACCGCGTCTCCCTGGGCGAGACTCCTGATGCGCTGTTCCTTGACCTCTTTGGAAGTCAGGAGCGAATGCTTGCCTTCCGCCGCATAGTCGCCGCGCACGCGCTCCAGCGAACGTTCCGCCCGACTGATTTCCTTGCGGACGTTCTGCGGATACAGGTTGACCGTAATCGCATAGTCGAGAAAGGGCAGCGAAGTGACCGCCCAGAAGATCCCGCGCCGGGTGCGCTGCGGACGGCGTTTGAGAAGAATCAGGTTGTGGTAATATCCATCGGCAAAGAAGCCGAAGGTCTTTCCGGCCTGAATCCCCTGATGCCAGCAATTTTGGTGAATCGTTTCTTCCTCGCGGAACTGGCCGATGGGATCGTAGTTGTCCCGCTTGAGGTAGGACGGATTGAGGAACGTCGAATAGTAACGAAATAGGTCCGTCGTGGACATTGGCGCGACGCGGCAGCCATGCGGTTCAAACAACGACGCGATGACCCGCCCGTGCTGTTCGAACATTTCATGGTATTGCGCCAAAATGCGCCGGTAATGTTCGTCCAGGAGGGGTTTACTTGCGCCAGTCGGAGGACTGGTGGTGATGCGCTTGGAAAGGAAAAGAGTCAGCTTTTCCCGGCGAAGCCGACCTTCCTGCATCGCCTTCCAATACCGATTGAACCGCTCATTGCGGGCAATGGCCGCCCATGAATCGGGTTCGCACCGTTCATCCGTGACGGTTTTATAGGCGGTCAATTCGTCCCGGTAATTGGAATCCACCGACCAGCGGATTTGAGCGCGGGTGGATTCGTCCAGCGTATGAAGGAACTGCCGGATGGATTCATAAAAGGCATCGAGGGCGTGTTCGCTGGCGTGGCGAAGATCGGGCACGTCCAGCGTGAAGCCTTTGGTCAGGAATCCGCGTTTATCGAGGTCGTTCCAAATAATGAGGTCGTGGGAGAACCAGCCGTTGGGCATTTGCATGTCAGGAAAGAGGGTTGCGCCGTTGGCGGACGGGCGGCATCCAGCCGGAGCCACTGGCGAGTGTTTCGAGCAAGTCCGTGTCATAGGACTTCGGCTTGCCCTGCCGGAGAATGAAGACGTAGCCGGTGACGAGCAGGAACGGCATCGCGCCTGCGCCGGCGCTGAACGTCGGCGCGTAATGGCGCGAAAGCAAAAGGGCCAGCCCGATGCTGATGAGAAGCCCGGCGAGCATGAACAGGATGTTCACGCCTTCGAGTCCCCAAATCTTGCCGTCGCTGTCGTCTCCGGCATGGGTATGGACGATGCCCTTGCTCATTACTGGCCGACGCTGATGGTGGGAAGGCCGCCCGCATTGAACAGGGCTTCGGCGATGACGACGGCGAGGCCGAGAAGCAGGCCGCCCACGATGGACATCTTGCCCATGTCGGCATTGCCGCTGCGGACCTGCCAGCCGCCATGCGCGATGACGACGACCGCGATGATGTAAAGGAATTTGGCGATGATCCCGAGACCTTCGGAAAGCGCCCCGTCGAGTGCTGCTGCGAGGATGAGAGTTTTCATACGCTGGCAACCATAGACGCAAAATTGAAGAGCGGTGCCCCGAGTTCGGGGCAAAATAACAAGCCTAAAATCAGGCATCCGTAACGGGACGCTTTCGCCTGGCTGATGGCCGCGCAAAGATGGCGGGCGCTGAGAATGTTCGGCGGGAAAAGGTCCGCGACCGCTACGCCAAATGCTCTCGAAAGAAAGAGCATGTCGTCGTCGGACACCCAGACTTCCCGCGCTTCGATTCTTGCCACCTTCTTTCTGGTGGCGTGCTCCATCCCCAGAAATTCCAGTTTGATGGCGAAATAATTTTGCGACCACCCGCGCAAGCTGCGAAGCCTGCGGATTTGGGGGCCGATGACATTCAGGTTTCTCATGGCATGTTCCATTTGAGAAACCCGTTCACCGAGACAGCGAACCTGTCAGGTGAAGTGTGGTGAATGTGTCCGAATGAGTGACGAAACGGTGCTTTTTGACCGCTTCGTCACAGCAGATTTGGCTGCCTGAGAGAGCCCTGAAATTTCGCCGCCGCGCGACGACCAAGCTGAATTGGAGTGGAAAAGCCCCGGACTTTCACATGCACCTCATCCTTGCCGATTCGGGAAATGGTTTGGACCGCGTCCACATTGATGATGAACGAACGGTGTGGCCGACAGAACATCTTCTTGGGTAAGGTTTCCTCCCATTCGGCCATGCACCGCCGTACTGTGATGGAGTCTCCGTCAATAAAACGAACGATGGAATAGTTTTCCAACCCTTCGATGCCACCAATTTCAGCCAGGAATGTGAAACGCTGTTTTCCATCTCCTCGAAGATGAATCCTATCGTCCTCGGCAAAGATTTGCGCGGCGGCCGATTGCGGCTGCCGCACGATGCGCTGGAGGGTATGGGCGAGCCTTTGCGGATCGACAGGTTTCAGCAGGTAATCAACGGCGTTGACCTCAAACGCCCGAATGGCAAAGCGATCATACGCGGTCACAAAAATGATGGCTGGAAGCGAGTCGATTTTCGGCAGCAAATCGAATCCCTCTCCGTCTTCCATTTGCACATCCAAAAACAGAAGATTGGGTTTTAGGTCACGGCAAAGAATCGTCGCGTTCGCCACCGAATCGGCTTCACCAACAATCCGGACATTGGGATGAACTTCCAGAAGTTCCCGGAGGACTTCTCTCGCGGGAGCTTCGTCATCCACGATGATTGCGCGTAATTCCGGGGCGCTCATGCAGGAATCTCCACTCGGACGGTAACCCATCCGTTTTCTTCGATTATGCGCAAATCATGCGTGCCGGGATAGAGCAGTTCAAGCCGCTGGCGTAAATTGCCCAGACCGACGCCCCCGGTCGTTCTCGGTCCTGTTGTGTCCAGCCAATGCCCGGTATTGGCGACCTCCACCCGGATGCGATCCGGCGCGGGGTGGGAAACGTCCAAGCGAACCCGTAAAGGCCGGGAAGAGGTTTTCTTTCCGTATTTGACGGCGTTTTCCACCAAGGGCTGCATGAAGATGCCGGGGGCGAGGTCGCTACGGGCTGTTTCGTCAATGCGGCATTCGATTTCGAGATTTTCGCGGAATCTCGCTTTTTCCACGGCCAGATAGCCTCTCATGGCGTCAAATTCGTTGCCGAGGGGCACACGGTCGTTGTGGCGGTTTTCGAGGGAGTAGCGGAGGTATTCCGATAAGGCTCGGACAAGTTCCTTGAGATGCTGGCCCGGCTTCCCGATTTCGGAAATGATCGTATTGAGGGCATTGTAAAGGAAGTGCGGGTTCATCTGCGCCCGCAACATTTGGAGTTCCGCATCGCTGCGGGCGGCTTCCGCCCGCGCCAAGCTCACGTCCTTCTCCATGCTTTCATAGACCAGCCGGAGGCCGAAATAGAGGAAGCTCCAGCACGCAAAAAGGACGGCCCGGTAATAGAACACCCCCGTGGCGATGCCGTAATTGGGAAATCCCGCCTCCTCAAAGGGGAAGACATTGCGAAGCGCCCGCGAAACCACCGCCAAGATCACGCCGCCCAAGAGTGACAGGATGGTGACGAGGGCAATCACCCTGGCTACGCCGGTTTGCCGATAGGAAATTCGCCGATAGATTTCATACATCCCCCAAGTCCACAGAAATCCGAGGGCATCCCGGTAAAGGGAAATGAACGCCGCCGGGACGGAACCAAAAAGAGCAATCTTGTTGGGAAAAGATAGGATGATGAATACCAGCCAGCCCCCGATCTGGCACTTCCAGAAAAGGGAGGGATTCGGCTTCATGACCTGCTCGAAACGGGGGCGTCAGCCTCGGCGCTCCCTCTTGCGGTGGATTTCCTCGCCGAAAATATCGGCGGGAGACAGATTGAGTTGCTGCAAAATGTTTTCGACGGCCCGCAGAGTCGCGGATTGCTCGCCGTTGGTCAGCCGGTAAAGGGTGGATTCAGAAATGCCGAGTTTCCGCGCCAAGCTCGCGTAACTCTGATCATCACGCAGGGCTTTGAGAAAATCGGCAAAAGACTTGTCCAGACTGGCCACACAACCAGTGTGGCAAATTTGCCATTCCGCATGCGGATGATCTTCCGCATCGGGAATATCTATTCCATATCGGGAGGGCTTTTAGTCCCATCCAATCGGAACGGGCCTTTTACCTAGAAGAGAGGGGGTGAGGAAAAACCCCGAACGTGAAAACATTATTGGCCGTTTGCGTGAGTTGCTGCGTGATGAACGATTGCGGCAGAAACTCTCCATTAATGAGGTTGCCACGCGTTCCGGTTTGAGTCGCGCAATGGTGTCCGGAATGGAAAAAGGGATGCGAATCCCGACCATAGATAGTCTTTTGCGCATAGCGGAAGCTCTCGGGGTTGATCTTTATAACGTGCTGGAAAAAGCCACCCTTCATTCACGTTCAAACGACAAATGAACAATTTAATGTGCTTTAGCGGTTGTTGCAAATGATAGTCGTGCGGATGATCTGCCCCCGATAAAACGGACCGTTTAAAAGGAGAAAGTTGCTGTTAAGGGGGATAAGAACCCAAAGAACAGCGAATGAAGAGAAGTCGATTTAGCGAGGAGCAAATCATCGGGATATTGAAGGAGATTGAAGCCGGAGGCGTGCTGGGAGAGCTGGCGCGGCGGCACGGGATCAGTGAAGGAACGATCTACCGGTGGAAGGCAAAGTATGGCGGGATGGATGTCAGCGAAGCCCAGCGCCTACGTAGCTTGGAGGATGAAAACCGGAGGCTGAAGCGCTTGGTAGCCGATCAGGCGTTGGACATCCAGATGCTGAAGGACGTGAACGCAAAAAAATGGTAAAGCCCGCGATGCGCCGTGAAGCCGCCGAGTATCTGAGGAAGAGCTACGTGGTGGGACTGCGACGCATTTGCGGGCTGTTGCAAATGGCTCGAAGTTCATTTTATCACAAGCCAGCGGAGCCGGGAGACGATGCCTTGCGGGCAGCCTTAAAGGAAGCAGCGATGCGGCGCAGGCGGTGGGGGTACCGCATGCTGGCCTTGGCGCTCAGGCGTCAGGGCTTCACGGACAACGCCAAGCGCATCTATCGCATCTACCGGGAGGAAGGCTTGCAGGTCAGGCAGCGGCGCAAGCGCAAGACGGCGAAGTGGCGCGGGGAGAGGCCCGTGGCAGCGGAAGGGCTCAACCAACGATGGTCGATAGACTTCATGAGCGATCAGTTGGCTGATAGACGCAAGATCCGCACGCTCAATGTAGTGGATGACTTCAGTCGGGAGTGCCTTGCTATTGAGGTCGACACCTCGCTTTGCGGAGCCCGAGTCGCCCGCGTGCTGGATCGGGTGGTGGCCGAACGAGGCCGCCCGGCGCGCATCGTCCTGGACAATGGCCCGGAGTTTACGAGCCAGCAACTCGACCGCTGGGCTTACGAACACCAAGTCGAACTGGCCTTCATCCAACCGGGAAAGCCCGTCCAGAATGCCTTCGTGGAGAGCTTCAGGCCACACCTTACCAGACGCGCCTATTGAATCGAATTGGCATGATCTGGAAGTTTAATATTTTTGAAAAACGTCTGGTAGAATTGAAAGAGTTCCACGCCAAACATGGGCACAGTAATGTTCCGTGGAACTACCCTCTGAACCCAGGGCTTGGGCACTACGTTTGCAATGCCCTGCGAGGAGGGAAGGACAAACTTGCTGCCAGGCAAATTCGTGAACTGGACGCGTTAGGATTCATATGGGATGTTCGAGAAGCGTCTTGGCAGCGTCGTTTTGTTGAATTAAAGGAATTCCTCGCGAAAAACAAAAGCTATCCAACTAGAGTTACAAATTCCTCGTTGGCAAGTTGGGTAAAATCTCAACGTAAAATTGCCCAGTCACAACAGCATGCCGGTCAGTTAAATTCCATCAATTTTCCTTGGCATCCAAACGAGGAGAACTGGCTAAAAAGATACTCGGAACTCAAAGAATTCAAAAAGCAATTCGGGCATTGCGAGGTTCCTTCCAATATTCCTAAATTCCATCAACTTTGGGACTGGCTTAATTACCAAAAAAGGCAGCGAAACACTATGCCGAAAAATCGGCTTAGCTTACTTCATGAAATAGATATTGATTGGTCAGTAGAAAAGCGAACTCGCAATACAAGTTGACATGGCTTTCTCAAAACCTGATCAATTTCGAGTATTGTCTTGCAGTTCAGATGCAAGCGTCTCCAGTTCTCTATAAGTAAGCGCGGGCTGCGCCTTTTTAAGCGCGTCGATATAATACGTTACTTCATCCGGCTTTGCAGGATATCCGATATTTACACCATTTATGAAAGAATCAATGAGCACTTTTGAATTCGAATCCAAAATAACCCAAGAGGGGGCGCGAGGTTCGGAAAATTTAGAATACACTGCTTTCCCGTCCTTCATTTCAATGGTGTCGATAGTTACGATTACAAAGTATTTATCTAAAACTCGTTTAACAGATGCTCGTTTATAGTACTTTTCAAACAATACGCACCAACCGCATTTTGAATTCCCAACGGTAACGATTATTTCCTTCTTAGAATTAGCGGCTCTCTCAAGCGCTTGTGAGACTAGATTTGCAGCCGATGGCTCTCCGCTTATGACAGGACCAGTTGTTCCCAGATAGAAGCAACAAAGAAGCCAAAGAAAGCAGCCGATTGTTTTGTACTGGAGCATGTTCGTCATAGGAGGGTTACTTTTGATTTGTTGCGTTTTTTACCCACTGAATAAAGGCGTCGGGACCACCAGCAATATATCCGACCTTGCGGGAAATTTCCTCACCCTTTTGATCAAGTAAAATCAATGTTGGAAATCCTCGAACGCCGAATTGACGTGAGAGCTTTTGGTTTTGGCTTATTAAAGCAGGCACCTGTGATGCATGATGAGGAAAGTCAACTTCAAAAAGCACTAAATGATCTTTAGCGAATTTTTCGAATTCCGACTGTGAAAAAATGTCCTTCTTTAATCTTATGCACCACCCGCACCAGTCTGAACCTGTAAAGTCAAGAAGTAGCATTTTATCTTCCTTTGTGGCGATTGTAAGAGCCGAGTCGTAATCAGTGTGCCAATCTGCTGCGGAAGCGGGCGCACAAAAGTTGACACCAAAAAATGTCAGAAATGTAAAAGCGACGTTAAAGCTCTTCATAAAACTTTCTTATATTTATCTTATGTGGGATATCGC
The DNA here is from genome assembly GCA_014879575.1 of Chthoniobacterales bacterium. Classification (GTDB taxonomy): domain Bacteria; phylum Verrucomicrobiota; class Verrucomicrobiia; order Chthoniobacterales; family Terrimicrobiaceae; genus QYQL01. The sequence goes on along the minus strand of JACSRU010000100.1, from coordinate 24,402 downwards.
AGATGATCCTATCTTGCAAAAAGCGAAATAACTAAACATATAGCGACTAATACTAAAAACGGCAACGGGCCTGCGACAATAGATGATAGAGTCCATACTTTAGTGGAATGACTGTTGTCTGCGCCAAGCACATAGCGAATAGTAAGTTTTGTATCGAAAAGTCTTTCCTTCAAAAGACATTATCGTTCCTTGATTTCAACTAATGAACGTCAATTGATACATTGAGTCGAGAGTTGATAATTTTTTCGCCATTCTTTAGTATCAAATTAATAGGCTTCATTTGGCTGATGCCGTGCTTTAGTGGTGTTAAATTTAGTACAATCTCTTTGGCTTTCCCGTCAAAGCCGTCATTCTTACTGAGTTCTACCGAAATCGCCTCCGGATACCCAGACACAGATCGAACCACCTCGACTTCAGAAGGAAGTCCCTCAGTGCGTTCGACGGTTAACGTTTTGGTTTCAAATGAATTTGCATTTTCCCACTCGATTTTCGACAGTTTGGGAACGTATGCAAGTTGCTTGAGGATATCAACACTAAGCTGATATACGGTCAATCCGGGTTCATCAGTTTTAACGGTTACAAATTTACGAGACTCTCCAGCTATTTTCGTTGTATTGATGTCAATTACTAATGCAGTCGATTCACCGGGCCGCAAATCATTGCTGGCAACTTTCGCTACTGCACACCCGCAGGACGTTTTAACGGCTTCAATTTTTACCGAATGCTTTCCTTCGTTTTTAACAGAGAATTCTACCGTAATTTTCTCCTCGGAGAAACCGATTGATTTTGTTATATTGTCTTCCTTCCATTTTAGCTCACCGCCGAATGCGCTTGAGAGAAAGATGATCGACCATGCAGTCAATAGGCTTGCGGTGAAAATGCGCGGATGAGAATACTGCAGTGTCCCTCTAGTCTTTGGACAAGCGCGATGGTCAATTAGGCAGCTTGTTTGCATAGCTTTTTGTTAGTGAATTCTCGCTAATGCCGCTACGAATACTATCGTGCCAAAAACGAGCATCATACAAGGGGCGATCCAAATAGTTAGCTGGTCCCAGCGGCGTTCCGTCAAGTTGTCTTTCCTTTTTAAGTATCGTACGGCAACCTGCGATCCGATCTCCGAGTCGTTTCTTTGACATTTAAACCTACCCAGTAAGGTTCTCCTTAACCCTTCACGGTCGTGATACTCGATCACGGGGCAGTAGCGCGGTCTGCGTCGCGTGTAAACAGTTTGAAATCCGACAATCTTCCCAACCGCGCCGTTTCCCTGCATGAGTAGCAAGACGTTAATCCACAACTCCCTAGCACCCAGCCAAATAATTACTGCTGCGACCGCACTAAGATAAATGCTACCCAACATGATTCGGGAGTTATTACTGCGATTGAGTGACCGTCACGCCCATTCGCGAATTAACAACCTTTCCATCATAATCTAGAATTAAAGTCACTGGTTTTAGCCGCGTGAAATTGTCGGTTAGTGGGCGAATATATACGACGTTAGAATCTGGTGAAACTCCTTTTTCGAGTCTTACTTCAAACTGCTCAGGGAGCAGTGAAATTGCCCTTTTAATATTCACCGAAGCTGGCGTACTATCCCGCTTTTTGAAGACTAGGGACTTTTCCGAGAGCCCTTCCGACTTGTTCCAGATAAGCGTTGCAGGGTATGCGTCGTAAGGAGAGTTCCTTTTAATTGTAACTGTGAGGTCGTAAGCACCCAATCCCGCTTCATCTGTCTCAACTACAATCAATTTGACCGATTCTCCAGTTACTTTAGTAACATCAATTTTTACTGCCACCTCTCCCACCTCACCTGGAGCTAATGTCTTTTTTTCGATATTCGCGACTGTACACCCGCACGAAGTTTTTACTGTTTTAAAAAAAATTGGCGTATTTCCTTCGTTTTTAGCGAAAAAGCTCTGATTTATGTTGGACGAATCGAAAGGCACCTCGCGTTCAATTGACGTTTGGTCCCATTTGAGCATTGCTGCAGCGACAGGAAACTGGGATGCAAGGATCAATAAGAGAGCCTGCGAACTTTTTCGTAATGACAGCATAACTTATGGTGATTATTTCAAGAAAACTGCCTTTTGGATGAGCTGGCTAAAAGGTTGATCTTGTGAAAAATTCGTCGCTAACAACTTTCCCGTTGCTTTATCTCGATAATAATAAAATAGCGGATAATAACTGTTCCGCTCTTGAATAGTAACCACAACCGGCCCAAAAGCCATCACTTTTGAAATCGAACGGGCGCTCTGGATATACTTCTCTACATACTGTTTTTTATTGTCGTCTGACAGCTTTGCAATCGCCGCATCGACTCGCGCTTGACTGAGTGCCGTGAAGCTTTCTTTTAGATTGTTATTAGCGGCATGAGCGATCGATCCCTGCACTTCCGCCAACACCTCAGAGGAGGCAACGAATTTAAACAAATCAAGGGCTGCAAGTGACAACTGCGATGGCTGCATATCTGTTATATGACTTCCAAGACTTTGAAGTGTAAGTGAGTTAATAGAATTTTGTAGAACATCAAACATTCCATCTTCATCGGTGGGCTGAACCATAGTTCCGTCTGCTAGTTTTGTCTTGACGATCAAAATAAAAAAGTTGGGGTTGCTTCCAGCCTTGTTGTTACGAAAGAAGACATATCCAGCTCCGGTTGTAGTTGGAATCTTTCCGACAGGGAAAAATGTTCCTTCCCCAATACAATAGGATTTTTTAAGCTCTCTCGCGACGAGAGAGAAATCCGAAATTTCGAAATCTGCGTCTGATCGTAGATATTTTTTCAATTCGTCACCATTTTCTTTTCGAACCGCCTCCAGAAATCCGAGCATTACCTTGTCGTCATTGTTCAATACGCTGGACAACCACTTCGAAAAATCCTGCGGTAAAGAGATATACGGGATGGATAGGGGCACCCCGGTATCCGTCATTTGTCTGTCTATATTAACGCGCAACGGAAATGTGAGTGTTTGAACCTTTTCATCTCCCGCGAACGAGGAGCTTAAAGCGAATAAAAGAGCAATAGACGTTGCTCGCAGGCACATAATGTATTTCATTAAATCCTTCTTGATAGGCTCTTGCTTGGATTTTTACACCGGACCCCAGCTGAACCACACTTTATTAAATGTTCCGATCCCAACGTCGATGGAGGTAGAGACCTCTAGGGGACCCGCGTGCGTATTTCCATTCCAGTCTTTATCACAATCCCCCCCTTCATGCCATGTTCCGGTGACGCCAAACGGACATGTTATGTTGGCCGGCGTGATATTAACTTCAACACATTCTTCCTGCGACTGACCAATCCATTTTTCGCATACGATAGCCTCTAACTGTAAGTAGGCACTAAGAGTGGTAGAAAAATCGATTGATCCATAATAGCACACCTTGTCCTCACACGTATTATCTAAGTAGCCAAGCGAAGCTGTGGTGGTCAGGTCGATATCGAAAAAGCTACCGATATTAACCATCACTTTGAAGTAATTACCTAGAATCGTTTTCTCGGCCTCCTGTGTATTGAGCCCGCCCTGCGGCCAAATTGGGAGATGATCAACCTTTGCAGACAAGGATGCACTTCCGACCGCGCCTTTCTGACCATCTGAAACTGACGCACCTTCGTCGGGGCAGCAATCAGCAATAGTTTTAGTAAATGTTGCGGAAGCACCAGTGATCTCGAGATTCTCAAGTCCAGGAATAACGTTTAAAGCACTGCTCAACTTCGATTTCATATAATCTGTAGCAGTCGCTCCAACTGAAAAACTGCCTTCCCTGATACTTGGATCATAAGTTCCTTCATCATTGCAACATGCTTTATCATCAGCAGGCTCATACTTTTCATCGTTACAACATGCCTCGGTTCCAGTAAGCTCTTCGCCTCCGCAACATTCTGCTGAATGTGCATATGGAACGAAGCATATATGTGCCAACGTTAAGAGCGCAAAAATTGCGCTCGTTCTAATTGAGGTGTTTCCTGGTTTCATTGTATTTTGGTGGTGATGGTTTTTAGAAGGTCTCCTGTTTGAGCAAAAATCTTATAGCTATCAACCTTTCCATTGCTGATTACAATCTCAGTTTTATAGCCCGTAGGTGATAAAATGGTTTTTAGTGTTTCCTTTGGAGAGTATGAAAATGTTTCCACTTTTCCGTCGCTGTGGCGTCTCTCCATGAGCCTCTTCTGGTCATCGTATACTTCCTGATTAAGAAGGGTTCCATCTAGCGCAAATGTTTTGACTGTCTTGTGATCGTCGCCATATTGGCGGTAGAAGGATTCGGAAGGGCTTATTTTTCGAATTAGATCACCACTTTCATTGTAGGAGTATGTGGTGAGCGTGTGCGACGAGCTGTTTGCAGCCGTCGTTTCAATAGAGCGGAGTTTTCCGTTCAAGAGACCGGATGTAAACCATTTCTTGGTAGTAGTGGCTCCATTTAAAGCTACGGAACGCTCTTCTCCTTTTGCAATGTCGTAGTGCCAGAACTCTTTTTTATCTTTTGCATCTTCTCGGATGCGACCAATAGCGGCATTGTGGCCCGGAATTTCGGGTGAGGTTACGTCATATTTCCATGGTCCGTCCGAAATTATTACTCGGTTGCTCGGATTCCATGTTATTATTCGAGGGCTTTCCCCCGAGTTAACGATAGAAATAGTAGGCTCCAATTTTTCGTTCGGAGCGTAGTCAAATGCTTTTTTTGCGCCGTTTGGTAACGTAATAGTTCCAACTGCGGATGTTCTCGCTCCAATGATGTTTGTGCCATTAACAGACTGAATTAGTGGCTTTTCGACCTGGGCAAAATGAATTCTTCTATCACCCATCACCAAATCCGTGATGTTTTTCTTGGTGTCGCGCTGCACTTTCATTAGCACAGTCGTTGCCTCTACAACTGCTGTAGCAATACCATCCGCATCTCTTTGTATATTTATTGTGCGATCCTTGGGCGTAGTAATGCTAACTAATTTACCTTTCAGAAAAACTAATTTCCAGCCGCATACGGCGTGAGCTATTATTGTATCGGTTTTGACTTCCGCCTTCCATCCCTTTGCGCCATTTAATATCGCTGGATTGTTATTGTCTCTCCCGAAAGGGACAGTATACCCATCTGGGCCGATCATATCAAATGAGTCCGAAGAACGCTGGATGAAATGGGCATCCAAAATTCCAAAGAACCATCCATAACCTAAATATGGAGATGGGTTTTCCCAATCGGAGCGGAATCCAATGATCAAAGGGAAGGTTTCACCCCCCAAATCTAGCTCTCCGACCTGATCCCAATAGCTGACGTTGCCGAACTCATTGACCCCGTTGAAGTGGGTCTTTGGCTTTTTCCATTCAACGCCGCACGAGAATGCCGACAAAGCCGTGAACTGGACAAGACCAGCTAGGAGGCCGCTTGCAAGCTTCAAACTCATGCGGTATCGCGCTGTTGATGGGGGCCGAATTTTATTCTCCGCTGCTGCTAGAACTGCTCGATGACGAACAAGAAGATTGTTGCAGAGGAATCAATCGGTCGAGTTTTGCTCCGCCTGGAGCTACTTGCTTTGCATAGGTTACGACAACGACCGCCCACAAGCTCAGGACGAAAGTTGCCAATCCGATCAGACCTTTGGTGTTTTTCATGATTTTTGTGCGTTCGCGGCGAATTCCATCGGGCAATCCTGCCACTGTCAACTAAAACTGTGGATTTTTTCAAACTTCAGAGGAAAAATTTGTTTTGGGCAATTTCCTCCAAAAGAACGTAGGAACAAAGCGCATACGCTGCCGTATTGATGCGTTCCATTGAACGATTTTCCAACCTCCTGAAAGCAAGGAACATAGAGAAGGCAACAAGGTAATATCTTTGTTCGATCAGAGGCATGACGGCGATGGATGCCAGCGAGACGGGAATCAGCACATGGAACCTCCTTTCCCGCAACGGCCCGAGGACAAAACTGGTCAAACCAATCAGAGCGGGCAGGAAACTCAGCACTTTGATAGCTGGTATCCGCGAAGTCCAGTGCAGAAGCCGGTTGCGCAGATAAAACCATAGCGATGCTTGATTGTATTGATGAGCAGCATGATATGTAGCCATGAATACGGAAAATCCGGTAGCAAATCCCGCGCCAGCCCAAATCGGATTCTTCCGCAGCGGCTTCCAGAACCTCAACAGGGTTCCAACGCAGGTCGGCAGGAAGAAAATGAAAAAGCACAGGCCGAAAAACCACAGATTGGCCGGATTAAAACCGATTTCATGCTGATTCCGGTCGCCGACGGCGATTCCGTGATTAAACAGGATGAATCCGCCAAACCCGGCAAAAACCAGCACAAACGGTAGGGTCGTTCGATACCAATGCGATTTGATCGCCTCAAAGGTGGTTTCGAGGGAATCCGATTTCCAAACCAGCAAAATCCAGATCATTCCGGCCCATACAAGATTCGGCTGACGCATGAGGACCGCCACGGTGATGGCGGCTGCGCTCTGCCACGGACGACCCGCCAACCCGCGTTCGAGAGCTATCAGGACAAAGGCCAGCGCCCAGGTATCCGTGTAGATCAGAAAGTGCATGGGAAAAAGAATCGGGAGGAAAACGAATTGCGCCGTGCGGAGGTAGCGTTCTTCCGGCCAAAGTCGCCGGACGATGAGGTAGAAAAACCAAATGCTGGCGGCAGAACCGAGGAATGTCACCAGCCGGGCCTCGGCAACGGATTCGGCTCCGATGAGCTTGAGAATACCCGCCATGATTGCGTGATAGACGGGCAAAACCGTGATGTGGGGCGAAACCTCGAAATTTCCGCTGAGAAATCCGCTGATTTGAGGCAGGTGGTAGCCTTCATCGGCCACAAGCGGAGCATCTTTGACCATCAGGAAGGCCACATCCAGAGCCAGCCCGATCCCAAGCCAGAAAAGCACTTCCTGATACTTCCGGCAGAATGCCGCGACTTTGCCCTTCATGATTCTTCCCTTTTGTGAGCGGGAGAAACTGCCCAAACCAAGTTCATCAACAACAGGGGTTCCAGCGGCTTTCGATAGCGGCCTTCGGACGTGGCGACGTTTTGAAAGGCCAGAAAAAGCGTGAAGGCGGTTACGGCAACGGGCAGAAGCTCGAACCGCTTCCGAATGAATTCTCGAATGTTGCAATCAAGGACAAAGAAAATGAGTGGAGCCCAAAGCCAGCGGGAGATACTTGAAAGCCATCCATCCCATTCCGCGGCATTGTTATCCGGCCATGAGGCCGCGAAAAGGAACATGAGGACATTTTCCCCGAGTTGTGCGAACCATTCCCGCCAACCCGTATTGAGATTCCGGTAGGCCAACTTCCAGTCCGTAACGCCGTTTTTGGAATTGATCGAAATTTCCGCAACCGATTCCTCCCATGCCCGTCGCATGGCCCAAAAGCTGAGCGGTTCCAACGGTTGCATGTAGCAGCTTGGAGAACTGAAATTCCATTGTCCCTTGCCAAAATGAATGCGGATGGTCTTGTCCCCCGAACGATGCTGAATTTTAGTCAGCCACGGATTGCCCAGAGGGGCCGGGAATCCCAAATAGTGCTGTGTTCTGATAGTGTTCGGTATCAGCAAAATCGCCGCAAATGCGGCGGCCAGGAGAACGTCGGAAATACGGCGCGATTTCATCCACCATCCCCATCCCAAACACACCGCCGCCAGAGGAACTACGGTTGGCTTGGTGAGGCTGGCGAGAAGCCAGAAAAAAACCGCCCAAAGAAAAGCGCTTCTACCACCTTTGCGCAGATGTCGCGCTGTCATCCACAAAGCCACTCCCACCAGCGGAAGCAACAGGGTTTCCATCATGAAGTAATGGTAGATGGCAACGAGAGAGGGGGTAATCGCGATGAGCGCCCATACCGCGAGGCCGGGTGTTCGTGTCAGCCCGAACTCGCGGGCGGCCCGATAATAAATCCACGGCATGAGGACCGACAACAAGGCACAAATACCGGCGATCAGGATGGCGTTGCCCCCGGTAAGCAGACGGACGGCGGCGACGTAAATTTGGTACAGGATGGGATCGGATGCCCCCATGAAGTCCGGACTAAACAGGCGCTCCCCATTCAGCCAATGCCGTTTCGGATCGGAAAAGAGGTAAGCTGTTGGATTGTGCTGAAAACAACTGACAATTCGCAAAACGGTCCCGATGAAAATGAGACCGTAAAAGCCAAATTGAACTGGGCGCTTGGAAAGCATTGATCAATCCGTGAAGAAGCTGCGTGGGAGAAAACGGTTCTTCACGACCACCGCAAGATTTTTAGCGGTTGCGCCCCATCCGCATTCACGAATCCAATCCGCGTAAATCCGGTAAGCCGGATCTTCGGATAAGTGGTATTCCTCGGTCTTGGCTCGAATGAAGTAAATCACATTGGTCAGGCCAAGGAGAATGCAGGCTTTGAGGTTCAGCAGAAAATCGCCGTGGGCAACAAAGGGAACGGAAATCAGCCACCATGCCAGATTTTTGGCGAGGTAGGCCGGGTGCTTCATGTAACGGTAGGGACCGTCCACAATGATGCCCCGGTTGGTGAGGTTGGAAAACCGGCAGCCGAAAGAAATGGTCGCCCAAACGTAGATCGCTTGCAGAACCAAAATCGCAAATCCCCACGAAACAAAGATAATCGGTTGATTCGACAGCCAGGCCGACCAGTCAATGTCGCCCTTGTATTCCAAAAACGCCCGATGAAGAAATTGGGAGAAGGGAACGTAACAAATGATGGTCGAAACCCATCCAAGCCATGTCGGTTGCGGAGAGCGGATGTGCGCGTCCAGAATTCGGAGAGTCAGAAGATAGCCAATCGCACCGAAGACGGTATCAACGGCCAATATGACTGTGAAGGAGGTCAGGTAAAGCGTGGCAAAGGTGGATGGGTTCCACCCTTCTTTGAGCAGGACAACGGCATGTTCGGCTACGCCGGAGAGCATGAAGGGGAGAAAGAATCCTTTGATGAGCCAGCCAAGTGCGTATTCGCGCAACTTGGGATAATCCACTTGATGCCATCGTCCTAAAACGAACGATCCGAAGTGCCAGTAACCATCTTCGGGATCGGCCATGCGGCGGTCCGTCCAGATGAAATATCCAATCGTAATAGCCAGAAGCGGAAGCGCCGCGATTTGCGCCGCTTCCCAAACCATCGCATAATGGGAACGGTTGTATTCAGGGAAAAGCCAATAGCAGGTCCCGAGAATTGCGAGAGTCGCCAGGAGGCCGACGATCTTGATCCCGCAGCGCGGCCAGTTCGCTTTTCCGGCGGTCGGGAGAAGTCCGCTCGTTTTCCGCAGATGCGTTTGGTTGACGAACAGGCTCAGCACGATCATTGGCAGCGCCGTAAGCCCCGCGAACAAAAGCAGATGCGCGGCTGGTGTCAGGGAATCTACCCGGCCGGCAATCGCCCATGCCGTGCAAAAACCAACGACACCGGAAAAACCGAGGGCTTGTGCGCTGATTCTGTCGGAGTATCTGCGGGCGAAATTCAGGGAATCATCGGCGGGCGGCGAGACGATTATCTTGCTGTCAGCCGGTTCAATCGAACGGCTCATGCCGCATCTTCCCTCCCACGCCTGGAATAAACGCCATACAGCAACAGACTGGCGGCAATGAGTAAAATGTCCCGGCCCAAAGATGCCCATGTTTTTAGCACGGAGGGTTCGCCGGAGCCGAAGCATCCACAATCAACCTCCAATCCCCGGACGAGTGCCTGTCCAAGCGCAATGGCGAATATGACGGAAAGAGCAAGAGTTGCAAATGTCGCCAACCTCACCTTCCATCCGGTGATCAGCATCAAGCCGACGATGATTTCAAAAGGGGGCAGGGCCAGAGCAAAAATATTTATCAACTGACTCGGGAGCATTTGAAACGTGGCGATACTGTCGGCAAAATTCAGCGGCTCCTGAATTTTCGTGATTCCCGCGTAAGTGAAAATGGCCCCAAGAATCACCCGCAGCGCAAACAGAAACCACCGATTGAAAATAAACCGCTTCATTGACTGGTTTCCTCCGGCAGTCCGGCCTTCGTCCACTCGCTCCAACCGCCTTCGAAAATGGAGATTTGGGTATATCCGAGTTTTTGCAGCGCGGCTTCCACCAATGCGCTGTCTTCGCAGTCTCCCCCGGAGCAATAAATGACCAATGATTGATTCTTGTTTGCCTCCAACAACGCCCGGTGCTTCTGGTAATAATTCTCGAAGTCATCACGCGGCAGAGCGAGAGCGCCCGGCACATGGCCAATACGATGAAACAATTCAGGGCGGGCATCGAGTATCAGAGCTTGTTTTGCTTCCACGACCTTGCTGAATTCCTCCAACGAGAGAGTGGCCGGAAGGGAAACAGTTTCGATGGCTGAGGACGTGGATTGTTGCGACTCGGCGGCGGTGATATTGGCTACGGCATCGGCAAGTCGCTCGGATTTCGTCTTGTAAATCAGGGGAATCGGCGAATCCCGAAATTGATTGATGACGAGCCCGGCACATACGGCGGTTGTGGCGATAAGCCAGCATCCTACCACGTCACCTCGCAATTGGGATCGAAAGTAGCTATTCATTTGTTTTTTGTTGTGCTTCGAGAATGCTTTCGGGCCAATCTGGGACAAAATCACCGATGGCGGGCAGGCGTGTTACGGAAGCGATCCGGTTCCAGTTTGGAAGCGTCGCAGCTTGCGCAAATTCGCCGAAAAACACGCTGATGCGTTCCTCCTGTGCTTCCGGCAATCCGATTTCCTGGGGAAGCAGCTTGGGGTTTATGAGGATGATTTGCCCGGCGTTTTGAAATATCGCTCGCAAAGCCTCGGAATTGTCGGAACCGCCGAGTCCGGTTAGTATCACCGTGGTGTTTTTGGAATCCCGCAGGGCAGCGGCGGATTCCGCAATACCAACGGTCGGAAGCGGCATTTTCTCCGCCGTTTGTCTCAAGATGCGGTGGTAGTTCTCTCCCAACGTGGCGGTATGCGCCAGCACGAGATATTCCGGGTTGCCCTTTCCGAAAATCACCATGTCTCCACGCAGCTTTACCAAGGATTCGGGGCGGCTCCCGATCAGGAAAATTGCCAGGCATAGCAGGGCGGCAACAGCCGGGGGTAAAATGAAGGCCGAAAGTTTCGGCCATGAGCGCCGCCAGATACGGAAGCTAATGGCGAATACAAGCGCGAAGGCGGGAATGATCCAGAGCCAGAAAGATTCGGCTACGGAACTGAACGCAGCGGATACAGCGAAACTGATCCAGACACCCAACGGGATGGCCAAGGCACGAGCGTTTGCGGGCCAGCAAAAAAGCAGGACAAGCACCCATCCTCCCAAATAAAGGAATCGTCCCGGCCATCCGAATTCGACGAGCCAAGTCAAATGACTATTAACGAACGTGCGGTAAGGTTCATGGCGCTCGACAGGCTGATACCATCGGACATAAGAAATTCCTGACTGGCCGATTCCCCATCCACCGGGTGCGTCAACCATCATGGCGGGCGCGGACTTCCAAAGGGAAAGGCGATTCGTGATGGAACGATCTTCCGAAACGACTCCCTGCCCGTAGCGTTCATGAGCCTGCACAAATACGGAAAATCCGACGATGACCCATGCCGAGATGGCGACGGCAATCATCTTCCGACGGGGCCACGGACGCGGGGCCTGCCAAATTAAAATCACCAGTCCCGCCGCCGCCGCGATTAGCCCTCCCCTCGAAAAGGTGTGAATCAAGCAAACGCCCAATCCTGTGAACAGGACCAGCGCCACCCAAAAACCCCATTTTCTGATATAGGCCAGCGCCCACACCGTAATCATGAGAATTGCGATTAACGCAGCGGTCTTGTTGGGATTTCCCAAACCCCAATCCATCCTCCAGAATCCTTGAAAATAAATATCGGTCATTTGTCCTTGTTCCAAATAGTAGCGATGTCCTTGTTCGGTAGCGGAATTCTAAACCCTTCGGGGATCATATCCTTTTGGGAGGCAGGAAACATTGCCTGATTGACGACATCGCCATAAAAGGCCGGATTCTGGAAAATCTCCGGCCAAGGCGGAATTTTTTCGGGTTGATCCCGCGTCAACAAGCTGAGCCGGTTTTTTTCCTCCTGGTCGAATTCTGCTCTCAGCTTGCGCTGGCTCAGGGCGAACTCGAAGAACTTGAATCCAAGGGCGGCTGCGTCCGGGTGTCCCGCGTGGCCCAAACCGGGAATCGCCTTGTAAACGATGGGATAACCAAGTCTCTGACATTCGGCCACGAAACGCTTCGAGCGTTCATAACCGGGTTCCAACTCTCCGGTGGTCACGCACCAGAAAACCTTTCTGGCCTCCGGGGTTGGTTTGTCAAAGCTGCTTGGAACATGAATGTGAATGGCGAGGAAATAATCCGGTTTTCGCAGGCACAGACGCTTGGCCCATTGCGCGGAGCCGGACTGCCCCCAAATGAGGAAATTCCGGTCAGGAAGGCCGTATTTTTCGCAGAGTTCTTTCACGCCGCGCTCCCACGCATCCGCAACAATGTCGAAATTCTTGTCAATTTCCTTGGCCCTCTCCTTGGCAAGTTCGTCATAGTTCTTGCCCACGTCCCAAAAGCCGCGCGATCCCCAGGCAATGATTGCCAGCTTGTGCTTGTTGGCAAATCCCAACAACCCGTTATAGTCGCCACTCATTTCTTCCTTTTGGAGTTCGCGTTTGAGCGCGTCCACACTCGGAGCGAGCACGCAAAGGGCCATGACACCATCCACATCGCTGGCACTACTGACATCTTTGGGCGGTCGCAGAAACAGCGTGATTTGCGGCTGCCTGGGATTCTTCGTTTTGACAACATACTCAATAAGCGGGTCCATCGCCGGTTTGCGGGCAACGCGCTTGGCGGTGCGATCATAGACCAATTCTTTTTCAGGATAGCTTAAAAGGAAGTCACTGACGGTTTGCGGATAGGCGATAGACTTCGCCTCGAACTTGTCCCCAAAAACAATTACGGCTTTCCAGTTTTGGCTCCTAATCTGCTCAGGCACCTCAAAAAAGAAGCGATCTGTTTCTCCCTTTTTGAAAAGGACAGGCATCGCAAAATGATTGCGGTCGGATTTCTTTCCAGCCTTGGAAGGTGACTTGTGCGTGAAAACAATCTCGTTGTTGTCATCAAAAAAATACGCCTTCGCCATCGTCTGATCGGAGCGCGTATTTTCCGCAACGTCCACGGAGACTTCGAGACATGGCTGAAACTCGTCGGGAACTTGCCGCTTCTTTTTCGTTTCTTCAAAACTCCAAACGCCTATCCCGTCCCTGGGTTCTTTTTTGAGAAACTTGATGGATCGAATCTTAAAGAAATTTGCGACAACCTGAATAACGGGAGTTGCCGTGGGCGTCGGTTTGGCAGGAGCGATGGCAGGAGTCGGTTCGGGGACTATTTCCTGTTTTGCAACAGCACTTTCACTAGGCGTTGTTTTCGCCGGAGTCGCGGGGGCAGGAGCTTGATGCGTGGTGGCCTGAACATTGGCGAGAGTCGGCTCGGCCTCCGGGACGGGCAACACCTCAGCGGGTGTCGGCAGAGGCATTTCCAGAGCCGGGGAATTCTCCACCACAATCACGGGTTGTTTTTCCACTGGCGTGGCGGGACTCTCGGGCAGGACTGGAACCGGCGTGGCCGTGGCGGCGGGAGCTTCTACCGGTTCTTGCTCGCGGACGGCAATAGAAGATAGAGGCTGGCTGCTTGTGGGCTTCTTTTGGATTCCGAGATAGAAGCCCAATCCTCCAAGGGCGAGGATCAGCACGGCGGCTGCCACGCTTGCCGGAACAAGCCATTTTCGCCTCGAACGCGACTTGAGGGAATCGGGAGACTCCAATAGGCCGGGCCTCGCAGCGATAAGTTTTTCCAGCGTGGAAAAATCCGCCTCGCCTTCGATCTTTGCAGGAATCGGGCCGTCAAGACATCCTTCCCGTAAAAGGAAAAGGATTTCCTCCCAAGTAAGCGGCCCTACATCAGATCCTTCGTTCCAAAAGCCGAATTCCTCAATGGATTTGATTTCAGGATCGTCGTCAATGCGGACTTGATCCACATAGTTCAATTCGCCTTTTTTAAGTCCCGCATAAATTTCGACCCACGAATAGGGGCCAAATTCGTTGCCCTCTTGAACAAGGTAAATATTCATGGCGTCAGTTTCCACTTTTGATGGTCACGCGGCATCCGAAGCGGTGTCGAGTGCCACCGAAATGCTGTCCCATCACGGCTCATGAATTTCCCTCCATTCATTTAGCAGGCGGCGCGACGGCAACCAGGCAGTCAATGACGGCTGCGCGTCCGCGTCGGACTCCGAGACGACGGTTTTTTGATCAATATCCAGATACGCCGCATCTCCGAACTGCCTTTGCAAAATGGTGGTGAAGTAGTGCATGACGAACTGATCCAGTTTCGACGATCCGGTATGTCCGGTTCGGGGAAGGCTGACCCATAGCCACGGTTTTCCGGCGGCACGGCCTTGTTTGAAATAAATCAACGAAGCGCCATAGCGATGATCTTCATCGCCACAGGCGACAATACCCGGCGGATTGGCAGCGGCTTGTCCCGGCTGATCCCACCACCCTGCCGAGTAAGCTGTCCAAGCCAGCACTTTCTTTGGATTCCATTCCACAAAACGACTCGTAAAATGCGCCCCGCCGGACGTGCCGTAAAAAAGCAAGGGCAGTTCCCTTCGGTAAATTTTGCGGATACCTTCGAGTAATTTTTCACCCGATCCGTGATTCACATAGTAGTATCCGGTCCCATCGTTGATCGCGGACATCGGTGAAGCAAACGACAGGCCGACAAGACCAAGGTTGTTTTCCTTGGCAAAGGAAAGCCATTTGGGAGAACGGATGAGCCTCTCGCCATCCCCGTTGACGCCGGGACATAGAACAAGGACGGCCTTCGGATTGGAAACAGTTTGAACGTAATGAAGTTCCGCCCGCGTCATATTTGGAGCCGGTTGCAGACGAAGCGTTTCGACGGTATCGGCCGCCGCCACTACAGCGATTGCTAAAAAGAACATCATCGCTGCCAACTTCATTCGGCCACCCCCTTTTTGACGGTCGCCGTCAGGAAAATGGCGGCAATCAGGGCAACGAGTATATGAATACCCAAAACCGCCATGCCCAAGGGATACGGAGCAATCCAAGTTTCCCTCGATTGCCGGACAATATCGAAATAGCGAGTGTCCTGAAAGGTCTGCAAATAGCCGCTCCATCCCCAATAGGCTGCGATAAAGGGACGGCAGATCGTACTGAGCCAGTCGGGCAGAGCCAATGCCGCGCCGGAAAGCGGCAGTTGAAAGCCCACAAGATAGATCGCCAGCAGGGAGGCGCGTTCCGGGGAAGGCGATGCAGCCGAAATCGCCAAGCAGGTTGTGCTCATGGCAAGCGTGGTGGCAAAAAGGATGGCGAACTGATCCAGCAGGCCGCCCGGAAAGCCACAGACCGTTTTGACAAACCATGCCATCCAAAATGCCTGCACCATGCACAACAGCGCGACTTGCAGAAATTTCACGCCAACATAAGCGGTCGGAGACAGGCCGGCCCGCAGTTCCTTGGCGAGGATATTCCGCTCCTTCGCAATCTCTCTCGCACCGTTATTCGCGCCGATCAGGGTTAGAAGAATGACCTGAAACATTGCCAGCCCGGAAATCAATGAAGCGGCCTGAAAGGATTCCTTGAGATAAAAGAGCTGCTCCTGAAGGGTGCTGAGAATGTTGGTTTCGAGAGAAAGCGTCTGGCTGCGCACCTGTGGCAAACCGCTGGTGGCAAAAACCGCCACAAGAAACGGGAAGGTCAGGATCAATGCGGCATGCAGAACGATCTGCCCTTTGTCTCGCCAGAACAATTTCGCCTGCCGCCAAAGCAGCGTCGGAAATTGAACAAAGCCCCCCGGAGGCGGGAGGGATTTGATTGTGAGTGATTCTCCTTCTGGCACCTTGGGAGGTTCCTCGACAGGCGTATCGAGGGCGGAAAGGTCAACATCCTGTGTTTGATAGAGACCAAAAAGTTCGGCGATGGAACTTACCCCATGAGCGTCAAGCAGCGATTGATAATCCCCGAAATGAACCAAGCGCCCCTTGTGAAGAAACATGATGGCATCGCAGTAGTGCAGGTTGTTGACCGAGTGGGTGACGAGAACCACGGTTTTTGCCATGCCGTGCGCCAAGTCGCGCAGCCACGCCATCATTTCCTGATCGGAAAAGGCATCAAGGCCGCTGGTCAATTCGTCAAGCAACAGAAAAGCAGGATCGCCAATCAGTTCCTCGGCCAAAGCCATGCGGCGCATCTGGCCCCCGGAAAGTGTCCGGTATTCCTGGGCGAGCAACGGTTCAATCCGGGCGAGTTCCGTAATATGGCGCATCCACGCCTGCCGCCGTTCTATGGAAACCTTCTGCGGAAGCCGCAGAGCGGCGGCGGTATCGAGATTTTCCCCGACGGCCAGTTTTTCGTGGAAGGCTCCGAATTGGGGAAGGTATCCCACCGCGAGCGGCAGGTGTTCATTCAAGTCCTCGGCGGTCTGGCCAGCAAAAAGAATCTGACCGGATGAAGGGGCGATCAGTCCCGCCAGCGATTTGACAAGCGTGCTTTTGCCGCAACCGGACGCTCCGATGACCGCGACAAACTTTCCTTGCTCGATCTCAAAATTGACATGGGAAAGAAGCGCCTTGGTTCGGCGCTTGTCCCGGACGGTGATCGAAAGATTGCGGACACTGATTGCGTTAGCCATCCGGTAAGTTCCATTGACCGGTTACATTTGGGCCTCCAGCAATTTCTTGCTGAGGCGGTCGATTCCTTCGTTGGCAATCTGGCTGGCGGGATATTGCCGCTGAGCGTTGACATACCATGTCAGGCTATAGCCGATTTCGTTGCGGCCCTCGGCGTCCCGCGCTTTGTTCACGGCGGCGACAAACTCCGCGCTTCGGCCCGCAAGGTCCGCCCGCAGCTTGTTTAGCTTTTTGTCGTCGGGAAGATGAACGGCGGCAAGCTCGATGGTTTCCCATGCCCCGAAGAAATCGCCGTTCATCATCATGACGTTGGCCTTTTCGGAAGCCATTTCTGCGTCCTTGATGGACTGCAACGCCGTTTTTAACGCTTCCTCTCGCTTTGTGTCTCCCTTGATTGCGGGAGCAAATGCCAGTTGTTTGTCGAAAATCGCCCGATAGTTTTGCTCTTCAATCAGCCTGTCGAATTCCGTCAAGGATTGTGATTTCAAGTCCTGGGTGTCGAAAAAAGTGAGGGCTTTGTCTTCCAAGTCGGGATTTCCGGGCCATGCCTCCGCCGCCGCTTGAAATTCCTCCATTGCCAACTTTAGATCGCCCTGCTGCGCGGCGAGCTTGGCTTTTCCCAAGCGCATTTTGCTTTCGAGCTTTACGGCATTAACAATCGCCATCGGCTTTGTCGTATCAAAGTCTGTCGCCGACTTTTTGATGCTTTGCAAAAGGGTTTCGAGATTTCCGAAATCCCGAGCTTCGATGAGATTCCGCATTTGATCGAGGTTGGCCATGAAATCGGCAACCTTTTCCTTCAATGACCTGTCCAATCCGAGAATGGCCGGGTTGAGTTCGCTCGTCATGAAGGCTTCTTGCAGACTGTCGCTCGCCCCCGCAAGTTGTCCCCGATCGACTTTGTAACGAAACACTTCAACGGCTGATTGGACATCGCGGTTGATTTCCAACGAAGCGTTGACCTGTTTTGCCATGTCCGCCGGGTACTCCCCTTCCTGAAAAATCTTCCGGTAGAAGTCTGCGGCAAGAACAACATGGTTCAGGCGACCACTATTGAACAATGTGGAAATATATTCGGAAAAGTCGCCTTTGGCCTGCTCAAGCAGCTTTTCCTGTTTCAGTTCATTGAGCTTGATTTTCGCTTTGAGTTCCAGCGAACGGAGATATTCCTCCGTCAATTGAAGCTTCCCTTCGAGGCCGGTGACGGAGGGAGCGGCAATTGTTCCCCCGTCCTGCGGAACGCCGCCATTGGGAAGATTTTGCTGCTGTCCACTCTGTGATTGCTGACGCACTTGTTGTCCTTGCCTGGCCTTTCGCTGGTACTCCAACTCTTGTTCCAAGACGTTTTGGGACATCAAGTCGGCATTGCGATTTGCCGTTTTTACGTCCTTGCGAATCTGCTCATTCTTTCGATCCAGATTGGCGGTGGCTCTGTCCATATTCCAAATGGACTCCACGCGATTTGCCAACTCCCTGCTGATTCCGGCATCAATGAGGGTATAATCCGCCAGTTCGTGTAGTTGCTTCCACGCCGCGAAAAGCTGGTTGTCCCGAAGCTGGTCCGAAACCGCTTTCATCTTGGTGAAATACTCGTCGAGGGTTTCCTGGGGGACTGAGGGCATCCCCAAATACCGTTCAAAACGGGCGCGAGTTTCAGGGTCTTCATTTCGGGGAATGCCCACGGCGTCGTCAGCAATGGCCTTGGATTCCACCCTCTTTCCGGCATCGAAAGCCTGTTTACCTGCGCTACCATCCTGCGGCTTCCGATTCATGAGATAGTCGAGCGCGGCGGCAGTATCATTTCCGCCCCCGGTTCCTTTCGCGGCATTGGCGGCGTTCATCTGGCTATTTGAATCGGACGGCAGGGAAGCTCCCGGTGAAGCGGTTGGAGCAGCTTCCGGGGCTGGCTGAGAAGGTTCCTGCGCCAGTGCGAGGGAACCGATGAGAAAAATCCCCGTGCTAATTTTTCCGAATGGAATTCGCATAAATGAGTCCTCCTTCTTTGACTTCAAGTTCTCCCGCATAGGTCTGCCCTTTTGTAAAATAAATCTCGGCGAGGCTTGGCGGAATCATCACCACAACGGGACGTGAATCATCGCGCAGGGAGAAAACCATCAAACGGCCAACGCCCTCCTTCCAGCCAAGGTCGTTTTCCACCCGGAGATTACCCCGGAACTTCGATCCAGCCAGCGCCTTGTAACTCTCCATGTATTTCGACACGGGGAACGGTTCCAGTGTGCGGAGGGGATCACTCAAATAGCGGGCAAGGAGGAACCCTCCAAGGATGGCAATGACGGCAAGAACTGCCGCCAGAGAAGCCCATAGCGCGATGCGGTTTTTCCGCCGCTTCGGAAAAGCGTTGCTTTCCGCATCCGAAAAGGGGGATATGATTGGGTTTTCGGAAGACTCGGTTGGTTGGTTTGCCGACATTGAGGGTGATCGTGAAGGGATTTCCGAGGAATTTCAAGAGGGGAGCGCAACCAAAATCGGCCAAGAATTTCCAGAAGAACGCTTTACTTATTCTATATCAGCAGGTTGCAAACCATCCAGTATCAGCGGGACAGAGGAATGGTAAGATACGGTTCGATTTCCCGAACAAAGATGGAACCAAAGCGACGATTGATTTCGCCTTCCAGCCCTGCGGGCACGTCGTCGGTTTGATCGAATTCTTCCCGCGCCTGCCGGATGAGACTCAACTGTTCGGCGTCGATGGAAAAACGAATGCCAAATTCTCCCTTGCGGTCATGGGCGGCTGAGGGTTCGTCCGCCGCAACGTCTTCAAGGAGCGCGGCAATTCCCGATTTTCCGGCGTGACAGAGTTTACGGCGAATGGTCTCGTCGTAGAGAACGCAACTGCCATCCCGAAAAATCTCGATGACAAATTCGCGCTCTCCCACCCGGTAAGTCCAGGCGAACAGCAGTTGATCAAACAACGCCATGCCATGAATGGTAAATTGCCGTGGAAATCAGGCAACAGCCGAATTTTTGAATCCCCGGCGGGATTAGGAGGCATGAAAGGTCAGTTGGTCGGCTTGTGGGGAAACCGCCAAGGTCCCGGTTGGCGTCTGGCGGGCTTTCAGGGCCTGCCGGACGGCATCTCCGATAAATTTCCGCACCGTTTTTTTCATGGGGCGGGCGCCAAGAGTCTTGTGAGTGCCCCGCCGCACCAAAAATTCCAATGCGGAATCGGACACGGCAATAGGGAAACCCTGCTGCCGGAAGCGTGCCAATTCCTCGGAGATGACAAGTTGGCCGATTTCCCGTTGCATCTCAGGGGAGAGCGGCTTGAATACGAGTTTTTCGTCGAAGCGCCCGATGAGTTCCGGGCGGAAAGAACGGTGAAGCTCCGAAAGAACCGCGCGTTCCAATGTGGCGAACGGCAACCGGGTCGGGCGCAAAAGCTGCTGTGAGCCGATATTGCTGGTGCACACGATGTAGAACCCGGAGAGGTCATAGGCGCGATGGTCGGCCAGCGTGATCCGTGCCGCGTCGAGCATCTGCAAAAACAGATCCCATATCAGGCGGTGCGCTTTTTCGATTTCATCGAACAGGAGAACGCCTTGCCGGTGTTCGGAGAGGACTTTTCCCAGGCGTCCGGGATTCCCGGTTTCGTCGCCCATGAACAATTTCACCGCATCCAAATGAAGGAACTCTGACATATCGAAGCGGAATGCCGAATCATTCCCGAAAAGGTAACGGGAGAATGCCAACGTCAGTTCCGTCTTCCCTACCCCGGTCGGCCCAAGGAACAGAAATGAACCAAGGGGCTTGCCCGGAGGCTGCAAACCAAGCTGACCGCGTTCAAGGACAGAACAGACACGGGAAATGACGTGGCCCTGCCCCTTGATTTTGGAATGCAGGTGCGGTTCGAGGGCGTTCAGTTTTTCGATGTTTTGGTGATTCATGGGTTCGTTGCGGGTTGGGATGGATTGCCTCTGAGCCATTGGCGCAAGGCGTAGTCGGGACGAAAATGGAGAAACCAGCTCGGGTGCGTGCCATCCGGGTTGATCGGGGGAATCAGCTTCCGTCGAAACGGTTTTTCACAATGGCGGATAATGGCGGTAAATTTTGGGAGCTTGCGCAACTGATACGGCTCGAAGAACGGTTTGATCTTCTTCTGGTAGGTGTAGGACTTGCGGCCCGCCGCCCATCCCCACGATTTTTCGACAACCTGCCGCTCTCCGATGTTTCGTGAAGCGATGACGGCGGAATCGTGATTCGCCACGGTGAAAATCAGTTCGTTGCTCAAATTGAGCATGAGCACATCCGCATAGCGTTTATCGAGTGATCCGTGAATGGAGGTATAGGCTTGGGTGGCAAGAACAATGGTTGCCTTGGCCTCCCGGATCACGCCAGCGGCTCGGTGATCGGCAAAGGCGGACTCAGCGCCGGTGATGATTTCCTGGCCCTCGTCGGCAAAAAGGATGATGAGATTGTCTTTCTCGCGTTCCTCCGCCGGTTTGTCGAAGCGGCTCAGAGCATGAAAATAATACGACAATTTCAGGATCGTATTGATATAGAGCCGCTCGGATTGAAATTTCTGCGGCAAGGCCAGACAGACGATCTTACCCGCGTCGATTTCCGAAACCGAAAACGACGGCTCGTTGGCGCAAAAGACCTCGGAAATTTCCGGGTTGAGGAAAAATTCGAGGTAGGTGCTCAAAGTTCCCTGCACGCCGCCAAGCTGTTCCTCCGGCTGCTCAAGGTAGCTGCGAAACGCTGTAACTAATTCGAGCGAACGCTGGTCGCCCTTGTTCATGAGAACCTCAATGGTCGCGTTCGCGTCCTCCGCGTTGAGCAGGAGCCGGTGGATATTGGGAACGGTGACATACGCCTCCATGTGGCGCAAAATTTCAAAGCCGGTCTGGATGGCTAGTTGTGCCTTGGTTCGGAAAAACGGATTCCCGCCCCGCCCGCCGGTCAGCGACGTGGCGGTATCGACGATGACTTTTGCGTAGGTCGAAGCGGGAACGTCCGGGTTACCGGTAATATTGATCGTGTGCGGCGGACGCCAAAGCATGTCCTCCCCCGAAGGCCGGGTTTGCAGCAAAACAAGATCATGGCCGCGCCCGAAATGCGCCGCCATCTTCACAAGGATTTCCCAATAAAGCCCCTTCTGGTCGAGACAGATGCCGCCCCAATCCGGCACATTCTTGAAAACCTGAAACGTGATGGCATTGATCGCGCATTGTGTTTTTCCGCTGCCGGTTCTCCCGGTGATGAGCCAGCCGCGAACGAAATCTTCCTGCGACCAGGATACGCCGCCCAACCTGAGAACGGTTTTTCCCGAAGGATCGCCGGAGAACAGCGCCCAAAGTGCAAACAGGATGCAAAACCCGATGACGCCCCATGATAGCGGCGGCGAAAGGAAAGAATACCCGGCCAGCGTTCCCGCGATGCAAAGCAGAAAAAGGAGGCCATCAATGATTTTCATCGGCGGGTTTCGGGTTGAGCTTGGAAATCAGAAGGTCGAACAAGCGGCGTTCCGCATCGGGAACGGCCTGCGAGTAGCCCTTGAAATTGACCGTTGTGATGGCGGACCCGTCCTCGAATCTCTGATGCGAGAAAGCGTCCACGTTGGCGGGCCGGAACGCGAAATTCTCACAAATGATGAACTCCGAGCTTATGGCCCTGCTGCCGATGGCTGTGTGCGATGGTGCTTCGATTGGCATATGCGTTGAATCCGTAGGTTTGCGAATAGCGTTTGTGGGCGGCGCGATAACCGCGCGTGATCTTGAAAAGAAGGCTCTGCATTTCCCGCAGCGAGCGGCGGTCCACGACGGCGGCGAGTTTTTCCACCGTGCGGACGAACTTCGGCTTGCGGCGGCCCGCCAGCCGCGAAACAAAATTGGCGTCCCGCTGCACCGCGAGGAACCGGCGCTTGGCGGCGATGGCCGCTTCGAGATTGCGGATGCTCTGATACGACTGTTGCAGCCGGATCGCCTCGGCGGTCTGCGTCTGCCGCAAGGCCTCCAACTGGAAGCGGTTCAACTGCGGAGAGAAAACCAATTTGTCCGAATCAATCCGCTGGGAAACCGCCTGTTCGATTCCCTGCGGGGAACTCAGAATCCTTTCCCACCGCTGGTTTTCCTTCTCGAACCACGTCTTGATTACATCCATCTGCCGCTTGTGCCGCGCCCGGCTGAACCGCGATGTGCTGCACCCGACGTATTTTCCCTTCGCCGTGCGCGGGCAAAGCGCGACATGGGCATGAAGGTGGGCCGTGTCGTGGTGCAGCCCGTAGGCGTAGCCAATGGAATCGCCGGGGTGAAATTTTTCGGCGAATTTGCGCATGACCTTTTTCATCGTCGAGTGCAACACCTGGTCGGGGTTGATCCCCGCCGAAACCAGCGCGTCATGCTGTTCGGTGGACATCGAAAAAATCAGTCGGTGCGCGATGACCGGACGTTTCGCGTTCGACGGAAATCTCGCCAGATGAACCTGCCATGAGTCCGTGATCCGGCGCTTGCGTTCCGCGTTGGACAGCCGCGCCGGAGCGGTGCTCGTGCCATCGGGGTTGACTCGGATATGATCGTGAAGGAATCCGCCGGCGTGAACCTGCCCGAGCGATTCCTTGGAGGCGTATTCCGTGAAATGTTTCAGCCTCTTTCCAATTTGTTGATCCAAGTCGGCACGTTCGCGCAAACCGAGCTTCCGGCCGGAAGTCTCATCGAGATACTCCAGGTCCAGCCGCCCGCGAGCGGTGGACTTGTGCGCGAAGATTTGCCCGTTTTTCATGTGAAGGATTCGAGCAAGCGCAGCGTTTCCTTGACGCCGGTTTCGATGCGTTCGAGCACGGCGGGGTCAATTTTGTCCTTCGTGGATACGAAATACAGAATCGCCTCGAAGGTTTGGGATTTGGTTTTGAAACCGAGCGATTCGTGAAGGGTGTCGAAACGCAATTTGGCGTCGAGAGACACATCGAGGGCGAATTGAACGACTCCGGGTTGGGGTTGGCGTGGCATAATCAGGTGGTGGGTTGTTTTGAGCGAATGCGATGAGAAAACGAGCCGCAGGCGAGTGGCTTCTGGAGCGTGCCTGACACGCGGAAAAACGGCGGGAAAAGAGCGGCAGCGGCCCGCCCCGAACTTTCCCTAGGGAAAGTGCTATCCCGCCGGTCATTTGACCTAGGGAAATGACCGCGAAGGTAGGGAAGCCCGGTCGGTCGGGCAGGGTCTTCCAAGGAGTCCCGGAATCTGTTTCCGAGGACTCCGCATGAGGGATCGAAAAGGATCACGCCGCCGATTCGTTCCGCCCGGAGCCGGGCTCCCGGCACGAGCGAGGACGGAAGGAATGGGCGGGTGAAGCCTGGAAGATCGGTCAGACTGTGCTGATTGGAAGCCGCCGCAGAGGGAAGCGGGGCGAGAGATCGAAGCCCCGGCGAACCGGCGCGACGGCCTCCAATGAGCGCGTCCATCGCCGGGGTGCGGGGTGAAAAACCAGCCGGTCGGACTCGGATGCAGCCGCCGATTGAGGCAGGGACGGAAGCGAAGCGGACGCCCTGATTCAATGGGCGGACCGGGCGCGTATCGTCCTGAAAGGTGAGCTGATTGGCCGGAGACGGTAGGCACGTGGGGCAAGCCCGCGCCGCCCCCGGTGCCGTCAGCGGCTCGGGCCAATGAGCGCAATCAAGGCGCGGGTGCGCCATGTGGGAATGGGAGCAATTCATAGTCTCATCCCTGGCTTGCGGGACTTGGAGAGCCGGTCAGTCGCTGTCTCTTATACACATCTGACGCTGCCGACGACGGA
>JACSRU010000171.1 GCA_014879575.1 Chthoniobacterales bacterium | reverse complement strand
TCGATACGCCGTCCGCTCCCTCTCCGCCGCCAAACCCTCCTTCTCCTCCGCTTCGTGAATTGGCCGTGTGTAAGACAGGAGCGGAATGATCAGGCCAAGAGCCAGGAGCAACCAGGGGTTGTCCATGAGGCGCTTGAACAGGGGAGGTTTGGATTCTTGGTTCATTGGGTTTTTGGGTGTGGTGGTTGGGGTTGAAAAATCAGGACCGGGAGGTTGCCCAGGCTTTCATTTCGCGCAGGGCCAGGTAGAGAAACCAGAGGCCGGCCAGAATGGCAAGCAGGCCGCCGAGGCCCATGACGATCAGCCCGGTGATTTCTCCCAGACTGCGGACATGTTGTTCGGCGCCGTAAGCCTTGCGCCCGAGTCCATGGAAGCCCCCGATCGCAAATCCCGCCGCAAAGACGAGCTGTCCGAATCCATAGAGGGGAAGCTGATGGCGTGCGCCGCGCCAGAGGCGTGTGAAGTGGTTCGCGGAGTCGGGTTGGCTGGCTTCAATGAGGAGGAACACACCGGCCATAAAGGCCGCCGTCATCGCTCCCAAGGCGGCATGATAATGTGCCGGAATGAGCGTGGTGGATTCCCGAATCATGAACCCGAGGGAAATCCCGACAAGGATGAGGGCCGCGCTTGAGAGGAAGCCCGCTCGCAGTGCCCGTGCGGGGATGTTGGTTTTTTCGTGAGGCTGCCGCCAGACATGCCGGAGGCCCAGGACGAGCACAAGAAGCACAATCGGAAAGTAACCCCAGCGCATCAGTTCGGTCATCCCGTTGACATACAGCATGTCTTGGACACCACGGGCCGTCAGCAGGGGCGAAGCAAAATGCGGGGCGAGCAGAATGGCAAAAAGAATCCCCGCCGTGCGCGCGGTGAGGACGGGACGCCCGGTGACACGGTGAAGCATCCAGAGCCAGACCGCCAGCAATCCGCACACATTGGCCACCTGCAGGACGTGTCCGGCACCCCAGGTGGATTGCTCAAAAAATGTTTTGGCATCCAAGCCGTCCGGCATGGCTGTCCAGGAGGCGATGTAGGTTGTGGCGGCAAGAACGATGGCGACGCCCGTGGCCAGAACGCCGCGCTGGACGTCCTCGGGGAGAAAACTCTCCCCCGGCTTTGAAGGGGCTGTAAGATTGTGGAGAAAATAAACCACGACGGCGACAAAGAAGGTGGCCAGTCCGGCAAGAAAGACCGGATGGTCAATCACCGGGATATAATTGGCCAGCACGGGCTGTGCGCCGGGGGCAAATGTCCCGGCCACCATTGTCAGCACTCCCACCGTGGCGACGACGGGAGCGGCGAGTGAGGCGGGACAGGCTTTATGTGCCGGGACCCGCAGGGCAGCCAAGGCGGCAAGAAACGCATAGAACCAGACCGACAGGGCCAGATTGACATGCACAACAAGGCAGCGTTTGAAAAATAGCGGATCGGCAATGAGCGGGGAGATCCAGGGCAGGCGTCCGACGACGACGGCCAGCGAGAGCAGCCCGGCGATGACGAGGCTCCCCACCGCCAATGCGGACCAGAGCCTCGCGGCCACCGGGAAGGTGACGGCGGTCACGGCATGCGAAGGCACCGCGAAGTCCGCCTCTTCGCACGGGATGCACAGCGATGCCGTTGACCGACGTTCGAGCATGGGGTCGGACAGGAGATTCCCCTTCTTATTGGACAATGAGCTGACCCTTCATCAGGGCGGCATGCCCGGGGAAGGTGCAGATGTAGGGGTAGCTTCCCGCCTCAGAGGGAACGGTGATTTCGACAGTGTCCGACTGGCCGGGTCCGAGCAATTTCGTGTGGGCAAGGATGGACGATTGATCGGCTGGCAGGTAATCTGGAGTTTTGGATGCGGCCGACATGGCGAGGGCGTTGACAGCGGAGGCATCCATTTTTTTCAGCAACACCCAGTTATGCGACATGGTCTGCGCGGGCATGCGTCCGATGTTGGTCAACTTGATGCGCAGTTTCTCGCCCGGCTTGGCCTTAATTTCATGGACGCTATATTGCATCTGGTCGTTGCCGGTGATTTCCACGGTGCGAACTCCATCTGCGGAGACTTTGTCTCCGGTGCCGGAAGATGGTGATGACGGTCCGCAAGCGGTGAGACCGAGGGCGATGACGGAGGAGAGGACGAGCGCGAATGGTGATGTGAGTTTTCTCATGGCCCCGGCAGTCTATGCCCACGCGGGGGCTGGAGGGAAGGCAAACACCCAATATATAGTTTTCGGATTTTTGATGCAGACAAAAGCGTGAAAAGGCAGTAGGGATTATGGCAGTGGCATAGTGTGCCGAAGGTTGTCGCGCGGAGGGATTGCATTGTGTTTCGATGCAGGGGCGGAGGGGGAGAAAATGCCCGCGAAGGGATTTCCTCATTCCGCTTCAAGGTCTTTTCATTTGGTTTCGTTCGGAGTGCTTTGTGGCAATCAGAGGTTGACCTTCGAGGGAGGGTATTGGAATACTTCGCCACTATGGATCCCGTTCAGATGCTGTGGGTGATTTTTTGGGTGACGGTCGTAGTGGTCAGTGCGCTCGATCTGTTTGTCATCACCCACCGCCATTCCCCGGTGGGGGTGAGTTCGGCGCTGCGGTGGACGGGGCTCTGGGTGGCGGTTGCACTGAGTTTTGGAGTGGCGATTTCCTTTCTGCATCCCCGCGGAAACGAACTCGCCATGCTTTATGTCGCGGGGTATCTCACGGAATACTCCCTCTCGGTGGACAACCTTTTCGTGTTCATTCTGATTTTTTCCCTGATGGGCGTGCATGAGGTGGCCCAGCCGAAGTTGATCAAGCTGGGCATCTACCTGGCGGTTGTGCTGCGCGTGCTTTTCATCCTTTTTGGAATCGCCCTGGTCCAGAAATTCCACTGGTTGATCTACATCTTTGGCCTGTTGTTGATCTGGACGGCTTGGAAGTTGCTGACATCCGACGAGAACGAGAATGTCCAGCCGGAGAACAATGTGCTCTATAAGTTGGCAGCAAAGTTTCTTCCGGTGCATGCGGTGGAACCTGAGAGTCGGCGGTTGGTGATCCGGCACGAGGGCCGGTGGTTCATCACCCCGCTCTTTCTGGTCTTCCTCGTCATTGGCAGCACGGACATTCTGTTTGCCCTGGATTCGATTCCCGCAATCATGGGGATTAGCCGGGATCCGTTCGTCGTGCTGACTTCGAATGTCTTTGCCGTGCTGGGACTCAACTCCCTGTTTTTTGCGCTGCGGGGGATTCTGGGCATTTTCAAATTTCTCAAGCACGGGGTGAGCGTGATCCTGCTCTTTATCGGCGTAAAAATGATTGCCGGCATCTACCATCCGATTGAAGAGTGGTTTAAGGACAATCCCTTTGTGTCGCTGATTGTTATTGCCACCGTCCTGCTGGTCTCAATTGTTCTCTCGGTCTGGCACAACCGGCTGAGCGGGTCCGGCGAAAAAAAGGATTCTTCCCCATGAGCAACACCGTTTTTGGGCTGACCATGCTGGTTGTGGGAATGGGGGGCACGCTGGCGACCCTTTTTCTCATCACGCTTGCCATCCATGCGCTGGCGGCCCTGTTTCCCGTGCGTCCCGAGGAGACGGAGGACAGGAAATGAGCGGTGCGATTTTGGAGGCACTCGCCGCGTTGCTTGCGGGAGTCCGGTTTCTTTTCGAGCACGGCGGGCCGAATGTGATCATGATTGCGGTGGCGGGCGTGATGCTCTGGCTGGCCATCGGCAAAGGCGTCGAGCCCCTCCTGTTGCTTCCCATTGCCTTTGGCTGCCTGCTGGTGAATCTGCCTCTGAGCGAGGTGATGGCTCAGGGGGGGGTTCTCAAGACGCTCTACGATTTCGGCATCGGGAACGAACTTTTTCCCCTCTTGATTTTTGTGGGGATCGGATCGATGACGGATTTTTCCCCGCTCCTGGCCAATCCCAAATTGCTTTTGTTTGGGGCGGCCGGGCAACTCGGCATCTTTATTACTCTCCTGCTCGCGCTGGCTCTGGGTTTCTCCCGGGAGGAAGCCGTCTCGGTGGCAGCCATCGGAGCCTGCGACGGTCCCACGGTGATTTTTGTTTCAAACATGTTTGCCGGATTGGGAAAGATTCCGACAGCGATGGTGGGGGCACTCGCCGTCGCGGCGTATTCGTATATGGCACTGGTTCCGATCATCCAACCTCCGATCATGCGCCTCCTGACCACCCGCAAGGAGCGCGAGGTCAAAATGCCCAGTCCCAAGGGGAAGGTCTCGAAAGCCGCGTTGATTTCCTTCCCGGTGATCGTCACGGCAATCACTGGCATCATCGCGCCGCAGGGGCTTCCGCTCATGGGCATGATCATGCTCGGGAACTTCATGAAGGTGAGCGGAGTGGTGCCGCGTCTGGCGAATGCCGCAGAAAATGAGATCGCAAACATCGCGACCTTGTTTCTCGGATTGGCAATCGGCGGAACGATGGCCGGGCCGCAATTTCTGACGCGTGAGACGCTCATGGTCTTCGGGCTTGGCCTCATTGCGATCATTCTCGATACGGTCGGCGGGATTTTCCTTGGCAAAATTTGGTATCTTCTCTCCGGCGGAAAGGTGAATCCGCTCGTCGGTGCCGCCGGCATCTCCGCCTACCCGATGGCGGCCCGCCTGGTTCAAAGCGAGGGCCAGCGCTGGAACAAGCACAACTTTCTTCTCATGCATGCCATGGGAGCCAATACGGGAGGGCAGATCGGTTCCGTGATGGCCGCTGCCATCATGCTCTCGCTGCTCAAGGGGCTTGGGGTGATTTGAGCGGTGTGACCCAGGCAATGTCGTTGCAAAGCGGGGTCGGCCACGCCGGCTGGAAGCTCTTCCTGTGCGGGGAGACGGCCTCGACAAACGATGTCGCGCGCGACCTGTCGGCCTGGAGTGCGGTGCGTGCCGACAGGCAAACTTCCGGTCGCGGACGCTTCGGCAGGGCCTTTGTGTCCGATCCGGGAGGTCTCTGGATTTCCGCCGTCCTTCCGGCGGATGGCGGTGCGGGGAGGTGGCTGGGGTTTTCCCTGATGGTTGGCCTGCATCTGGTGCGGATGCTGGATGCCCTCCAGATTCCGGATGCCCGCCTTCGCTGGCCGAATGACCTGATGTCGGGGAAAAAAAAGCTCGGAGGGTTGCTCATCGAACAGTCCGCCCAGGACAGGCTCATTGTCGGTTTCGGACTGAACCTTTCCAATGCTCCCTGGCGATCCGATCCCGCTCTGGAAGCCATTTCCACCAGCATCGCCTGCCTGCTCTCATCCGTTCCCTCGCTTGAAGAGATGACCATCCTGACTTTGAATGCTCTCGCCGACGCACATCAGGAAATGGAAACCGGCGGCATGAGGGCCGCGATCCACGGACTGAACACGCTTTGGAACCGCCTGGTCCCCGTCGAAATATTGCTCTCCGATGCCCAAAAAATTTCCGGACGCTTTATCGGACTGGATTCCAAGGGAAATCTCCGCCTGCTGGATGCCCGGAATTCGGAATTTCTTGTCGGACATCAAGGTATTGAGAAGCTGATTGAATTAGACTCCCCCAATGCATGCGACGATCACCCGCCACACACAAAGACAACCTTATGACACTCAGGGATAAATTCATGACTGCGGAGGAAGCCGCCGCGTTGATCAACGACAAGGACACGATTGGATTCAGCGGATTCACACCCGCCGGAGCGGCAAAGGCAATTCCGACAGCCCTTGCCCGGCGGGCCAAGAGCGAGCACGCGGTCGGTCGGGCCTTCCAGATCGGGGTCGTAACCGGTGCCTCCACCGGACAGTCTCTTGACGGCGAGCTTGCGCTGGCCGAAGCCATCGCCTGGCGGACCCCCTACCAGTCGAACAAGCACCTCCGTGCGTCCATCAATTCCGGGCACACCCGCTTCTTCGACATGCATCTTTCCACGCTTCCCCAGCAGGTCCGCTATGGATTTCTGGGAAAATTTCACTGGGCGGTTGTCGAGGCTTGCGATGTGAGTGAGGACGGAGAGATCATACTGACCACATCCGTCGGCGCCGCGCCGACGTTCTGCGGAGTTGCGGACAAAATTCTGATCGAGCTGAACCGGCACCATCCGCCCGCACTTCGCGGTTTGCACGACATCTACGAGCCGCTGGATCCGCCGCACCGCCAGCCGATTCTCCTTTCGGATTGTTCCTCTCGGATCGGAACGCCCTTTGTCAAGGTGGATGTCTCCAAGATTGCGGGGATCGTGGAAACCAACCTGCCTGATGAAGTGGCACCCTTTGATCCGGCGGATGAAACGACCGCAAAGATTGGTCAGAATGTTGCGGAGTTCCTTGCGGGCGAAATCCGGGCCGGACGGATTCCCCGGGAATTTTTGCCCCTGCAATCCGGGGTGGGAAACATCGCAAACGCGGTACTGGCCGCCCTCGGGGAACACCCGGACATTCCGGCCTTTGAGATGTTCTCCGAGGTGATCCAGGACTCCGTGATTTCCCTCATTAAGAGTGGAAAATGCCAGTTTGTGACCGGCACCTCCCTCACGGTGAGTCCGGCCATATTAAAGGAAATCTATGCCGATCTGGATTTCTATAAAAAGCACATCTGTCTGCGTCCGCAGGAAATCACGAACAATCCGGAAATCGTGCGCCGCCTCGGCATTATCACGATCAACACCGCGATCGAGGTTGATCTCTCAGGCAACGTGAACTCCACCCATGTCATGGGATCCAATATGATGAACGGCATCGGAGGCTCGGGGGATTTCACAAGAAACGGATACATCTCGATCTTCACCTGTCCCTCCCTCGCGAAGGGGGGGAAGATCAGCCCGATTGTCCCGCTGGTGAGCCACATGGATCACAGCGAACATTCTGTGCAGGTGGTCGTCACCGAAAATGGCGTGGCCGATCTCCGATGCAAGACGCCGCACGAACGCGCCCGGCTCATCGTGGACAAATGTGCCCATCCGGATTTTCGTCCGGAACTGCACGGCTATTTCGACAGTGTGACCAAGGGGCAGACCCCGGCGACGCTTGGTGCGGCTTTTGCCATGCACCAGAGATTTCTGGACACCGGTGACATGCGCGGGGTGGATTGGAAGGCGATGGGGTTATCCTGAGTCCAGGCCGCCTATTCCTCCGATTCGTCTTCCTCAATTTCGTGGCGGATCGCCTTTGAGATAAACGGACGGACAAACCCGTAAATCAGGAAGGAGACGAAGAGGACCGCTGGCATCCACCGGTAGTTCATGGCCGTGAATGCCAGGAGGACAATCAGGCCGAGAAAGGCGGGCAGGGATCGCTGGGTTCTCCAGTTCAGACCCTTGAAGCTCGGGTATTTCACCTTGCTGAACATCATGAACGAGAGAAAAAGCAGGAGCACGGGCAGTGCAAATTTCCAGGGCCCCAGTTCCTTCTCGTCGGCTTGGAACCACAACATGAGGAGCGTCAGGGAGGCGATGAGTCCGGCGGCGGCCGGGATCGGGAAGCCCTGGAAATCCCTGCTGGGCTTTTCCCCGGCCATTTGCGAGGTGCAGTTGAAACGCGCGAGGCGAAGTCCGCCGCAAAGCAGAAAAAAGAAGGCAATCAACCAACCGGTGCGCTCGAAGTCCCGGAGCACGATCTGATAAACAAGCAGCGCGGGTGCCACGCCAAAGGAGACAATGTCGGCCAGAGAATCGAACTCGCGACCAAACGCGCTCTCATGGCCGCCGAGGCGGGCGAGTCTTCCATCGAGCAGATCAAAGACACAGGCGCCGAGAATGAATGCGATCGCCTCATGGAAAAGCGTCCCCGCCGGTTGTCCTGCCGCAGTGAGCAGGGCCCCCTCGATGATGCGCAGCACCGCCGCAAAACCGCAGAAGAGGTTGCCGGCGGTCATCAGGTTCGGCAACAGGTAGATTTTTGGTTCGTTGGATGGCTCGCTCATGGGGAGATTGGCGGTGGGGATTCCGGCATGCGGGCCACCGGGGTTTCGCCGCCCCGCACACGGTCGCCCGGGCGGACGAGGATTTCTGCGTCCATGGGGAGCAGGAGTTCGGTGCGCGACCCGAAGCGGATCATGCCAAAGCGTTCGCCGCGCTTGAGGGTGTCTCCTACAACGGCCCAGGGACAGATCCTGCGGGCAATGGCGCCGGTGATCTGGCGGACGGCCACGGTGCCCAGGGGACCTGAAAACACCCAGATCCGGCTGACGTTCAGAATCGAGGAGAGCGGGTTCCTGGCATCCAGAAACCGTCCGGGCTTGGGTTCGGAATGAACGACCTCGCCTGCGAGCGGTGCCCGGTTCACGTGGACATCCAGGACGGAGAGAAAAATCCCGATGCGTTTCAGCTTGGTTTTCAAAAATTCCTCCTCCTCCACTTCGTCAACAGTCGTGACAAGTCCGTCGGCCGGCGCCACGGCAAGATTTTCCCCCTCCGGAGCGGTGCGCTCCGGATCCCGGAAAAAGTAGAGGGTGAACAAGAGGGCGAGCGCAAAGAGCACGGAGAGCAGGGGAAGAAAAAAAACGGTGAGAACCCAGGCGCCGGCAATGGCGCCCAGAATCCACCTCGCTTCAGCAAAGGCTCGTTTCCGCATCCCGCGAGCCTAGCAGCAGATTTTCCGCGTGGAAACTCCCGATTGTGGAGACTCAGATTTTTCCGATGGCGGCAACCGTCCGGGCCGTGGCACCCTGGTGGACTTCGAGACATCCCCGGGCGTTTGCGGCCATTGTCTCTCGAAGCAGGGGATCTGCGAGCAGGCAGGCGACAGCTTCCTGCAAGGTTTGGGCGTCGGAAACTTCCCGTGCGCCACCATGTCGGAGAAACTGGCGGCTCAGGGTCGCGAAATTCTGCATGTAGGGGCCGAAGACAACCGGAACGCCTGCCGCGACCGGTTCGGCGGGGTTCTGGCCACCTTTGGCACAGAGGCTCTTACCCATGAAAACCACCGTCGCGCAGGCAAACCAGTCGCGGAGTTCGCCGGTGGTATCGACCAGCAATAAATCGGATTTTCCGGAAGTTGGCGGACGGGTTCGCAAGGCCACCTGGAATCCGGATTTCTCCAGTTGGGATGCCACTGCGGGTGCCCGCTCGAAATGTCTCGGCACAATGATCAGGAAGAGGTTGGGAAATTCTTGCCTCAGGGCACGATAAACCTCGGCAACAAGAATTTCCTCCCCCTCAAACGTGCTTCCCGCCAGCAATACCGGTGCCCCGGGTTCGACGCCCAGTGCGCTCAGAACCGGGGTAAAATCTCTCCGGATACCGCCGGCTTTGCCGCTGTCGTCAAATTTGATGCTTCCCGTGACGATGAGCCGTTTTCTTTCCACTCCGAGGCCCGCCCAGCGTTCGATGTCTTCCGGTTCCTGGAGGCAAAGGAGATCCAGTTGGTTGAAGACAGGTGCCGTGATCCAGCGTGCCGCACGAAAACGACGTTCCGATCTGGGGGAAAGCCGCGCATTCACGAGAGCGATTCCGGCTCCCACCGCACGGGCCTCGCAGACGATGTTCGGCCAGACTTCCGCCTCCACCAGGATCAACATTCTGGGCCGGATCGTCCGCACCGCCCGCCGGGCCGTGAAGTAGAAATCGAGCGGATTGTAAATGGGTTCCAGCCAGGGGGATTTTTCCCGGGCCGCAAGTTTGAATCCCGTGGAGGTGGTGGTCGAGAGCACGAAGGACGCCGCAGGATTCTCGCGACGCATTTCGCGAATGAGTTTTTTTGCAATGAGAATTTCCCCCACGCTCACGGCGTGGATCCAGATTCTCCGTCCGTTGCCGAGTCTCTTTCTGACGCGTGGGGAGTAGAGCCCGAAGCGTTGCCAGAACTTATGCCGGTATTTTCCCCGCCGAAGCATGCGGTGCAAAAAACCCGGCAGCATTACCAGCAGGACGATCGGAAACACCAAATTATAGATCCAACGAATCCCAAACATCATGGCTTGAAATAGAAGGTGACCTCGGTTTTGCCGTAGCGTTTTGTCCGTCCCTCTGTCAGCAGGGTTTCCGGGTGATCCCGTTTGGCCTGTCTCTCCAATACAAGGATGCCTTCCGGGCTCAGGGCCGCCACCAATTTTTCCGAGCGGGTCAGCAATACCGCAAAATCCGGATCGCCGGGATTTTTTGCATAGGGCGGATCGGCGAAGATCAAATCAAACATGTTCGTCCCCGCATAGAGATCCAGGAAGCGAAAGGCGTCGAGTCCCTGGACGCTGCCCGTCACCCCGGCGCGGCGGAGATTTTCCCGGATGCAGCCGAGGCAGTGCGGATTGGCTTCCACAAAGGTCGCGCTGGCTGCCCCACGGCTCAGGGCCTCGATTCCCATGGCGCCCGATCCGGCGAACAGGTCCAGAACCCTCGCGCCGGGAATTCTGTCGCCCAGGCTGGAGAAGATGGCGCCTTTGACGCGATCCATGGTGGGTCGCACTCCTTCCGGCGGAGCCTTCAGGGGGCGCCCGCCGGCTTCACCCGCGATGATGCGCATCAGTTGCCTCCCGCCTTCTTGCTGGCGCCTTCCTTTTTGGGTTGCGGCATTTTGAAGAGATTCTTGAGGAGACCGCCCACATCCTGGCCGATACGAAATCCCGTGAGCTTGTCGAGCAGGTCGGATTTCGGTCGGCTGATTGGCCCGGTGATGCCGAACGGGATCTGTTGGTAGCCCGGATACTCGGAGTCCTTGAAATCGCCCCCAAGCAATCCGGAGAGATTTCTGCGGAGTTTCTCATTCATGTGCAGGCGGGCCCGGAGCTTCAACCGCCCGTCAAATTCGATCGGCCCCTCGGCATCCAGTATCAGGTTGTCGGATTCCATCTTCAGGGATTCGACGAAAACTTTTTGATCCCGGATGTCAAATGTAGCCTCGGCGGTTTTGAGTTCGAACACCTGGAGTTCCTGAATGCCCAGGAGTTCTCCAATTTGCCGGATGGGTTCAAACGGGAGAAATCGGGCCTCTTGGACGGAGGCACTCGCGCTTCCAGAGAATGTGTCGGGCGCGCCACCTTTTCCCTCCAGGCTTCCCTTCAGGGAGAGCGCGCCGCGGGATCCGTCGCCGTTGAGGCCCGCATCGGTCGCAAGCATTTTGAGTTGGATTCCCTCAGCCGCCACGAGGAGGACCAGGGAGTTGTCCGGTTCGCGCTCCAGACTGCCCTCGATTTGGCCGCCTGCCCAATCCGCTTTCAGGTCCGGCAGGATGAGTTGACCCTGCTTCCACCGGAAGGTTCCCCTCACAGAATGCGGATACAAAATGCCCCCCACGGTGGCTTTCGAAACTCGGAAGGTGCCGGAAACGCTCAGATCGGGCAGGAGGTTTCCCTTCAGATCAATCCCGTTGAGGGAGAGAACCTGCGCACCCTTGGGATCGAGGAATTGCGCAGACCCATTTGTGAGACGAACTTTTTTCACCTGAACCAGCGGCTTGGGGGACAACAGGGGAGACGGTTGTTCCGGGACGGTGATTTCCACCCCGGAGGATGGCTGGTCCACCAAAATCACCACCGGCGTCGCAGCGGGTGCGGATTTGCCGGGGGAGGTGTCGGCCGCCTGTGGCGTCGGTTTTTGTGCGAGCCTCACGAGCGCGGGATCGCGGACCAGGAGTTCATTAACCACCAGCTTGCCTTGCAGAAGCGCCAGGAGGGAAAATCGAAAACTCACGGAAGTGGCAGTGAGAAATGGCGGCTGCCCCGGCAGGGACTTTCCCTGCAACGAAACTCCGGAAATTTGGAATCCGGCCCAGGGCGTGTAGTGCGCCCCCTGGATGTTGATCGGACTTCCCGCCGCCGACTCCGCAGCGGACTTGAGGCGGCCCTGCAAGCCGGACGATTGCAGGTAAATGTTCAACCCCAGAACCGCCAAAGCATAAACCAGCACCACCAGACCTGTGGCGATGAAAATAGACTTGGCAAACTTGGACACGCAGGGAAGCTAGCCGACCTGCTTTGAATGTGAAGAAAGTTCTCGTCATCCTGAACCCCGCCGCCAGAAGCGAACGTGCCCGGGCCATGAGGGAAAAGATCGAAAATCTCTCCCCGCAAATCGTTGTCCGGATGACCTCGGTGGTCGGGGACGCAAGGGAGCTTGCCAGAAGGGCGCTGGAGGAGGATTTCGGGGCGATTGTGGCGGCGGGTGGGGATGGGACAGTCAATGAAGTCGTCAACGGGATCGCAGGCAATGATGTCTGCTTCGGAGTTCTTCCCGTGGGAACGATGAATGTTTTCGCCACCGAACTCGGCATCCCGCAAAACAATCTCTCCGCAGCATGGCGGACGATCGAGGGCGGCCATATCCGGGAAATTGACCTCCCGACGGCCAACGATTCGTTCTTTGTCCAGCTTGCCGGGATCGGACTCGATGCGGAAGTCGTTCGGCAGACCACTCCGGAGTCCAAAAAATCGCTGGGACCGCTCAGCTATCTGCTCACACTCGCCCAGGTTGCTGCTGTCAAGCCGCCGCCCGTGATCATCGAACCGGTGGATTCACCCCGCCGGGAGGGATGTTTTGTTCTGATAGGGAACGGGCGTTTTTACGGGGGCCCGTTTGTGCTTTTCAAAAACGCCCGGCTGGACGACGGACTTCTGGATGTCCTGGTATTCAAAAATCAGACGCATTGGGATGTGGTCCGATATTTCCAGGCGGTCGCCTTCGGCACGCATGCCGATCTGCCCGATGTCGAGTATTTCCAGACCCGGGCGATGACGGTTCGGAGCACGTCCTCGGTGCCTGTCGAACTCGACGGGGAACTTGCGCATGTGCTGCCCTGCACCTTTGGCTTTCGCCCGCAGAAATTTCGTGTTCTGGCTCCCCAAGCATAGGGGGCGGACGGGCATTCCCTCCAAAATATTTTCGCGCGAGATTGTTCGACTTTCCGCAGGAACCGGGTCAGATTCCTCCCAACATGGCCACTCCGGCAGATGAGACACAAACGGCAGCCGCCGATTCGTCGTATCCCGACAGACAGCGCTCGTTCTATCGGATTGATGAGGAGGGCGGCCGTCTGGTGCCCTGCGCGCAGGGGGAGGCCCAGGTCATCGTTTACAACTCGCCAACCATCGAGGATGAGGCCGACTTGCTCGATTTTCACAACATTGACTACCATACGCTCCAGTCCTCGCTGGATCCGGATGAGCTATCCCGTCTGGAATTCGAGCACGACCATGCGGCTCTGATTTTCAAGCGCCCGAAAAGCTTCTGTGCCGACGACAATTTTCTTTTGAAGCTCACCTCCACGGGGGTTTTTCTCTACGAGGATTATCTCGTTGTGGTGATGCCCGACGACGCCCCGCTTTTCGAGGGGCGGGTGCCATTCCAGATGCACTCGATCCAGGATGTGATCCTGCGGCTGCTCTACCAGAGCATCTCCCACTTCGAGGGCCACCTCAAGGCCATCAACATGCTCTCCGATTCCCTCGAACGCCGGATTATCACCTCGATGGAGACTCGCTATCTCCTCAACATGTTTACCCTGGAAAAGAGCCTCATCTATATCCTCAACTCGATCAATTCGAATGCCGCGCTTCTCGACAAAATGAAACTTGCGGCCGAGAAGCTCGGGCTCGACCACGATCAGACAAATATCCTCGACGACATCGCGATTGAAAACCAACAGTGTCTCCGGCGTTCGGAGATTTATTCCCAGGTTATCGCCGATCTCATGGACGCCCGGGCCTCGATTGTGAGCCACAACCTGAACATCCTCATCAAGCAGTTCACGATCTGGACGATTGCCATCATGTTGGCAAATCTGGTTGTCGGCGTTTTTTCCATGAACGTGAAACTTCCCCTGCCAATGGAAGTCGAAATGTGGCCATTCTACCTGATCAACATTCTGGCATTGGGTTCCGCGATCGGAGTCTTCTGGCTCTCGCGCGTGCGGAAGTGGTGAGGGGACTCAACCCACTGAAAAGAAACTGGGGGTCAGGCTGCATTTTCTTGCATTTTCACAAACTCCTGAAGGGCCACCGGCAATTCCGGCAAGCCCCCCCTTGCTGCGATGAAGTGCCAGGCTCACGTTCGCCGCGTTCCGCATTTTCAGTCTTTCTACGATCCAACCCTGTGACACTCCGACAAGCATGCCAGAAAAAACCTCCGGTCATCATCGTCCTGGAAGATCGCCTTTCGCTGATTTCCCCTCGCCATCACGTGGTAGTAATAC
Organism: Chthoniobacterales bacterium; assembly: GCA_014879575.1. Taxonomy (GTDB): domain Bacteria; phylum Verrucomicrobiota; class Verrucomicrobiia; order Chthoniobacterales; family Terrimicrobiaceae; genus QYQL01. Next base: position 177 of record JACSRU010000171.1, on the reverse strand, counting down.
GTTCCCTCAAATTCGAATCTCACGCTCCTTGCCATTTCTCTCCCTGCCAACAATCGAATGGAACATCAAGGCCCTTTTGCAAGAAAATGCAGCCTGACCCCCAGTTTACTCAGCAACTGCGCCAGAATGTGCGCGTCCACCTTGTCCGTCTTCACCTGCGCCTCCGCGATGACCCGC
>JACSRU010000065.1 GCA_014879575.1 Chthoniobacterales bacterium | reverse complement strand
GGGTGAAGGGAATCGAACCCTCGTATGCAGCTTGGGAAGCTGCCGTTCTACCATTGAACTACACCCGCGTGGGATTATTCCCAGGAAACGACCGCCCGGCGTTTTTTTTGGGCATCCGTTGTGTTAGCCATTCCGGAAACATCGTTCCATACGGCAACTTTCTTTCTGAGACTGGAAGCGGTGATCCCTTTGCTGTCTCCGGCAGAGGCAATGGTATTATCGTAATTGTCATCGAAAGCGATCCGGTATTTTGCCCCCCAGGGATCATACCATGTTCCGCCTGACACACCTTTTTTTGGGGGATTTCCCTTGGCGGTCGGTTGTTCGATAAAAACGATTTGCCGGGGATTGAGACTGCCGGCATTTGTTCCGCCCAGGGCCGCAAGCCAATTGCCGCTGACATCCTGCGCACTCCCGTTTGTATCCGGCAGGCGGCCATATTCGGTTTCGTAGGCGATGACGGCGGTGGCGATTTGGACGACATCATTTTTTGCCTGGGCTTTTTTTGCGGCGTCAATGGCGGAGTTGGCAGCCGGGAAGAGGAGCGACATGAGGATCCCGATGATGGCGATCACGATGAGAAGCTCCATGAGGGTGAAGGCGGATCTTGCGGGAGTGCTGGGCGAAGAATTCATGAGGGCGTCCGGATAGGTTGTTGGGCTAAGAGAACGTGCCTTCGAAGTGTTCTGGCGGCAAGCAATTTCTTGCCAACAGCCTGCCGAGAGGCGAAGGGTGGGGCTGTGAAACATCAGAGCCCTCGTGGCAGTCAACAATCAGGGGGGGCAAAACCGGATTCCGGTCGTTCGTCATCACGGAATCGCAGGCGGAGGAAGCAGGCAAAGCCCGCTCCGCAGCAGGGGGGGATCCCGCAGGAGCCAGCCCGTCCGAAGCCGGGTGAACGGGGCACCCCCCGCCGAAGCCACGTCGCGCAGCCCGGGCAGGTCCCGAAGGACAGCCGCGCAGCGAAGGGTGGACAGCCCGGACGGAGCAGGCGGCCGACCGGCAAGCAGTGGAAATCCGCGGAAAAGCCGTGCGCATCGCAGCAGGGAGATATGCGTCCACGAAAGTCCGGCGGACGATCGGCGCGCTCGGAAGCGTCATCGGCACTGCGAAACGATATTTTGAGGCTTTTGGCGGAGCGACCGCTGGACAAGGTCGAAATCTCGAAGGCCTTGCATCTCGATCCGGGCCTGCGCACGAAATTGTTGGGGATCCTGCGGGATATGGAAATTGCAGGGGACTTGGCAAGAATCCGCAAGGATCGCTATATCATCCCGGAGGCAGCGGATCTTCTGACGGGAAACATCCAGTTCCATGCGAGCGGAACCGCCCATGTGCTCAGCGAAAAACCCGGCGAGCCGGATCTTTTCATCAGTCCGGAGAATTCCTTTACGGCCATGCACGGGGATCGGGTGGTCGCACGGGTATCCGCCGAAGGCGGGGCGAAAAGGAGATCGGGGAGATCCGGAGTTCCCGAAGGACGTGTCATCCGGATCCTCAGCCGCGCAAATGAGACCCTCGTCGGGACACTCCAGAAATCGAAAAACTTTTTTTATCTCGTCGCGGACGATCCGCGCTTTGTGCACAACCTCTACCTGCAGGCACCCGTCCCACCGCTTTCCGTCAACATTGGGGACAAGGTGGTGGCCCGGCTGGATTCCTGGCCGTCGCGCCATGTCAATCCCGAGGGGCACATTATCGAGGTGCTTGGGCCGATGGGGAAGCCCGGCGTGGACATGCTCTCGATCATCCGAAAGCACCAGCTCCCGACGGACTTCCCCCCGGCGATCCTCCAGGAGGCGGGGAGGATTCCCCACGAGGTGGATCCCCGGGAGGCGGCCCGGCGAGAGGATTTGCGCGGGAAATTTATTTTCACGATCGATCCGGACGACGCAAAGGATTTCGATGATGCGATCGACGTCGAGCGGACGCCCTTCGGCTGGAAGGTTGGCATCCACATTGCCGATGTCTCCCATTACGTGCGGCCCCAAACCCCGCTGGATCGCGAGGCCCACGCCCGTGGCAATAGTGTTTACCTTGCGGATCGTGTGCTCCCGATGCTTCCGGAGGCCCTGAGCAACGGGATTTGCAGCCTCAAACCGGGCGTGGACCGCCTTGCGTTCTCGGTGTTTGCGGAGGTGGACCGGCAGGGGAAAGTTCGCAGGGTCCGCTTTGCAAAATCCGTTATCAAGAGTGCGCTCCGCCTCACCTACAAGCAGGCCTTTGAAATCCTTCAGCGGCCACCGGGTGGCGATGCGGTGGCCGAAAATCTCCACCTGGCCTGGGAACTTGGCTCCGTGCTTCGCCGGAAACGATTTGCCGCCGGGTCGCTGGATTTGGATTTCCCCGAGGTCAAGGTCTGGCTGAACGACAAGGGGACACCCGTCCGGCTGGAACGGGTGGAAAATGACATCTCCCACCAACTGATCGAAGAAATGATGTTGCTGGCAAACGAGCTTGTGGGTCGGGAGTTGAAGGGGAGACGGCAACCGGCGATCTATCGGATCCATGAAAAGCCGGACGCCGACAAGCTTCTGGAGTTCCGGGAATTTGCCGCAGGGCAGGGGGTGCGCTCGGGAGATCTGAACCAGAGGGCCGAACTCAAAAAGCTCCTTGCGGGGATCAAAGGCCAGCCCCACGAGTCCGCCGTCAAGATTGCCCTGCTCAAGAGTCTCAAGCGCGCCCGCTATTCCCCCGACCCCGTCGGGCACTATGGGCTCGCGAAGTCCGACTACACCCACTTCACGAGCCCGATCCGGAGATACAGCGATCTGATTGTCCACCGGGGACTCGAACGGATGCTCGGCCTCACAAAGTCGGGGCCGGACTCCCATACGCTGGCCGCGCTTGCGGACCATATTTCCACGACCGAGCGGACGGCCGCCGATGCGGAGCGGGAATCGGTTCGCCTGAAAAAGCTCGAGTATTTCCAGATCCAGGTCAACCAGCGGACCGGACAGGCGTTTCAGGCAACCATCCTGGAGGTTAAAAACTACGGGATGTTTGTCGAGCTCCCCGAGTTTTTGATATCCGGCCTCGTGCATGTTTCCTCATTGGACGGAGATTTTTACGTATTGGATCCCGCGCGGGGACGTCTTGTCGGACGCAAATCGAAAAAGGTTTACCAGGTGGGCGCCACGGTCGAGGTCATTGTGTCACGGGTGGACATGTTCAAGCAGCAGGTGGATTTCCAAATCGCGTGAGCGCAAAAATCCCATCTCAGTCGAGGAAAATCCTCGCGACCCGGCTCTTGATGCCGGTGAGGATGTCCCAGGGGATCGTGTCGGCCTGGGCGGCGAGATCGGCGGCGGACACGGATTCGCGGCCCGCACCGCCGATGAGCACCGCCTCTTCGCCGGGTTGGACGTCTCCGATGCCGCTGACATCGACAACCGTCTGGTCCATCGTGACGCGCCCGAGCACCGGGCAGCGTTGCCCCCGGATGAGAACCCCGGCTCCCCTGCCTGAGACCTGGCGTGGAAAACCATCCGCATAGCCGACGGCAAGCACGGCCGTGCGCGTCGGACGCCGGGTGACAAACGTGCGTCCGTAGCAAACCCCCGCCCCTTCGGGGAGTTCCTTGACAAGAATCACGCGCGTCTTCCACGCCAGCGCGGGACGGAGATGCGGCTGGAAATCCGGCAGCGGGGAATATCCGTAGAGAACAAGCCCGGCCCGCACGAGATCGCCCGCGTGCTCGGGATACTTCAAGATCCCGGCACTGTTGAGGGCGTGAATTTTTGCGCCGGGCGCAATCCGCCGAAAGTCCCGGACCATCCGGGAGAATCGCCCGAGCTCGTCATGGGTGAACGCCTCGTCCTCATCCGCGCAGGGCAGGTGGGTCGAAATGCTCTGGAGCGTGACGCGTCCGACGATTGCGGCCAGTTCCCCGGCGACCGACTCGCCCGCGAACCCCACGCGTCCCATTCCGGTATCCACTTTGAAGTTGATTTTCGCCGGACCGTAGGCGGCATAGCTCAGGGCCTCCGCCGCACTGGAAACCGTGACGATCAATCCCGCCGCGACCGCCTCCCGGCGTTCCGATGGCAGGCAGGGACTGAGCAAAAGAATCGGGCGTCCAGTCCCGGACGCCATCACACGTTGCGCCTCCGCAAGGCAGGCCACCCCGAACAATTCGACATCCGGCGCAAGCCACCTTGCAACCTGTGCGTCGCCGTGGCCGTAGGCGTCGGCCTTGATGACCGCCAGGATCCCGGGGGTCGGGCCGATGGACTTCCGGACGAAGGCCAGATTGTGACGGAGAGCCGCCGGGTCAATCTCGACCCAGGAACGAAACAAAGGCGGGACAGAAAGCGATGCCATGCGTGGAAAGTCTTTCATTTTGCACATGCGGGCGTTATGTTCCAATTCCGATTATCTCCCATTTTATGAATACTGTTTACCTCATCGCCAACGGCGACCTCCGCACCTCGGCCAACCAAAAATGTGAGGCCGCGCAGGCGGCAATGGAGAAACAAATCACCGCCGCCCTGGAAAAGGAAGGCTGGACGGTCAAACGCGCCCATTCCTTCGATCCGGCCAAGGGGCATGGCTTCATTGACAGCCAGAAGTATGGCATGCAGGTCTTCCGCGACATCCCGCCGGAGGCGCCCCTGATCGTCGCCGAGGCGGTCTGGCAATACAGCCACCATGTTCTTCATGGCCTGATTTCGCACAAAGGCCCGATCCTCACCCTGGCGAACTGGAGCGGAACCTGGCCCGGACTCGTGGGCATGCTCAACCTGAACGGTTCCCTTACCAAAGCCGGTGTGAAATTCAGCAGCCTCTGGAGCGAGGATTTCACCGACGAGCATTTCCTGGGTGGCCTGCGCCGCTGGCTCGCCAAGGGGAAGGTCAAACACGACACCTCCCATGTGGTTCCCTTCAAACACGCCGATGTGCCGGCGAGTGCCTCTGCCCTCGGGAAAAAGTTTGCCCGCAAGCTGCGCCGGGAAAAGGCGATCATGGGCGTGTTCGACGAAGGCTGCATGGGCATGTATAATGCGATCATCCCCGACGAGCTTCTCCACAAAACCGGCGTCTATAAGGAACGCCTGAGCCAGTCGTCACTCTATGCGAAGATGCTCACGGTGCGTGACGAGGAAGCCTGGGCGGTCTTCAACTGGTATAAGGACAAAGGCCTTCAGTTCCGGCTGGGCGGCAATGAGGAAACGGACCTCACCGAGTGCCAGATCCTCCAGCAGTGCAAAATGTATATTGCCGCCGTGCGGATTGCGGATGAATTCGGCTGCGCGACGATCGGCATTCAATACCAGCAGGGCCTCAAGGATCTCGCTCCCGCCTCCGACCTTGTCGAGGGCACACTCAACAACGTGGACCGTCCGCCGGTCTATTCGGAGGACGGCCGCGAACTCTTCCCCGGAGAGGCAATTCCTCACTTCAACGAGGTGGACGAATGCGCCGGGCTTGACGGACTCATCACCTACCGGATCTGGCGCGAACTGGGATTTGCACCGGAGAACACCCTGCATGATCTCCGTTGGGGCCGTCAGTATGCGGACGAGCATCTCGACGCCTACGTCTGGGTGTTTCTCATCAGTGGCGCCGCGCCTCCGGAGCATTTTGTCGGCGGCTGGTCCGGTGCCTCCAGCGAACGCCAACCCTCGATGTATTTCCGCCTTGGCGGCGGAACCCTCAAGGGAATTAGCAAACCCGGCTGGATTGTCTGGAGCCGCGTTTTTGTCGCGGATGGCACCCTGAAATTTGACACCGGTTTGGCCGAAGTCGTCGCGCTTCCGCAGGCGGAAACCGAGGACCGCTGGAACCTGACCACCCCGCAATGGCCGATCATGCACGCCGTGCTGCAAGGTGTGTCCCGGGACCAGATGATGGCCCGCCACATGAGCAACCACATCCAGGTCGCCTACGCTCCGAGCAAAGCCGCCGCCCGCCGCGCCCTCTACGCGAAGGCGGCTGCGATGGACGCCCTGGGGCTGAAGGTCGCGATCTGCGGCAAGGTCTGATCGCATAAAAAGGGGAGTTCTCACATCGCACGGGGGGACGGCCTTGCACCCGTCGCAAAGCCCCCCTGCGCGAGATTGCGATTTGTCGGGGGTTGAATTCCTTTTCAAAGTCTCTAACGTGGCTTTGTCATGACGTTGTCGTCGGATCCCACAATGCAGGAATTGCTCGCCGCCTACCCGGGCGCGCAGAGGGCACTTTTCCGGAATTATCACATCGGCGGATGCACAAGTTGCGGGTTCCGTCCGGAGGAAAAATTGTCGGAGGTCTGTGCGCGCAACGAGGGGCTTCCCATCGGGGAGGTGCTGGACAAGGTGCGCGAATCCCATGCACAGGATGAAAAGGTTTTGATCTCCCCCGTCGAAGCCGCGAAGGCACAGGGGGTCGGCGGCATCCGGTTCCTCGACATCAGAACCCGCGAAGAACATGAGGCCGTAAGGATCGCCGGCTCGGAACTTTTCAGTCAGGATCTCATCCGTCAAATGATGGAGACCTGTCCGAAGGACACACAGATCATCGTTTATGATCACACCGGATCGAGGGGCCTGGATGCGGCCGCGTATTTTTCCGGACATGGATTTGAAAATGTGCGCGCCCTTCGGGGCGGGATCGACCGCTGGAGCCAGGAAGTGGATCCGGCATTACCCCGTTACTCCGTGGAATGAACTCTCCAATCGACGATGCCTTGAACAACCCGCAAAACCTCGGGGAAATGTCGGGAGCCGACGCCATCGGAACCGCCGGGAGCAGCGATTGCGGAGACATGCTGCGCCTGTGGATCAAGTTTCGTGAAGAGGAAGGCCGCCGGGTGATTGACAGGGCCACCTTCCAGTCGTTTGGCTGCCAGACGGCGATCGCCGTGGCCAGCGTGGCCACAGAGATGATCAAGGGAAAGACCGCCGAGGAAGCTCTCGCGCTTTCCGGCGCCGGGCTCTCCGCTCCGCTCGGTCCGCTTCCCCCGATGAAGATTCATTGCGCGCAACTTGTCGAGGGGGCGTTGAAAAATGCGTTGACCGGCACGCCTGCCAGCCCGGTGGCCGCCACCGGCCCGACCCTCAGGGACAGCCTGCAACCTCAACAAAAGCTCCAAATCAAATTCCATTCCTAAATCTATGCAGACAAAATCAGACATCACCCTCTCACGGGACTGCGACGCGGTCCAAATCCCAAGCGGACATCCCCTCGTGCTCCCCGCCGGCATGTCGGTGGTCATCACGCAATCCCTGGGCGGCACCTTCACGGTGGCCACACCCGGCGGACTGGCCAGAATCGAGCTGAAGGATGCCGATGCGCTGGGCATTGACCCGAAGACGGCCGCAGAAAAAGTCAAGGTCGAGGGTTCGATCGAGGAGGCAATTTGGGACCAACTGAAGACGGTTTTTGATCCCGAAATCCCGGTAAACATCGTGGACCTCGGGCTCGTTTACGACTGTGCCGTGGTCAGGAAAGACAACGAAACAATCTCGGTGAATGTCAAAATGACGCTCACTGCGCCCGGTTGCGGAATGGGCCCAACGATCGCCGCCGATGCCCGGGGAAAAATTCTTTCGCTCGAGGGAATTGACGAGGCCGAGGTGGAACTCGTCTGGGATCCACCATGGAACCAGGGGATGATCAGCGAAATCGGCAAAATGAAGTTGGGAATCCTGTAGGCGCAAACCGCATGGGGATCCTCGACTTTTTCCGGACTCCGGAATTTCCAATCGGGGATTTCCTCATGCCCTGGGGGATGATCATTTCCACGATGGGTTTTCTGACGGCGTGGATCGTGCTCCTGGAGCTTGAGCGGCGGGCCTGGACACGTCACATCTGGCATGTGCCGTTGTTCTTCGTGGCATTGGCTGTGTTATTTGGCTGCCTGCTCGGGGGACTTTTCGCCCCATGACCTCCGGTCCTTCGAGATATCTGGTCACCACGTTGGTGGTTCTCCTCGCGGGGATTGCCTCGGCGGCCATGTATCACAGGTATGTGACGAGGCCCTGGACCCGCGACGCCCAGGTTCGGGCAAATATCGTGGGAGTCGCCTGTCGGGTGGGAGGCCCGATCATTCACATCCCGGTCAAAGACAATCAGCAGGTCCGGAAGGGGGATTTGCTTTTTGAAATCGACCCCGCCACCTATGTCGCCGCTGTAAACAGCCTGACCGGAAAGCTCCAACAGGCCCAGGCCAAGGCCATCCAAAGCAAACAGGAACTCGACCGGCAGACCCAGCTCTACCAGACAAAGGTCACCGATATCCGCGACCTTCAAAATGCGCAGGATGCCGACATCGGGGCGCGGGCGGATGTCGCCGCCGCACAGGCGGATCTGGACTACGCCAAGCTCAATCTCAGCTATACAAAAATCTTTGCTCCCGTGGATGGCTATCTGACAAACGTCACGACTTCGCCCGGCGAGTATGTGGTCGCCGGGCAGCAGATTCTTGCGTTGGTTGATTCCAGTTCCTTTTGGGTGGCCGCCTATTTCAAGGAAACCCAATTGCGACATGTCGCCGAAGGAGGCAAGGCCACCATCCGACTCCTGGGCCATGAAGGGCAGCCCTTCGAGGGCATTGTCGAGAGCGTGGCCTGGGGGATTTTCGTCCCCGATGGTTCGACGGCACGCCTGCTCCCCGATGTCCGCCAAACCGTTGATTGGGTCAGGCTGCCGAACCGGTTTCCGGTTCGTGTGCAGATCACCGGGAAGCCCCCAACGCCGTTGCGCATTGGGCAGACCGCCTCCGTTTCGCTCTCCGGGTCGTAACCCCGGCGCCGGGAAAAATCCCCCGGAGAAAATTTTTCGGTGGACGCCTCCTCAGAGGGGCAGGAATTCCCCGAGCCGCTCCAACGGAAGACCGATGACATTGGTCACCGAACCCTCGATCCTTTGGATCAGACGCCCCTCGTCGTCCTGCGCGGCATAGCCGCCGGCTTTGTCCAAGGGATGGATGGACAAAAGGTAGTGCCGGATTTGTTCATCGCTCAACGGGTGAAATGTGACCTGCGACGACTCCGCAAAGGACACCCCTTCCTTTCCGGGAAAGTGGATGATGACCCCTGTGACGACTTCATGCGTGGCACCCGCAAGTTCGCGCACCATTCGGAAGGCATCCTCCCGATCGGTGGGCTTCCCAAAAAAACGGCCGTTTCTCCAGACGACCGTATCGGCGGCAAGGACGATTTGATCCGGAAAGTCGCGGGCCACACGAGCAATTTTTCGCGAGGCATTTTCCAGCGCGAGCCTGTCGGGCGGAAGCGAGTGATCCTCGATTTCTTCAGCACCGGAAACGATGCAGGCGACCTGATACCCCGCCCCCTCAAGCAACTGCTTCCGCCGGGGAGACGCGGAGGCAAGGACGACCTTCAAGTGTCCGGAAATTTTATCCGCCACCCGGTGCGCGGCGAATTCCGTCCAGCTGCCGCTCCATTGCGCGGGAAGACCCCGGGCGGTGGCTCAGGTTGGAAGCAACCCCCCAGACAATGGGGACGAGAGCCGCCACCCCGGCCCCAAGCAGGCCGAGGGAAAGCCCTCGACGCGCGTTGGAGCCAATCCGATCCGCAACCAGCAGACCAACACCCAATCCGACGGCGACCTGAGAAAATGCAACGACCCCCGAAACCGGGAGGTTCTCTCCGAATTTGTCCAATGACAATGGTGACATGGTGGTTGAACCTAGCGGGCAGACATGAGATTTTCAACCGCAAATGAATCGCTCGTTGGGAATTGATCTTGGAGACGCCCGGGTGGGAGTTGCTATCAGTGACGACCTCGGGATGCTCGCGCATCCGATGGAAACCATCCAGGTGAAGAGCGGGCGCGTCAGGCAAAGGATTCTGGACATCGCAAAGGAAAAGGCCATCCACGCGATCATCGTGGGAATGCCCCGGAACATGGACGGTTCGTTCGGGCCTGCGGCCGCGAAGGCCAGAGAATTTATCGAGGCATTGAAAGCGGAATCGCCCTGCCGGGTCGTGGCCTGGGATGAACGTCTGACAACGGTTTCCGCTCAACGCTCCCTTCAGGAGGCGGGCAAAAAGGCGCGCGACCAGAAGGCGATGATCGACCAGGTCGCCGCGCAGATTCTTCTGCAGAGCTGGCTGGACTCCCAGGCATGAGACTGCGTTTGACTGTGGCCTATGATGGTGCGCGGTTCTCCGGCTGGCAAAGCCAGGCAAATGGCAAAGCCGTGCAGGACGCCCTGGAGCAGGCCTTCCGGATTCTCTGTGGGACACCGACCACTGTGCATGGAGCCGGGCGCACGGATGCCGGAGTCCATGCCCTGGGCCAGTGCGCCCATGTGGATGTTCCCGACAAACGTCTGCCGCCCGGCGACTGGCTGGGTGCCGTCAATGCGCACCTCCCGCAGGGGGTCCGGGTGATGCGCATCCAAAAAACTCCGCCGGATTTTCACGCCCGGTTTTCCGCCAAGGGAAAGGTTTACCGTTACACGGTCTGGAATGCCCCGGTCCTGCCGCCCCTGCTCAGCGATCGCATCTGGCATGTTCCGGGCAAACTCGACCGGGATGTCCTGCGCGCCGCCTGTGATTCCTTTGTCGGTCGCCACGACTTCGCCGCATTTTGCGCCCGCCGATCAAAAGTGCCGGAACCGACAGTCCGGACACTCACCCGACTTTGCGTCACAAGGAAGGGCGCGGAAATTTCCCTGACATTCCACGGGGAAGGGTTTCTCTACAAAATGGTTCGGATGCTCGCCGCCTCGGCGATTCGATGCGCGGGGGGACGCCTTCCGCTCGAGGATTTGCGTCACCGCCTGAAAAATGCGGGGCCCCGGATCAACCATGTCGCCCCAGCCGGGGGGCTCTGTTTGCTCCGGGTGATCTATTGATTGCCTCGCGGCCTGTCGGACGGAACCAAGCCTAAAAATGGAAGGCCTACTCGTAGCGCAGCGCGGCAATCGGGTGGAGGCGGGAGGCTCGCATGGCCGGGTAGATTCCGGAAAGGAAGCCGGAGAGAATCGCAAACCCGACGCTGAAGAGGACTCCACCAAGGGTCATGATGGGGGAGTTTTCCGTGGGGGCAATGAGTTTGAGGATTTCCAGAAGTCCGAAGGCGGCCAGCACGCCGAGGAGGCCTCCAATGAAGGCGATGGACACGCTTTCGACAAGGATTTGGACGAAGATGTCGCGGCCCTTGGCACCCACCGCCAGGCGGATGCCGATCTCCCGGACGCGTTCCGAGATGCTTGCCAGCATGATGTTCATGATGCCGATTCCCCCAACGATGAGACTGATGGCGGCAATGAGGCCGCCGCTCATTTTTGTGGCGCGAACGCTGGATTCCATGCGTCCGAACCATTCTTCGCGGGTTTCCAGGTCAAAGTCATCAACCCCCCGGTGCGTGACATCCAGTATCGAACGCAACTGATCCAGCGCCGGACGGAATTTGTCGAGATCCCCGATCCGCACGATCAGGCTGTCGAGCCGGACGGATTCCATGGAATCCAGCGGAAAGGCACCCGCCCGAAATTCATAAAACATGGTTGAGAACGGAATCAGGAGGGATTCGTTTTTTTGACGGAAGGGATCCCACCGGCGTCCCATTCGGCTTGGAGTCACAGGTTTCCCCGCCTCGCGTTTCTTTCGGTCTTCGTCCCGTTCATATTTGGCCAGGACACCGACCACCTCGAACGGACGGTCGTTGATTTTGATTTGGCGGCCGACGACGTCCTTTGTCGGGAGTCCGGGCCAGAGGGTCGCCGCAATCTCATCCCCAATCACCGCCGTGCGCAGCGAGCGCTCCACATCGAGATTGGTGAGGAATCTGCCGGCCTTCAGTTCATGACGTCCGACGACGAAGTGATCGGGGTACACTCCGCGAATGGATTTGCGGTCCGAGCGTCCCGGCGCGGAAATGGCGGCGCCGACAGCCAGCTCGGGCGAGACATGGGAGACGAGCGGAGCCCCTTTCTTGATGGCCAATCCGTCCCGGAGAGTGCGTCCGGGCGACAGATTCCAGAAATCAAATTTTTCGTTGGAAATTTCCTTGTTGACGATGGTGACGTATTCGAGCCCTCCCACCTGCTGCATGAACGCGCGGGTGCCCTGCTCGATTCCCGCGGTGAGAGCCAGGGTGGAGACAAGGCTGCTCACGCCGAGGACGATTCCGAGCATGGAAAGAAAACTGCGGAATTTGTGGGCCGCGATCTCGCGGAGCCCGATCTGCAGGGCCACGAGAATATTCATGGCGCATACTCCCGGCGGATTTTTCCATCGCGGATTTCAATGACCCGGCGCGAGACGCGAGCGATGTCGGGATCGTGGGTGACGAGAACGATGGTTTTTCCCCCGGCGTTGAGATCCTTGAACATCTGGAGAATCATCTCTCCCGTGGCGGAATCCAGGTTTCCGGTGGGCTCGTCGCCGAAGACAATCCGGGGATTGTTCACGAGGGCTCTCGCAATCGCGACCCGCTGGCATTGTCCCCCGCTCAGCTGCACCGGACGATTGGCAAGCCGTTCCCCGAGTCCGACATCGCGGGCCACTTGTTCCGCGCGGATTCTGCGCTCCCTGGCGCGGAGACCGGAATAGACGAGCGGGAGTTCCACATTGCGCACCACATCCAGCTTGGGAAGCAGATTGAAGGCCTGAAAGACGAAACCGATCTCGCGGTTTCTGACAGTTGCCAGACGATTTTGCGAGGCCTTGCTCAGGTCGTTGCCGCAGATTTCCATGCGTCCGGAGGTCGGGGCATCCAGGCACCCGAGGAGGTGCATCAGGGTGGACTTCCCGCTGCCGCTCGGTCCGATGATCGAGACGAACTCGCCCTCCTCGATCCGCAAGTCCACGGAATCCAGCGCGCGGATTTCCTGATCCCCGACTTTGTAAAATTTGCTGACGCCTTCGAGATGGATGAGCGACACGCGGTGGGGGCTCAGGATTTCCCCGGGGCGAGGGTTGTGGGATCGATGAGGAGGATTTCCTCGCCCTCCTCGATGCCGGCTTTGATTTCCGCGCGGGACAGGTCGGTGAGACCGATGGAGACGACGCGGCGCTGGATGTTCCCGCCCTTTCTCACATAGACAACCCTCTGGTCATTTTCCTTGAAGACGGCGGCAATCGGAACGGTGACCACCTGGTCTGCGTGTCCGGTCGGCACATCCATGCTCACGGACATGCCGGGTTTGAGGCGGCCTTTGTTCTCCTGGATCGCCGCCTGGACCTCAAAGCCCTTGATGTTATTTTTTACGGTGGCGATGGGCGCGATGAACTCGATCCTGGCCTTGATGTTGTCCGCTTCATCATCGGAAAGCCGGAGCGTCATTTCCTGCCCGACGTTGAGCCGTGAGGCATCCATCTGGTTGACATGGGCGTTGATCAGCAGTCGCGACAGATCGGCGAAAAGCATCAGCACGGTTCCCGAATTCACGCTCGCCGCCCCGACGACCACCTGACCCTCGTTCACATTGACATCCAGAATGGTGCCGTCCGCCGGGGACAGGATCGTTGTCTTGCTCAGACGGTCGTTGACGATCTGCAGCTTGCGGCGCGCCTTTTCCAGCGTGTTTTCCGAAATTTTGAAATCCGCTTCGAGGTTGGCGAAGACTTCCTTGCTGATGAGCTTCTGGTCGAAGAGCGCCCGGGCTCTGGCGTAGTTGCCACGATTTTTCTCCACGGACAGGCTGGCACCCTCGATTTCGGTTTCCGCCGAGGCTTTTTCCGTCAGAATGTCGGTGTCATCAATCGTGACAAGCTTGTCGCCTTTGGAGACCGTTTGACCGGGAAGCACGTAAATTTTCCGGATTTTCCCGCCCACTTCAGGTTTCACCTCCACTTGAAAGGCCGGCGTGATCTCGCCGGAAAGAAGCAACTTCGACTCCAGGTTGTCCACCGTTGCGGTCGCTGTGGGATTTTCCGCCCCTTGGGATTTTGACTCCGGCAAGGAAAGGCCGCCGCGCCATGCCAGAACGATGATCAGGACAGCAATAACGGTGAGAACTATTAGAATTTTTGATTTCAAACCAACGTATATTCTCGCTCGCAATTCAAATTATTCAACTCCTCTTTTTTCATCCATGGGCCTTTTGGAATCGCCGGGTGAGGAAGGACCTCTCTCTGCACTGCGCATCCTCCAGATCATGAACCTGCTCAGATTGAGTGCTTGTTTTGCGGTCATTGCGGCGGGGCGTCCAACCGAAGACGGGCAAGCGCTCTTCGTCGGTTGGGCAAAGCCGGATGGGGTCGGAGGAACCATCCTCAAAGGGAATCTCGATAATGACTTGACACGTTTGAATTTGTGAGTAAGTAATCACTTATTTATGGCCCGCTCCCAAAAATATGCTGATGAAACGCTGCTTCAGGCGGCGGCGGAAGTGTTTCTGGAGGAGGGGCCGGCGGCGGGGACGGA
>JACSRU010000106.1 GCA_014879575.1 Chthoniobacterales bacterium | reverse complement strand
GCGGCGAACGTGAGCCTGGCACTTCATCGCAGCAAGGGGAGCTTGGCGGAATTGCCGGTGGCGCTTCAGAAATTTGTGAAAATGCAAGAAAATGCAGCCTGACCCCCAGTTTCCCCCTCGGGCGTGAGCATCATAATGAGAACTGCTGGAGGAAATTGGCAGATTATTGCATTATTGCGCAAAATCATGCAAAATTTTGTTGCGCTCTGCCAGCCTTTGCGGTAGCCGTTGTCCCTCGGCACTCGCGTTTTCCCCATGTTCTGCTTCTTCCTATTTTGCCCCCTGCATTCCCGCCGACCGGCGCGCGGCTGCTGTCACCCCGAGTCGTTCGGAATGTCATGACCGCGATCTGGATCCAAAATTACGACCCGTTCCAGAATCAGGTGCTCTCCACGCTGGCGGCGGCCTTCCCGATTCTGCTGCTCTTTGCGTGCATCGGTCTTTTCCGCCTGAAGATCCTGCCATCCGCGATAATCTCCCTCGTCGCGGCCTTCGGGGTGGCGGTGCTGGTCAATCGGATGCCGGGATCCGCCGCCGTGGCCAGCACTTTGTATGGGGTGGCGTATGGGCTCTTCCCGATTGGATGGATTCTTCTCAATGTGGTCTTTCTGTATCAGTTAGCCGTGCGGCGCGGCCATATGGACATTCTGCGGCAGAGCCTCACTTCGATCGCGCCGGATGCCCGGATTCAAATCATCCTGATCGCCTTTGCCTTCGGTTCGTTTCTGGAAGGCATGGCGGGATTTGGCGCGCCCATGGCCATCACGTCCGCGCTGCTTTTACAAATGGGTTTCCGTCCGCTGGACGCCGCCTGTCTTTCGTTGCTTGGGATCACGGCGTCCGTCGCGTTTGGATCTCTCGGCATTCCCGTGACGACACTCGAGCAGGTGACCGGCTTGAATGGGCTGCATTTGTCCGCCATCGTCGGGCGGCAGCTTCCGTTCTTTTCCCTCATCATGCCGTTCTGGCTCGTGGTGTTTTTTGGCGGCTTTCGCGCCCTGCGCGGAGTCTGGCCGGCAGCGTTGGTGGCCGGATTGGGACTGGCGATTCCCCAATTTGTCATGGCCAACTTCCACGGACCCTGGCTGGTGGATATTGTTTCCGGGGCGATTTGTCTGATCAGTGTGGCCGTCTTCTGCCAGTTCTGGAACCCGCGCTCGTATTGGGATCACGAGGGAAACGAAACGCCGCCTCCGGCGCGGGGCTCCGCTTCCGTATTTCAGCGGGGAACCCTCGCCGCGTGGATGCCATGGATCATTCTGACGGTGGTGGTTTTCATTTGGGGAATGCCGGGGTTTGTCCGGTTTTGCGACGACGTGCGGGTGATCAAGATTCCGGTCCCTTTCCTCGATGGTCTCGTGCAGCGCGTTCCTCCGATTGTTCCGGCCGGAGCGGGTCCCGAGGCGGCGGTATTCAAGCTGAACCTCCTTTCCGCCAGCGGCACAGGAATCCTTCTGGCAGCGGTGATCTCCGGCTTGTTGATGCGCTTCCGTCTCCGGGAGATGGTGGGAGTCTATTTTGCGACACTTTGTCATCTTCGGCACTCGCTGGTAATCATTTCCCTGATGCTGGCCATTGGCCACGTGGTGAAATTCTCCGGCTGTGACGCGATGCTCGGCCTGGCACTGGCGTTGACCGGCGGGCTGTATCCGTTCTTCGGCACGCTGCTTGGGTGGGTCGGCGTGACCGTGACCGGCTCGGACACCTCCACGAACGTGCTGTTCGGAAATCTGCAAAAGATCACCGCGCAGCAGATTGGCCTCGATCCCTACCTTATGTGCGCCGCAGGCACGACGGGCGGAGTGATGGGTAAGGCCATTGCCGCGCAAAGCCTGGTGGTTACCGCCACGGCCACCAATCAAAGCGGAGCGGAGGGGGAAATCTTCCGCCGCGTTTTTCCCCATACCCTCGCACTGGCCTGCCTGATGGGCGGACTCGTATTCCTGCAAGCCTACGTCTTTCCCTTTACCGCCATGGTGCGGTCCATCCCTTGAAATCATCATGACCGAATCCCTCATTCCTCTTGTCGCCCGCGCCGAACAAACCGCCCCCGACCGGATCGCCATCGCCGATTCCGCCGGGGAATACAGCTACGGCCAGCTTTTGGAAAAATCCCACGCCATCGCCTCGGCCCTTCTCGCCGGCCGGGCCGATCTGGAAGGCCGCCGCGTGGCATTTCTGGTGCCTTCGTCGTTTGACTATCCCTGCGTCCAGTGGGGCATCTGGCGGGCCGGTGGAACGGCAGTCCCCCTTTGCACCATGCACCCTCCGGCAGAGTGGTCCTACGTGCTGGAGGATTCCGGCGCGGAAATCGTGGTCGCCCACGCCGAGTTCGCCGACAAGCTCGCGCCGGTGGCCGAGCGGCTCGGCTGCCGGTTTCTCCGCTGTGAGGACATCCGGGATCACGCTCTGGGCGCGCTTCCTGCGGTGGAAGCGGATCGCGCGGCGATGCTCATTTACACGAGCGGGACGACGAGCAAACCCAAGGGAGTCGTCACCACTCACAAAATTCTTTCCTGGCAGATTCGCAGTCTCATCGAAGCCTGGGGCTGGGTGCCCGACGACCGCACGCTGCTGGTTCTCCCGCTGCATCACCTGCACGGCATCCTGAACGTCCTGTCCTGCGCACTCTGGGCGGGAGCGACCTGCGAAATGGCGCCCCGCTTCGATGCCGAGGAAACCTGGGCAGGCATCCAATCGGGCCGGCTCACGCTTTTCATGGCGGTGCCCACAGTCTATGCCCGGCTCGTCAAGGCCTGGGAGTCCGCTTCTCCCGGGAAACAACAGGCGCTTTCCGCCGCCTGCCGAAAGTTGCGCCTCATGGTCTGCGGTTCCGCGGCGCTGCCGGTCGTCACTTTGGAGCGCTGGAGGGAAATCAGCGGCCACACGCTGCTCGAACGATATGGCATGACCGAATTGGGGATGGCCCTTTCCAATCCTCTCAACGGAGCACGCCTGCCCGGTTTTGTCGGCCAAGCCCTGCCCTATGTGGAAGTCCGCCTGGTCGATGAAACGCTGAACGCCGTGCCCGATGGCACTCCCGGCCAAATCCAGGTGAAGGGACCGACCGTTTTCCGCGAGTATTGGCAGCGTCCGTCGGAAACGGAGAAAGCCTTCGTGGAGGGCTGGTTCAAAACGGGCGACGTTGCCGTGCGGGAGAACGGATCGTTCCGCATCCTCGGCCGCGAGTCGGTCGATATCATCAAGACCGGGGGATATAAGGTTTCCGCCCTCGAAATCGAAGACGAACTGCGAAACCACGAGGCCATCGAACAGTGCGCGGTGGTGGGAGTCGAAGACCCCGAATGGGGGGAACGCGTCGCGGCGGCGGTGGTGGTGAAGGAAGGAAATTCCTTAAGCCTGGATACGCTAAGGGCGTGGGCGAAGGAACGCCTTGCCATTTACAAAGTCCCCTCCCGCCTCCTCATTCTTCCGGAGCTTCCGCGAAACGCCATGGGCAAGGTGGTGAAACCCGAACTGGCCCAGCAATTTCGAGCCTGATATTCCCATGACTCCCGCGCCGCCGGAGGCCGTTTTCGCATCCTCATCGCGAAGCCAGGGCTCGACGGACACGACTGCGGGGCAAAATACGTGGCGGACATCCTTTGCGACGCCGGGTTCGAAGTGATCTACACGGGCATTCGCCGAACCCCGGAGCAAATCGTGCGCGCGGCTTTGCAGATGCGGGCGCAAAAACAAAATGCGGGTTCCGCTCGTTCAGAACGCCGCGCGGGATTTCTTGTTCGGCCCGCCGTTGATCCAAGGCGATTTTCTTTTCTGTCGCCGCCGTCAATGGCCGCCCCCCTCCTTGAGGTCCACCGTCTCGAAGATTTCCGCCGATTCGCTTTCCCTCAGCAACTGCCGATAGCTGTCCACCGTGCGCTCGCTCAGATTTTGTTTGTCGCGCGGCAAGTTGAGCGCGAACGGCACGGAGGCATCAAAACACCACGCGTTTGCCGTCTGCTCCACGCTCCAGTTGAGATATTCTATGAGCAGCAAGAGTCCGCACACGGCATGAAGTTCTTTCGTCGGCCGCCCGATCTGCGGGTCGAAGGCCTCCCCGACTTCTGTGGCGGGCATCAACTTCAAAATGCTGGTGCGAAACATCCTCAGCGTCCGGAATTCGAAAGAAATTATAATTTATGGGACTGACCCTCTCCCCTCACGATTTCGAAGCCGGGCGGTGGCCGAGGATCATTTCCTCCACTTCGCGGGCGGTATCGGCGGCGCGCTGCGCGGCGGCGGCGCGCACGGCGGCGATGGTTTCGCGCGCGGCGCTCACTTCGGCGACGAGGTGTTGCTGGATGGCGAGCGGCGGGAGGGGGATGCGCAAGCCTTTGATTTCTTCGCTGTTAATATTGTTTTGCATGATCTGACGGCTCACCGCATCCACCTGCTGGCGGCCCGCAGGTGAGTTGATGAAATAGCTGATAAATTCAGGCACCGCTTTGCTCTGATCGATGCGCAGACGGATCAGATATGACGCGAAGACAGACGGGCGATCCCCGCGATAAACTCCGCAAGTTCCAACTAAGTCGCGGCTACCGCTCGTTCGGATGATGAGAATGTCACCATCCACGAGCTTGAGGGACGCTTCTGTCCTCCCAGGCAGTTCGATATGCTTGAGATTCTCCCAGGATATCCTGCCGTCCTTGATGTTGCTTATTCGCAGCACGGGAACGCCCTTTTGCGCCTCGTTGGCTTTGTCACTGGTTCCATACTGGGCGAACTCCAGCACCGTGCTCAATGATTCAGCGGCGAATTTACTTTTGTTCGGATCAATTCCGCCAATCGTTTTGCGTAGCCCATCCACGCCCCACCTCTCAACGTCCGACCAATGAAGCGCGAAACCTCGATGCGTTAGTATTGATACAGAGCTCTTGAGGCCAAGGTCCCTGAGAAAAGCTGATTCCGTCTCCGCCTCCTGCTCGTCCGCCGTGCGAAGGGCAGCGGCGTTTTTCCGCTGCGCGGCCTGCCAGTGGTCCACGATGGCTTGCTGGGTGGCGAGCGGGGGCAAAGGAACTTCAATACCTTCCAGCGTGCTTGGCTCAACCCGTTTCCTGCCGCTTGCGCCGCTGATCAGGCTGTTGATGCGCTGGCGAAAGCTTGCCATGCGGAACAGCAGCTTCACGTATTCCGGCAGCGCCCGTTCCCGGTCCACTTCATAGATGGGATATTCGGAGCTGAAGACCACCAGCGGCATTTCATGCGGGACGATGCCGATGGCACCGTTCCGCGCGTCGATCTTCGAGTAAACCACGTCGTCGGCATGGGCGAAGAAGAGCTTTCCTTTGACCTCCTGCTTGCTGCTCATGTCGCGCCGGGAAAGTTCGCCGCCGAAGTGGAGCGAGCCGAACACGAGCGAGTCGAGCGGGTGTTCCGCGCGGCCTACGCACTCGATGCGACGGCGCAGGACGGTGGAAAGCGGTTGGATGGTCTCGGGCGGCCAGCTCCAAGCCACCTCGCGGAAGCTGCCGGGACTCCAGCGGCTGGCTTGCGACCATTGGACAGCAAAGGCCCGGCCGGCGTGATGACTCACGCCGCCGGGCCGTGGACGAAAAAAGGCGCGGGGTCTTGCTGGAACTCACGGTAGAGTTCGAGGCAGGATTTTTCCACGCCGGCGGGGAGGCGGTCGTTGGGGAAGAGTTCGTTCTGGTCCGGCTCGCCGGTGGCGGAGATGCCGACTTTTTCCGCCTCGTAGAGGAAGACGGGGTAGTCGAAGCGCTGCTTGAGCAAGGCGCGGCTTTCGGCGGCGATAGTGGCGGCCATGCGGCGGTCGAAGTCCTTGCGCTCCTTGCGCAGCTCGGCGAGGCGGTCCTTGTCTTTGGCGGCCTTGGCCGCGACGGCGGCCTCGTCGAGCCGGGCGTGGGTTTCGTCCACCTCGGGCTGGTGCTGGCGGGTGATTTCCCCGGTGGCATCGCTCCGCGTGCGGTCGAAGTCCTCCTGATCTTTTTCCGTGAACTTCTGCAGGAAGAGGACGGAGCACTTCACGCTGGCCCCGCTGCTGACGAAGGTTTCCTGGGGCAGGCTGACGACGGCACGGAGAAAGGCGCGGTCCTCGGTGAACTCGCGCACGTATTGCAGCGAGGGATTGTTGAAGATGCCTTCCGGGAGGACGATGCCGAGACGCCCGCCGGGGGCGAGGAGATCGAGGCAGCGTTCGATGAAGACCAGCTCGGTCTTCATGCTGATCTTGCCCAGCCGGGCCTCACCCGCGCCGTCGGCGTCCTGGCCTTTGAGCGGGAGCTTGAAGAGGGAGAGGATGGGCTTGCCCTCGGCGGCTTCCACGCGGGCGATGGCGTCATCGTAGAGCTGGCCGTATTCGCCCCGGTAGCGGGCGCGGGCCGCGCCATCCACCACGTGGTCGCCGCGCAGGATTTTGTTTCCCGCCTGCACCACGGCGCCGAAGGGCGGATTGGTGGCGATGACCTGGAAGCGCCCCTCGAAGATGCCGTTCACGTTGAGCAGGCCGTTGTGATGATGCACGCCGCCGTGGCCGTCGCCGTGCATGATCATGTTCATCTTGCTGGTGCGGGCCATGCGGTCGTTGGCATCGGTGCCGTAAATGCGGAGGTTGGAGAGCGTCCAGATGCGGGACTGGAGTTTCTTCCGGCTGGAAACGTCGGGATCGGAGAAGGGGTCGAGTTCGGTTTGCAACTCATCGTATTTCGCGCGTTTGCGTTTCGCCTTCTCGGCCTCGGGCAGGCGCGATTTGTCGGTCTCGGCGCAGAAGGCGCGGTATTGCGCGTCCACGTCGGCGGCGATGCGCTCGCGGAGGATTTGAAAGCAGCGGATGAGGAAGCCGCCGGAGCCGCTGGCGGGGTCGCAGATGATCTCGTCCTCCTGCGGATCGAGCATCTGCACGATGAAATCCACCACGGGGCGCGGGGTGAAGAATTGACCCATATTGCCACGGAAGGTGCTGCCTAGGAAGCGTTCGAAAGCGATGCCCTTCACGTCCTCGCTGGTCTCTGAGAGGTTGTAGCTTTCCAGCTTTTGCACGATGGCCTCGACGGTGGCGGCGCTGAGGTTGATGCGCTCGTCTTTCTCAAAGATTTTGTCGGCTTGGTAGGCTTCCTTGGTTTCGTCGAAAAGGGACTGGATGGGGTTCTTGCCGATCTGGCTGCGGAGGAAATCCACGGTGAAGAGGTTCTTGCGCTCGCGGCGTTCCTTCAGGCGGCGCTCGACCCAGACCTTGATGAAGAGGATCTTGGCGATCTCGTCGAAGGCGGCGGCGGGGTCGAGGTGCTCGTTGTTGCGGATGACGTTGTGGCACTGGTGCAGCAGGTCGGCGAACTCCTTGCCCTCGAAGGGCTTCAATTGGGCGAGCAGGGCCTCGATTTGCTTGTCGCTGTCGCTGGCGTGCGGGATGTCCTTCACCTCGCTGTAGTTCGGGGCGCGCTTTTCCAGATCGACCTTGAAGAACTTGGTGCTGCGGCGGTTGTGGGCGACGAAGAACCTGGCGCGCTCGTTGTTCGCGTAGTTCGCGCCCTGCTGGTAGGTCTTCTGGTCGATGGCGACGTTGTCGGCCTTGCACTCCACGACGATGAGGGCGGTCCTGCCCGCCTTGCGCTCCTCCACGGTGCGCCAGATGACGAAATCCGCGCGGGCGTTCTTGTTTCCCCGGTCGCCGGGCAGGCTGACCTCCTCGTCGATCTGTCCCAGGGAGAAGCCGTATTCATTCACCAGCAGGCAGAGGTATTCCTGCCGGACAGCTTCCTCCGGGGTTTCGTTGAGCCATTTCTTCCGGACATGGCTGTAGATTTGTCCTTTTTGGCGACGGACGGTGAGGGGTTCGGTTGGGGGCTGGTTGGATTTCATGAGTTTGGAAGAAGAGAACACGCGGCAACCCGTGATCTGCAAACTACTCTAAACGCTGAGCGAATTCGCGAGGGCGCCATCGCTGGCGAGGCAGCGGAAGGCTTTTCCGGTGTGTCCGGTCAGGGAGAGGTAGTCGGCGAGGATTTTCTCCGAGAGGTTTTCAATTTGCGAGAGGTCCACGAGGGCGACGATTGCGCCGCCGAAGCCCCCCCCGGTGAGGCGGGCGCCGTGACACCCTTTCTGGCGGGTTGCGATGGCGACGAGCGCATCGAGTTCCGGCGTGCTGTTCTGGAAATTTTCCATCGAGCTTTGGTGGGAGGCTGTCATCAAGCGGCCGAAGGCGTCCCCGTTGCCGGCGCGCAGGAAATCGAGCGCCTGGAAGACGCGTTCATTTTCTCCGACGATGTGGGCGGCGCGTTTTTTCACCAGGGGCGGAAGATCGGCTGCCGCGAGTTCCGTGGAGGTGACATCCCGGAGGGCGGGGACACGCATCCGTTTGGCGGCTTCGAAGCATTGGTCGCGTCGTTCGTTATACTCCCCGCCCGTGAGGGCATGCTTGACGCCGGAATGTACGATCAGGAGGCCGAGATCGGAGGGGAAGGGGATGAGCGCGACGGTTTCCGCCCGGCAATCGAGGTGGATGACATGGTCCTTTTTTCCAAAAATCGAGGAGACCTGGTCGAGGAGCCCGCAACTGACGCCCACAAATTCATTTTCTGCGCGACGGCAGAGTTTCGCGAGATCGAGAGGGGAAATTTCCAAGGGGAAAAGTTTTGTCAACAGGACGGCGGTTGCCACTTCGAGGGCGGCGGAGCTGGAAAGTCCGGCACCCGGGGGAAGATCCGCGGAAAAGTGGGCTTCAAATCCGCCGATCCCTGCGCCCGCCCGGGCAAGCATTTCGGCGACACCCAGCGGGTAATCCTCCCAACCCCCACGCGGCAGGAGACCGGCCTTTCGAGAAGCCTCGATGACCCCCTCGATGCCTTCACTTGTGAGCCGGATTTTTTCGTCGTTCCGGCGTCGGCCGGTCGCGTGGATTCCCATTTGGATGGCGGCCGAGAGAACGACGCCGCCGTTGTAGTCCGTGTGGTTTCCGAGGAGTTCAACCCGACCAGGGGCAAAGGCATGAATGTCAGACATAACCGGGGCATCATTCCTGCGGCATCAAAGCTTGCCAAGCGGCAATTCTCTGCCAGTGTGAGAATTGCAAACCAACAAGGAGAAAACCATGTCAGAATCCAATGAATCGAAAACGGCGGCCCGGAAAATCGAGAGCAGCACCGAACATGCCAAGAAGGCACTCGATGCCACGACCGAAGCGGCCAAGGCCGTCGGGCAATCCGTCAAACAACACGCTCAGACTGTTTACGAAACCGGTCGGGAGCACATCACCGCCGCCGCCAAGGATCTTGGCGACGCGGCCAGTGCCACCTATGAGGATGTGCGTGGCTATGCGAGGGCCAAAGCCGACGAGTATCAGGACAAAGCCAAGGCCTTCTGGGGGGATGCAAGTTCCTGTGTCCAGACCTACCAGGGGGAAACCGAGGAATACATCCGGCAGAATCCCTTGAAAGCCGTCGGGATTGCGGCGCTCATCGGATTCCTTCTCGGAATCATCTTCCGTCGCTGATTCCCTTTGGAAACGACAGGCGATTCTGGCGGCGCGGTTCCCGGAGGAAATCCGGTGGCCGGGCCGCGCGGACTTGTGGATGTGGTGCTCAGCCTCATCGGTGCCTTCGGGCAATATGCCGAGTCCCTGGGGGCTCTTGCCGGTGAGGAGGCCCGCGAGGCCGGAGTGCTCTATCTCCGGTTGGCTCTCCTGCTCGGCGGTGCGTTGTTTTTCCTGGCATTCGGATACCTTCTCCTTGTTCTGTTTGTCGCGGTCCTGCTCGCGACCGTTTTCCATGTTTCCTGGATCTGGATTCTTCTGGCATTCACGGTGCTTCATTTCGTCGGCGCGATTTGTTGCGGGGTGCTGGTGAGGAGCCACTGGAAGACACCAATTTTTTCCGCGACGAGAAAGGAAATCTCCCGGGATTTGGCGGGACTGCGGGGAGGGCGCACGCCATGAAGACAAAGGCCGAACTCCTGGCCAATGTGGCCCGCAGCCGGGCGGCCATCAAACGCGACACCGCAGCCGTCCGCGCCGAGTTGGATGTCCTAGCCAAGTTGCAGAATTCCGTGCGCTCCCGTCCGTTTGCGTGGCTGGGTGGTGCCGCTGCGATCGGGTACATTTTTGCCGGTCCCAAAACACGGACGAAAACGGTGACAAAGTATCTCAAGGGGAAACCCGGCGAGCCTCTCCACGGGAAAAAACGAAAACCCCGCGGCTGGCTCGCGATCGCCTTCGCCTTTTTCAAGGTGGTTTTTCCGTGGGTTCGGCGGGCACTTTCCGCCTACGCGACAAAACGCGTGGGGGATTTTGCGAGCCGGCTGGTCAGGTAACGGGAGCGGGAGGAGTTGTCGCCAGGGGGAGGCGGGCGCAGTGAGCGGCGTGACATTTTTTCGGAGCGGTATTGCGTGACCCGCCCAAAACCTGCTTCATTTGTCCCAACTATGAAATCGGCCTTCGACACCCTTCGTTCCTTTGACACCGGTTCCCGCGAGTCCGGCGCCTTGCATTCCCTCCCTGCGCTGGAGGAGAAGGGCATCGGTCCGGTCTCCAAACTCCCGGTCAGCATACGGATTGTCCTCGAATCGGTGCTGCGCAATTGCGACGGAAAAAAGGTGCAGGCCCGGGATGTCGAGACGCTGGCAAACTGGAATGCCAAGGCGCCGGCCGCGGAGGAGATTCCGTTTGTTGTGGCGCGCATTGTCCTGCAGGATTTCACCGGCGTGCCGCTTCTCGTGGATCTCGCCGCCATGCGGAGCGCCGTCAAGGGACTCGGTGGCAACCCGGCGATCATCGAACCGCTGGTGCCGGTGGATCTGGTGGTGGATCATTCCGTGCAGGTCGATTTTTACGGTTCGGCGGATGCCCTGCGCCTCAATCTCGAGATGGAATTCAAACGCAACCGCGAGCGCTATCAATTTTTGAAATGGGGCCAGCAGGCGTTCCAGACATTTGGCGTGGTGCCACCGGGGATCGGCATTGTTCACCAGGTCAATCTCGAATTTCTTGCCAAAGGGGTGCTGAGTGCCGGGAGCGTTGGCGGGTCGGCACTTTATTATCCCGACACATTGGTGGGCACGGACTCCCACACGACGATGATCAACGGACTCGGTGTTGTCGGGTGGGGAGTGGGCGGAATCGAGGCGGAGGCTGGGATGCTCGGCCAGCCGGTTTATTTCCTCACGCCGGAAGTCGTCGGAGTCCACCTGACGGGTCGTCTCCGCGCGGGGGTCACCGCAACCGACCTCGCCCTGCATGTCACGCAACTCCTGCGCGCCGCAAAGGTCGTCGGAAAGTTTGTGGAGTTTTATGGCGAGGGAGCGGCGGGGCTCCCGCTGACCGATCGGGCAACCATCGCAAACATGGCGCCGGAATACGGGGCGACCATGGGATTCTTCCCGGTGGATTCGGAGTCCGTCAACTACCTCGCCGCCACCGGGCGCACCGATGAACAATGCCGGACATTTGAAAATTATTATCGGGCGCAGAATCTTTTCGGCATGCCGCGCAAGGGGGAGATCACCTACAGCGTGGACATTGACCTCGACCTGGCCTCCGTTCAGCCGGGCGTGGCAGGTCCGAAGCGTCCGCAGGACCGCATTGATCTCCCGGACTTGAAAAACACGTTCGCCAATCTCCTCACGAAACCGGTCTCGGAAGGAGGCTATGGGAAGTCCGCCAACGACCTCGGACGCAGTGCCGAAGTCAAGCGCAATGGCCGGATGCCTGCGGACGAGTCCGAGATGGTTGCGGAGCGTCCCACCCCGGACACGGTAAAGGATTTTCCGCGGTCGCCGTTTCACGAGGAACACACCACTCTCCGCGACGGTTCGGTGCTCATCGCAGCAATCACAAGCTGCACGAATACCAGCAATCCGAGCGTGATGCTCGGCGCCGGTCTGCTGGCCAAGAAAGCGGTGCTGCGGGGGCTGCGCGTGGATCCCTCCGTCAAGACTTCCCTGGCGCCCGGTTCGCGGGTCGTGCAGGATTACCTCGCGACCGTGGGAGTTCAGCAGTATCTGGATGAACTCGGCTTCCAAATCGTGGGCTATGGATGCACGACGTGCATCGGAAACTCCGGACCTCTCAACCCCGAGATCGAGTCCGCAATCGTCCAGAATGACCTCGTGACGGCGGCCGTGTTGTCGGGAAACCGGAATTTCGAGGCCCGCATCCACCAGAACATCCGCGCAAATTTTCTGATGTCGCCGCCGTTGGTCGTCGCCTTTGCCCTTGCCGGACGCGTGGACATCGACCTCTCGAAGGAGCCGATTGCCAGGGACAAGGATGGTGTGGACGTCTATCTTCGGGACATCTGGCCCAGCCAGGAAGAGATTCGCGACGCCATGCAGGCCTCGCTCAAGCCCGAGGTCTTCCAAAAACTCTACACCGGGTTTGCCAACCAGAATCCGAAGTGGAACGAGGTGCCCGCCTCGACCGGACAGATCTACGAGTGGGACAAGGACAGTACGTATATCCAGGAACCGCCCTTCTTCCTCGGATTCGGAATGGAGGCGGGAACGATCACCGACATTTCCGGTGCCCGGCCGATGGGGATCTTCGGGGATTCCGTCACCACCGACCACATCTCGCCCGCTGGGGCAATCAAGCCGAGTTCACCCGCCGGAAAATATCTGATCGAGAATGGCATCGCCGCTGCGGATTTCAACAGCTACGGCAGCCGACGCGGAAATGACCGGGTGATGACCAGGGGCACTTTTGCGAATGTGCGCATCAAAAATCTGATCATCCCGCCAAAGGAGGATGGCACGCGCGTGGAGGGAGGACTCACGATTCACCAGCCCTCCGGCGAAATGATGAGCATCTATGATGCCTGCATGAAATATCAGGAAGAGGGGGTTCCGTTGATCGTTTTCGCGGGGCACGAATACGGGACCGGCTCAAGCCGTGACTGGGCGGCCAAGGGCACCCGGCTTCTCGGCATCAAGGCGGTTGTCGCCTGCAGCTTCGAGCGCATCCACCGCTCAAACCTTGTCGGCATGGGCGTGCTTCCCCTCCAGTTTCCCGAAGGCGTCAGTGCGGAGACCCTTGGGCTTGAAGGCACGGAGACCTTCCAAATTACGGGGCTCACCGAGAACATCCAACCGCGACAAGACCTCACCCTTACGATTTCCCGGAAGGATGGAAGGACGGAATCCCTGTCGGTAAAGCTCCGGATCGACACCCCGATCGAGGTGGATTACTACCGGCACGGGGGCATTCTCCCGTTTGTCCTTCGGCAGTTGATTGCGGAGAGCAAATAAGCGAAGTCCTCCGGCTCGGTCTGCCGACCGGAGACCGCTATTTTCCGATCTTGCGGAGCTTGAGTCCCGACATCAGGTTCCGCTCGATCTGCTCAAGGGAAATGCCCTTGGTCTCTGGAACGAGGACCAGGAAGAACAGGATGAAGAGAACGTTCAGTCCGCCGTAGAGCAGGAAGGTGTTTCCGCCTCCGAGCGTGCTCAACATCGTCAGAAATGTCTGACCGACGATCGCATTGCTGATCCAGTTCGTGGCGGTGCTGCAGGTCACACCCAGATCCCGGCCTGCCAGGGGATAAATCTCCGAGCAGATCACCCAGATGATCGGTCCCGCGCTCATGGCAAATCCGATGATGAAGACGAGCAGGGCGCCGATGGCCGGATAGCCCAGGGAGGGATTTTTTTCGATGTCCGCATTGAAGAGGGAACCTACCGTCAACAGGGCAAGACCCATGACCACAAATCCGGCATACATGATCGGCTTGCGCCCCAGCTTGTCCACAAATGCGATGGCGATGAAGGTCGCAAGCACATTGGTCACCCCGACAATGACCGTCCCCCACATTTGCTCGTTGACGTCCTCAAAGCCCGCGAGCGCAAAAATTTTTGGGGCGTAATACATGACCACGTTGATTCCGGTGAGTTGTTGGATGATTTGAAGCCCGATTCCGAGCCCGATCGCGCGCCGGAAATTGGAATTCTGCAGGAACATCTGGAATCCGTTTTGCCGGACTTTCATGCTGTCCTCGATTTCCTGCACCTCGGCCGCGATTTCCGCATCATCCAGGTGCATGCGCCGGAAAACATTCACCGCGCGTTCCTTGAGTCCCTTCAGGAACAGCCAGCGGGGACTTTCCGGGAGAAAGAGCACACCCACGAACATGACCGCTGCGGGAAGGGCGATGATCCCGAGCATGATCCGCCAATGTCCCCCGGTGATTCCTCCAAAGGTCGCATAGCTGGCCAGCCACGTGTCGCTGAGGAAGGCGAGCACGATGCCGATGGTGATCATCAGTTGATACATCGAAATCATCGAGCCCCGAACCGTCCGCGGGGCAATTTCCGAAAGGTAAAGGGGTGCGGTGAAGGAGGCGACACCCACCGCGATGCCCAGAAAAAATCGCGAGACAATGAGCGCATGCTCGTTGGGCGCCATCGCGCACGCCAGGGAGCCAAGGATGAAAATCACCGCACTGACGAGAATCGTGCGCCGCCGCCCAAAGTGGCTCGAAATCACGCCGCTGATCAAGGTTCCAAAAACCGCCCCCCAGAGCAGTGCGCTGACGATGATCTCGATCTGTTGGTCCCCGATTTTGAACTCCTTCTCGATGAAATGCTGGGCACCGGAGATGACGCCGACATCCAATCCAAAGAGCAGGCCGGCCAGCGCGGCGGTGAACCCGATGAAGTAAACAATCAGACTGACTTTTTTTGCTGCGGGAGAATTTGTCATAAGGGGGAGGTCTTTTGCGGAAGTATTCTTTCCCGGATGCTCCGGCACAATCCTTTTTCTGCTGGCAAGGAGATGCGCCCGGGGGTGACAGGGAACGCCCGTTCCTGTGCCAAGCGCAGAAATTCTTGAAAAAAGATTGCCCCCGTGGACGGGAGGTCTATTGTGAACAACCCGCCCGCACCAGAAGGGTTGCAACCGTTGATGTTCTCAACGGCGGCGGAACATTATCAAAGGAAACCATCAACATTATGCCAGCATTGCAAGAACTGATCGCCAGCTCGATCAAAAACTACCGCGAAGGAAGTATCGTCAAGGGACACATCCTTGAGATCAGATCACGGGAATTCCTCGTGGATATCGGATACAAAAGCGAGGGAGTCATTCCCGCCTCCGAATTCGAAGACCCGGAAGACGTCGAAATCGGTGACGAGATCGAAGTGCTTCTTGAGCGTCTCGAAAACGATGAGGGAATGGTCGTTCTCTCGAAGGAAAAAGCCGCCCAACGGCAAAATTGGGAAAAGATCGTCGGCGTCTTCAAGGGCGACGGCCTCATCAAGGGAAAAGTCCGTTCGGTCGTCAAAGGCGGCCTCACGGTCAATGTCGGGGTCGAGGCCTTCCTGCCGGCGTCCCAGATTGACATTATTCCCCCCAAAGACCTCCAGCAGTTCGTGGGCAATGTTTACGACTTCAAGATCGTCAAGATCAACGAAGACCGCAAAAACGTTGTCCTGAGCCGCCGGGAAATCATCGAGGCGGAACGTTCGGAGAAACGTCAGGCCTTCCTCTCGAGTGTGAATGTCAATGATCGCATCGTCGGCACGGTCAAGAACATCACCGACTTCGGTGCCTTCATTGATCTCGACGGGATCGACGGACTTCTGCATGTCACCGACATGTCGTGGGCGCGCCTCAACCACCCGGGAGAAATCCTCAAGGTCGGCCAGCAACTGGAAGTCCAGGTTCTCGACATCAACAAGGAAAAAGAGCGTGTTTCTCTCGGGCTCAAACAGATGCAGTCGAATCCCTGGGACAAAATCGAAGAGCGCTTTCCGGTGGGCCAGAAGATTTCCGGCAAGATCACGAATCTCATGCCCTACGGCGCGTTCGTTCAGATCGAGGAAGGCGTTGAGGGACTCATCCACGTCTCCGAGCTCTCCTGGACCAAGCGTATCGCCCGTCCCTCGGATGTGCTCACGCTCGGACAGGATGTCGAGGCCGTCGTGCTCGGCGTCAACAAGGACGAGCAGAAGATCTCGCTCGGTGTCCGCCAGCTCGAGCCGAATCCCTGGGACGAGATCGAGTTGCGCTACATCATCGGCAAGCAGGTCAAGGGCAAGGTCCGCAACATGACCGCCTACGGAGCCTTTGTCGAACTCGAGGAGGGCATTGATGGAATGATCCACGTGTCCGACCTTTCCTGGACCCGTAAGATCAATCATCCGAGCGAAATGCTCAAGAAGGGTGACGAACTCGAAGCCGTGGTCATTGACATTGACAAGGCCAATCAGCGGATCAGCCTCGGCATCAAACAGCTGGATACCGATCCCTGGAAGGAAATTGACGGGCGGTTCCGCATCGGGGACCTCGTCAAGGGGACGATCAGCAAGCTCACCAACTTTGGGGCCTTTGTTCAGCTCCAGGACGATATTGACGGACTCGTCCACATTTCGCAAATCAGCGAAGACCGGATCGAGAAGGTCAAGGATGTCCTCAAGGTGGGGCAGGAAGTGGAAGCCCGTGTCATCAAGGTGGACAAGGCCGAGCGTCGGATCGGACTCTCGATCAAGGCGGCCAACTACGGCGAGGAAGCTCTCCGCAAGGAAGCCGAGGCGTTCGACACCCTGCGTCCCGGCGAGGACATGGTCGGACTCGACCAGGCGTTCCAGTTCGCCGAGGAGGAATACCGCCCCGGAGAATCGAAGAAGAAGTAAGCCGGTCTCCATCCAAACAAGAGAGCCGCGGGCCCCGAAGCCTGCGGCTCTTTTTTTTGGGATGTCGGGCTATCCCGCCGCCAGGAGAAGTCCGGACGCCTTATCGAGGGTTTCCTGCCATTCTTTTTCCGGAATCGAGTCCGCGACGATCCCGGCGCCGACATGGAACGTGGCGTGATTTTCTTCAAAAATTGCCGTCCGGATTGCGATCGAGAACTGGCTTTCTCCGTTGTATCCGAAGTATCCGATGGCCCCTGTGTAGATGCCACGGGGAAACGGTTCGAGTTCCCGGATGATTTCCAGGGCGCGTTTCTTCGGAGCACCGGAAATGGACCCTCCTGGAAACCCCGACCGCAGTGCCTGCACATGGCTCACGTCCTTCCGAAGTTTCCCCTGGACCGTGGAAACCAGATGGAAAACCTGCGCGAAGGTTTCGAGGCGGAGGAGGTCGCGCACCTGCACGCTTCCGTATTCGCACACCCGACCCAGATCGTTGCGTTCGAGGTCGGTGATCATGATGAGCTCCGCATTTTCTTTGGGCGAGGAGACGAGGTCTTGCGCGCTGAGCTGGTCGCCTCGAACGCCAATTTTTCTTGGGCGTGTGCCTTTGATGGGGTGGGTGGAAATCCGGCGCCCACTCATGCGCAAAAAGCACTCCGGGGAAGACGATGCGATCCGGGTGTCCCCAAAATGGAGATAGGAGGAAAACGGGGCAGGGGAGAGGCGGCGGAGACGCTCGAAAAACTCCCAGGCTTGCGGCGGGGCGGTGGAGGCCACAAAGGGATGCGACAGGCAAACCTGGTAAATGTCGCCGGATGCGATGTATTCGCGCGCGGTGGCAACCATCTCCAAAAACCGCTCCTTCGAGATCCTGGGATGGAAGCCAATGGGCGCGGGCGGACGGACCTCCGTCCCCTCCAGAGCAAATGCGGATGGCGGGTTGGTCCAGCGTCCGGTTTCATGGGAAAAAAGATGCAGCTTGTCGTAAAAACCAAATCGGTAACTTCCGTCAAAAGCCACATACCCTACCGCAGCGCCCACGGGGTGCCCGGAGCCCGGCTCTCCGCTCTGACGGCGCCGGAGTTCGCCCTCCAATTGGTCCCAATCCTCCCCGGCCAGGACAAGATCCGGCTCGCAGGCGAGGAGGGAAATTCCTTTTCCCGTCACCCCGGAATCCAGAAAGATCGTCCCGAAATCCTCCCTCCGGACTCGCGCCGCCGCCAGCGGGCTGTCATTTTTCTCAGGGACTTGATGCATGCTCTTGCCAAGAGAGTTTAAAATTGCTGTGATTTCAAGTTCGCCTCTTTTGTCGAACAACCGATGTCTTATTTTATTCTGCTATTCTTGCTTGCCGTTCCGCTGATGGCCCAGGAGGGCACGCCGGAGCCTTCCCCCGCATCTCCGGTTGCCATGACCCCAGGAACTGATGCAACCCCTCCACCGGTTCCGGATCCCACGCCGACTCCCGAGCAAAGTCCCGCAGTCTCTCCCTCTCCGGCGGACCCGCCATCGTCCCCAGCGGCTTCCCCCTCCGGAGAAGACATCATCCCTCTGCCTCCGGAATCCGGAGCGTCAGAAACACCGATGGTTTCCGAATCCGAAGTGCCGAAGGTGGCGAATCCGGCTTCCGGAGAAATGCTTCCGGATTCCACTTTCGCGGATCCGAATTCTGTCATTCCCACCGACACCGACACTGTGGCACCAACTCCTTCCGGACCAAGTCCCCAGGAGATCGAGCGCAAGCTCAAGGTGCGCTATCAGGAGGTCCGGGTGCAGGTGGAAAAAGATCCCGCCGTGCGCTCCCTCCTCGACCAGGCGAAGACGGCCAAGACCTTTGAGGACGAACGCGCCGCGCTCCGCGAATATTATCGTCTGCTTTTCAAAAAGATGAAGAAAGTGGACAAGGAACTGACGGATCGCTGCGACAGGATGGAAAGTGCGTATATTGCCCGCCTGGCCCAGTCGAGACTTGAACCGACGATTCCTCTGAATCCCCCGCCCACTCCCGTTCCGCTCTCGAATTAGCCATGCGGGCCTGAACCAGAATTTTCCGGGCACTCCGACCTTACTTTTTCTTCTATGATCCTTCCCTGCAATCTGGAGATGAAAATCTTCACTGGCAACGCCCACCCGGAATTGGCGAGACATATCTGCGACTACCTGAATGTCGAGCTGGGGGATGCCTCGGTCAGTTCGTTTCCCGATGGGGAAACCTACGTCAAGATCAATGACAACATTCGCGGACGGGATGTTTTTATCATCCAGCCGACCTGCCCGCCCACCAATCAGAATCTGATGGAGCTGCTCATTATGGTTGACGCGGCCCGCCGGGCGAGCGCGGCCAGAATCACCGCAGCCATCCCGTTTTTCGGCTATGCGCGCCAGGATCGCAAGGATCAGCCCCGCGTTCCCATCACGGCCAAGCTTGTCGCCAACCTCCTTGTTGCGGCGGGCGTCAACCGCGTTCTCACCATGGATCTCCATGCCCAGCAGTTGCAGGGGTTCTTTGACATCCCGGTGGATCACCTGCATGCCCGCCCGGTCATGGTCGAATATCTGCACAAGCTGGCCATCGACAATCTGGTCGTCGTTTCCCCCGATGTGGGCGGCGTTAAAATGGCTTCCGCCTACGCCCAGGCGGTCGGCGCCGGTCTCGCGATCGTCGTCAAAAAACGCACAAGTGCCGTCGAGACCGAGGCCTCGCACATCATTGGGGATGTGGAGGGAAAGAATGTCCTGATCGTGGACGACCTCACGGAAACCGCCGGAACGCTCAGCAGCGCGGCAAGGATGCTCAGGAAACACGGGGCACTGGATATTTATGCTGGTGTTACACACGCAGTCTTGACAGATTTGGCAGTTGAGCGATTAAAGGACTCCGAAATCAAGGAGTTGATCACGACGGACAGCGTTCCCGTTCGCCCAACATCCGAACAGCGCGTGAAAGTGCTGTCGGTCGCCGAGTTGCTCGGCGAGGGCATTCGGCGCATCCACGACGATGAGTCGGTGAGTTCGCTTTTTGAACTGAAACCCAAATAGCAAGAATCATTTATGGCCAAGCAAGCAAAACTCTCCGCACGCCCCCGCTCTGAAAGCGGCCGCAACGCGGTCAAACAAGTCCGTTCCCGCGGTGGCGTTCCCGCCGTGATCTACGGTTCCAAGGACAAACCCGCAAACCTGGAGGTCTCCCGCCGGGAAATTGAGGCGTTGCTCTCCCATGCCGTGGGGGAAAACATTCTGGTCGATCTGGAAATCGAGGAGAACGGAAAAAAGTCCAACCGCCTTTCCCTGATCCAGGAAGTCCAACACCATCCTCTGCGCGGCGACGTCCTCCATGTGGATTTTCATGCCGTATCCATGACCGAGAAAATCTCGGCGAACATCGTGATCGAGGCCTTCGGCGAACCGGATGGCGTCAAAAATTTCGGCGGACTTTTGGAGCAGAGTCTGCGTTCCATTACCCTGAAGTGTCTTCCGCAGCACCTGCCGGAGTTGATCCGGGTGGACGTCTCGGCACTGAAAATTGGGGAATCCATCCATGTCCGCGATTTGCCGCTCCCCGAAGGAGTTGAGGCCGACGAGGATGCGGATTTGACCGTCTTTATCGTGGCCGAGCCCACCGTTGCCGAGGAGCCTGCTGCTGCGGAGACTCCCGAAACGCCCGAGGTCATCAAGGAAAAGAAACCCGAAGCCGCTGCCGGTTCGGAGGAGAAGAAGTAGCCCTTTTTGCGCGTGGAACAAACCGGGGTCTTTCGTCTGGTGGCCGGCTTGGGGAATCCCGGCCGGGAATACGCGGGAACCCGTCACAATGTCGGGTTTCTTGTTGCGGACGAACTGGCTCGGCGCTCGGCCTGCCAGTTTTCTTTCCACTCGAAATGGAACTCCCTCGTGGCCACCTGCGGCGGGAGAGCCCTGATGAAACCGCAGACATTCATGAATTTGAGTGGAGAGGCGGTTGCGGGCTATACCCGGTTCTTCAAACTTCAACGCGAGGAGGTCCTGATCGTGCTCGATGACGCCTCCCTCCCGCTGGGAGTTCTCCGGCTTCGCAAAGCCGGAACTTCGGGCGGGCATAATGGGCTCGAATCCATTCTTGTCCACTTGGGCACCGAAGCGGTTCCGCGCCTGCGTGTCGGAGTCGGGGCACCGGGTGACAAGGGGCTCCACGATCACGTGCTCGGGAATTTTGATCCTGCGGAGGAGCCCTTTCTTCAGGAGGCTGTTGCCCGCGCCGCCGATGCTTTTGAATACTCAAACGCCCACGGGTTTGAGGCCGCCATGAATCAATTCAACCAAAAACAACAAGAACCATGAAACGTTACGAAGCCCTGCTGGCCCTGGATACCCAGGGAAAAGAAGACACCGTCAAGGAAACCATTGAGCGCATCGAAAAGGTGATCACTGCCGAAGGCGCCACCATCGAACAGGTCCAACGCCTCGAAAAACGCGAGCTCGCCTATGAATCCCAACACAAGAAGTCCGCGTATTTTGTAAATTTTATTTTCGAAGCCGATCCGACCACGATTGACAAACTTCGGAAGAAGTTGAAACTCGACGGAGACGTGGTGCTGCAAAATTACGTGCAGCTTCCCGCAAAGAAAAAAGCCGCTGCGGCGGCGTAGCCCAGCCCCCATCTTATGGCCAGCGTAAACAAAGTCATCCTCGTCGGCAACGTCACACGAGATCCCGAAGTCAAGTTCACCCCCAAGGGAACGCCGGTGACGGATGTGGGCCTTGCCATCAACCGCTCCTACACGCGCGACAATGGTGAGAAGCACGAGGAAGTGATATTTGTGGACGTTGAGCTTTGGGGACGCACGGCGGAAGTCGCTGGCAATTACGCCAAAAAGGGAAGGCAGATTTACGTCGAGGGTCGGTTGCGATTGGATAGCTGGGAGGACAAGGCTTCCGGACAAAAGCGCAGTCGGTTGAAGGTGGTAGGAGAGACACTGCATCTGCTCGGCACGCGCCCGCCAGGCAGTCGGGGTGGCGAAGGAGAAGAGGAGGGCGGCGGACACCAAGAGCCTCGTTCCCAACACTCCTCGCGCCCGGCAGCCCCTCCGCAATCGCCCAAGTCATCGGAGCCGGATGACGACATCCCATTTTAAGCTGCCAGTCGAGGCGGGAATTCGTGCCGCACTGAAGGCGGGGATCCCATTGGGAAATCCGTCGGATGGGACCGCCAGGTCTTCCGGTGGGATCCTCGGATGGCCCGATAAAACACTCGCAAATCCCCTGGTGCGCCCCGCATGAGTCGGCCTGATCCCAAGACCCGTGAGCCCGAAGCGATTGACGCCGCTTTTGAGGTGTCCCTCCGGCCTCCGCTCTTCGAGGAGTTTTCCGGACAGCAAAAAACCGTGGCACGGTTGCGAGTCATGGTGGAAGCCGCCCTGCAGCGTGGAGACACCCTCCAGCATATCCTGTTAAGCGGTCCTCCGGGCCTGGGGAAGACCACGCTGGCGTATATCATTGGGAACGCCATGGGAGCAGAGGTGCGCACAACGAGTGGGCCGATGATTGAAAAAGCCGGTGATCTGGCGGGCCTCCTGACAAACATCGAGCGGGGCGGGATCCTTTTCATTGATGAGATCCACCGCCTTCAGCCCGCAATTGAGGAATATCTGTATCCAGCCATGGAGGATTTCAAGCTGGACATCGTCATTGACCAGGGGCCGAGTGCCCGGAGCATGCGTCTGAATCTCGCGCCATTCACCCTGATCGGCGCCACGACGCGTGCGGGCATGATCAGCGAGCCCTTGCGATCCCGCTTCGGAATGAATTGCCGCCTCGACTACTATCCTTCCGAGGATTTGGCTCACATTATCTCCCGAAGTGCCGGCTTGATTGGATGCGAGATCCTCGAAGGATCCGCGCAGGTCATTGCCCGGAGATCCCGTGGAACTCCCCGTATCGCAAATAATCTCCTCCGCTGGGTGCGTGATTTTGCCCAGGTTCGGGCGAACGGAACAATTGATGCCAGTGTGGCCGCCGATGCGCTGACCATGCTCGAGATCGATGAGGAGGGGTTCGATGAAATGGACAAGCGGATTCTTGAGGCGGTGATCGGGCTCTTTGATGGCGGACCCGTTGGGCTCAACAGCCTTGCCGTGGCGATCGGCGAGGAGTCCGGCACGATCGAGGAAGTCCATGAACCTTATCTGATCATGCAGGGATTTCTCAAGCGCACTCCCCAGGGCCGCGTCGCCATGCCAAAGGCCTATCGGAAGTTGGGCTTGATCGCACCCAGCAAGCCGA
This sequence comes from Chthoniobacterales bacterium, assembly GCA_014879575.1. Classification (GTDB taxonomy): domain Bacteria; phylum Verrucomicrobiota; class Verrucomicrobiia; order Chthoniobacterales; family Terrimicrobiaceae; genus QYQL01. The sequence continues at coordinate 26,728 of JACSRU010000106.1, read as the reverse complement.
CCCAGGATACACTTCTGTAGGAAGGAAGCGTGATCTACGGCCCCCCCCGGGGGGATCCCACCCACTCCGGACGAGCGATCCCTTTACGGAAGGCTTCCAAGGCGGACGGAGAGGAATTTGCCCGGAGATTGCTATAGGTACCGTCTTCGTTTTGCCAGCGTTCGTGCCAGAAGATGGCCGCTTTGATCCGTGGATGCTTCGGGGTGAGGGTTAAGGCCTCGCGGATCCATTTCGCCTTGTCTCCGGATTTGGGAAATTCCCCGACGCCGAATTCCGCAAGCATCACGGGCTTGGCGGGATCGAGGGAGGAGATTTCCTCATACGGCCAGGCGAGGAGATCCCGGAACTCGGCCCAGTTCCCCTCGCTGCGAAATTGTTTCCCATAAACGCTCAGCCCGAGCCAGTCCACATAGTCCGGTCCCGGATAATACGAAGCCATCAGGTTCCAATCCTCGTTGATTCCCGGAAAGGCGTTGACATGGAAAACCCACCGGATATTGGTCGCCCCGCGCGCGCGAACCCTGCTGACGACGTATTTCCAGGCTTGCTTGAAAACCTCGTTCCCGCCGTTCTCTCCGCCGTAATAGACGCCCGACCACGGAAACCAGTCCCCGTTCATTTCATTGCAAAAGGAGACGAAAAAAGGTTTCCCGAAGTCTTTGGCACCATCCGCCCAGGAGTCAATATAGGCATCCCATTTTCCGGAAAGAATTTCCTTGAGCGAGAAGCGATCCGGCCCCTGATTCTGGACATAGGGTTTGTCCCAGGGCGACCAGTAGATCATGGGGATGGCGCCGTGCCGGTCAATGAGAGCGAGATTGCTTTTCGGGAAGTTTTGCTCTCCCCAATAGCTCGAAGAGGCGATGATCGCGGGTGCCTTTCCGACGAGGCTTTCAAAAGCCTGGATGCCTTCCAGGGTGACATGGTCTTCGGTTTCGCCGAAGTCCATGTAGGCGCCGAAGAGAAGCCCGGCTGACGGCACCAAAGGGGTGGTGGCTGCGGGCAGGAGTGGTGCCAGAGTCAAAAAAATGAGGAAAAAAAGCGCGGGCTTCATGGGATGGAAACGGAGGCGGTGCGTTGCAGTTTTCCCCAGCCCACCCAGGCGCCCCGGAGCGCGTGGAGAAGGGATTTCCAAATGACAAAGCTCAACAGCGGACGGTAAAGGAAGCGCTGCGGGATAATCCGCAATGCCGTCCGAAGCGGAAGGCCTTCCATGGCGACTGCGGCGATCGCCAGCAGAAGGTCACACAAGAGGAAGGCCAGAAAGTAGGGAAGCACAGCCCAGGTGTTCCCGAAGAGCAGGGATTGGAGGAACATCAGATCAATAAACGGGGAGAAGGCCACGAGAATCACCTGGAAGAACCAAATGCCCGGCAGACTGAACCAGCCAAGGGCTTTGAAGCGCGGATTGAAGACGATGTCCCGGTGTTTCCAGGCGCATTGCAGCGTGCCGTAAGCCCACCGGAATCGCTGACGGGCAAGTGTCGGAAAGGTCTCCGGCGCTTCGGTGTGCGCGACGGCCTCCGGTTGGTATTCCACCCGGTACCCGGCCTTGTGGATCGCAAGGGTCAGATCCGTATCCTCCGCGAGCGTCTCATGGGAAAAGCCCCCGGCGGCCAGGACAGCGGATTTTCGGACGGCACTGATGGCACCCGGCACGACGGTGATGCAGTTCCAGGCGGCATAGGCGCGCCGGTCGAGATTGAATCCGCAGACGTATTCCAGATCCTGACAGCGCGCGAGGAAGGTCTTGAGATTGCCAACCCGGGCATGACCGGAAACCGCGCCAACCTGGGGAGACTGGAAGACGGAAATCAAATGGCGGAGGGCATCCGGCTCGAACTGCGTGTCGGCATCGATGAAAACCAAAAACTCACTTTTGGCTTCTCCGACGCCTGTTTGGAGGGCTTGGGCTTTGCCGGAATTTATTTGATCAATCAGCCGAATACGCGGATCCCCGACTCCGCGCACGGTGTCCGCTGTGGAATCCGTTGATCCGTCGTTGATGACAAGGATTTCGATTTCTCCCGGATAATCGGAGGTGAGCAGGGATTGCAGCGTCTTGGCGATGACCTTTTCCTCATTGTAGGCGGGAACAAGCACCGATATCGGTGGCGCGGAAAAATCTCCGCGCAGAACAGGCGGCTTGTGCGTGCGCGCCAGGATGAGAACCAGGATCGTTCGCAGCAGAACAAGAATCGTTGCCACCACGAGAAACATGTGCAGAAAGTCGTAGAGAACATGATAGACATGGAAACCCATCCCGCTGGCATAATGGTGGATGGATTTTCTGTCCTTGGTCAACCGGGGCATGACATCCTCCCTGTTGAGGCCGAGCAACTCGTGGAGGGGCACCACCCGGTCCCCGCGTTCCTTGAGGTAGGCAAGAATTCCGGGCAGGGCTTCCACCGTGGAGGAGCGATCGCCCCCGCCATCGTGGAGGAGGAGGATGTTGCCGTGGGGAAGTTCAGTTTTTACAAGATCCACCAAGGTCTCTTTCGAGGGTCTTTGCCAATCCCTCGGGTCAACATTTTCAAGGACGGTCATGTAGCCGAGAGACTGGGCGATTTCGATTGGGAGCAATTCGCCGGGATTTTTCGGACGGGAGTTGGCATTGTAGGGGGGACGAAACAACGTGGTGGAACGTCCGGTCAGCGACTCGATCAGGCGTTGAGTGGCATTGAGTTCGAGTTTGACGAGTGGAGCCGGTGCCTCCGCAAGATTGGAGTGCGTGAACGTGTGGTTGCCGATCTCGTGGCCCTCGGCGACGATTCTCTGGACGAGTTCCGGATAGCGTTCCGCCTCGCTCCCCACCACAAAAAATGTGGCGGAGATGTGATGGGCCTTAAGAATGTCAAGAATGGCGGGCGTCCAATCCGGATCCGGTCCGTCATCAAAGGTCAGTGCCACGGTGCCCGCCTCGGGAGCACCGATCCGGAAGAGAGTGGGGTAGGAGGGAAGTTGTTCATAACGGCAGGACAACAGGCCGCCCGGCTCTGAAGAAAAAATCCGGTGGCCATCCGCCGTGGTGGGATCCAGGCTGACGATATCCCCCGAGCCGATAGAGGTGATCGCATTTCCGCCCGGGATGGCCCCGCCGGGTTGGAATGGTTTTCCCTCCCGCCCGTCTTCGAGAATTTTCCACACGGCAGGATCTTCGAGTCCCAGCCGGTTGACCGCCACCCCACCAAGTCCGTAGTCCCTCACCGCTTGGAGTTGATTGGCGAAAGACGCGGCATCCAGGAACCACACGTCATGCCCCTTGCCTTCGTAGTAGTAGGAGAACGAGCCATTGAAGGACGGACTCGTCGTCTGAACTCCGAATGCCCCGGAGTTCCCGGCGCGGCTCATGGCGTCCGCAAAGGAAATTTGTTCGCCGACGGCAGATCCTTCCTCCCAGTCGCAGCCATAGCTGCCGAGGGAGGCAATCCATTTTTCCGGTGATGCGGAACGGCTGATGACTTGCATCCAGCCATCGAACCAATCCTGCGAAGCGATCGGCCCGGCGGAATTCCCCTCACCATTTTCGTCATGCAGCAATGCCACAAACCTGTCGATATGCGAAGCCAGACGCTCGAAATCATACGCGCCAAAGCCCGCATCCATTGTCACGCAAAGCCATGTTTCAATCCCCTGAGTCCGCAGAGCGTCGGCAATCGAAATCAGAAGACCGGTGAGTTCCTCGCAGAGTCCGGGATCGACCTCCTCCCAATCAATCACGACCCCGGTGGCTTGGATCTTGCGGAGACGTTCGACGAGTTGGGCGACAAACTTTTCGCGTTCCGGCTCACCAGCCTGCGCGAGAAATTCCACCCCCTCGGGAACCCGCGTGTCTCCGGACAGATTGGAAAGAACCGGCATCAGTTTGAAGGATTTCGAGGGGGAAAGGCGTTCGATGCCCGCCTCCTCATCCTCTTGAATGCCCTCTTCCCAGGTCGAGAACGTGAGCCACTCCGGGCAGAGGTGGGTCAAGGCCGCTTGATTCGATGCCAGGGAGCGGAAGGCCGCTTCGTCCCATCCGGAAAAGAACGCCGCACGGATTCCCGGGGAGGCCTGTGCGCGGGCAGCCCCTCTCCCCGCAGGGAGGGGTGTGGCGCGCGCCAATTGTCTGGTGAGGGCCTTGTCGCTTTCACTGCGTCCCCTGGCCGCAATCGTTTTTTGGTAGGCCTTAATCTGCCGCTTGAGGTTCCGCAGCGAATTGGGCGAATCAAACTTTGGCGCCACCACCAAAGATTGGATAAAAAGCACGAGAGCCGCGATCCCAACACAGGCACCCAATCCTGCCAAAAACTTGAAGCGCTTCCACCGGCCCCCCCGGGTGTCGTGGAAAATAAAGCGGCTGTCAGACATGGTTTTCCACGGGATGCACCCGACTCAACAGCACAAAAAAGAACGCGGTGAATGATGATGGGTTCAATGGCTCCTGACCTCCGTACGATCACGGAGAGGTGCAGGCACCGGGAAATCTACAAGAAATCTTTAAAATCTCAATGTTTGAAAATCTGCGTCGCCGCGAAGAAGCCAATCTGTATTGCGTCCGGAAAAGCATCCGGCCAGGCAACAATCCGCCGGATGAACTCTGTTTCCAGTTGATATTCAGAGGTCTCTGGAGCAAATTTCAGGATTCTTTTGTGATGATGACCCTTCGGAGAATTCTTGTTTTGAGCTGCGGGCTCGTTCTGTTTGCCGCCTCGGTCTTGGCGCAAGAGGCTTCCGATCTTTTCCTGCGGGCGTATCAGGACTTTCAAGCCGGGGAAAAACTCGAGAGGGACGGCAATCCCCGGGAGGCGCTCACCCGATACCAAAGTGCGTCCAAATTGCTCGAACAAATCACCAAGTCCCAGCCGGACTGGCAGCCGGCGGTTGTCGAATACCGGTTGAAGAAGACGCAGGAAAGTCTCACGCGACTGGAGGGGGCGGTCTCCGCGCTTCCCGCAGTTCCGGAAGGGCTGGAGGGTCCGCTTCCCCAACAGGAAATTCCGCTGCCACCGCCAGTGATCAGCACCACCCGTCCCGTGGCATCGCGACCGGTCACCACGGAAACCAGAACCCCAATTGCGACATCCGTGCCGCAACCCCAGATTCCCGCAGGCGAGTCTGCGGCCTTGCGCCGGGAACTCAATGCCTCGCGCGCCGAGAACCAACGGCTGAAGGAAAAGCTCGATCGCCAGGGGGCGGAACTTCGGAGTGCCTTGGTGGAAATCGACAAGAGGAAAGTCACGGTCGTGGAGTTGAAGGCCCAGCTTGCGCAGGCACAGGACGCCATGGAGAGCGCCATCCGGGACCGGGAAATCGCTGCCGCAAAGAAACCGCCCGTGGATGACAAGCGGCTGAAGGAACTCAATGATCGCATTGCGAATGCCGAAGCCGACAACGAAGCCCTCCTCGAGGAAAATCAGCGGCTCCTGGCAAAACTCGAAACGGCCTCGAAATACATCGAGTCTGCGGATGCCGGTCGAAAGATTCTCGACGAGGACCGGAAAAAGATTGCGAAGCAACGCGATGACGTGATCGCCCGCACAAAGAAGATCAAGGACAACACGGCGGCCCTCGAAAAGTTGACGAAGGAAAAAGAGGACCTCCAGACACAGTTCGCCAGGGAGAAAAAGGAACTTGAGACCAAGCTGGCCAAGGCGTTGAGCACCGAGCAACTCGACAAGCTCGCGGCGGAAAACAAGGAACTCGCCTCCCGGTTGGCGGAGTCTGAGAAGAAACTTGCCGAGGCCACCGCCAAGCCGGCGGAGAGCGAAAAAGCCATTTCCGAACTCCGGAGCGAAATCAATTCCCTGAACGACCGCTTGCTCGAAAGCCAGGCCCAAATCGCCACAAGGGACGACCAGATCAAGGCGCTCGCGAAACAACTTGATGAGTCCTCCGGGGAGGCAGCGAGGCTGAAGCTCAACCCCCAGCCGACGGTTGACGAGAAGCGCACGATGGTGGAGAACGATCTTCTGCGCGGAATCATTCTCCGCCAGATCAAGGACCAGGCCGAGCGCGACGCCGCCCGGGACGGATTGCAAAAGGAACTTCAGCGGCTCCAGGTCCAATCCGACGCCCTCTCCTCCCAGCTCTCCGTGCTTTCACGACCCGCCTTTCATCTCAGCGACGACGAGCGGCTTCTTTTCAAGGAACCGATTGCCGCGCTGGTTGAGCCGACGGATTCCACCCTGTCCGTCAACATGGCCATCGCCAAGCCGGCAGAGGGTTTTCCCGTGCCTCCTCCGGTGGATGGGCCGGAATCCCTGCCGGATGCGACGCGGGATATGGTGGACCAGGCGAGAAAGCTTTTCGATCAGGGACGCTATGGAGATGCCGAGAAGATGTATCAGCAAATTGTGGACTCGGCACCGAACAACTATTTCGCTCTCTCGAATCTGGGCGTGACACAAATCCAGGTGAGGAAGCTGTCTGCGGCGGAGGTGGCCCTGAAGAAGGCCATCGAGATCAATCCCAAGGATTCCTTTGCCGCCACCAATCTGGGCATCGTTTTTTGCAAACAGGGCCGATTTGACGAATCGATTGCGTCCCTTCAGGAGGCGGTTGCCTCGGATGACAAGGATTACATTGCCCAGAACTATCTGGGCATCTGCTATGGGGAGAAGGGTCTCAAGGGAAAGGCGGAGGAGGCCTTCAAGCGCAGCATCGAAATCCGTCCCGATTACGCGGATGCGCACTTTAATCTGTCCGTCCTTTACGCAACCACGGAACCCCCATCCATGAATTCCGCCAAGGACCACTACAAGAAGGCGATCGAGGCCGGATCAACGCCGGATCCGTCCCTCGAACGCCTGTTCGAGCAACCCGGCACGCACTGAAGCCCGCCAGGGCGGATGGCCTGGCCGCCCGCCGATGGCAAATTGATCCCCGTTGAAAATCCAAATTCTCACCATCTTTCCGGATGTTTGTCGTGCCGTGATTGGGGAAAGCATCCTCAAGCGCGCGCAGGAGAGGCGCTTGGTGGATCTTTCGGCGCATGACCTGCGGGACTGGACGACGGACAAGCACCGGAGCACGGATGATGCCCCCTATGGCGGCGGACCCGGCATGGTCATGACCATCGGACCGATTGACCGTGCGCTCACCTCCCTTCGCAAACCAGGAGCCAAGGTCGTCTTTCTCTCGCCGCAGGGACGAAAGTTTTCCCACGAAATGGCCCGGGAACTTTCGCGCGAATCGCATTTGATTTTTCTCTGTGGCCACTACGAGGGGATTGACCAACGGGTGTCCGATCATCTCGTGGACGACGAAATATCCATCGGGGACTATGTGCTGACCAGCGGGGTGCTGCCGGCTTTGGTGGTTGTTGATGCGCTTGTGCGGCTCATTCCTGGCGTCCTGGGAGACAGCCAGTCGGCAGAGCAGGAATCCTTTGTTGCCGGGCGGTTGGATTACCCGCATTACACCCGTCCGGAGAATTATCGGGGGTGGGAGGTTCCGCGGGTTTTGCTTTCCGGCAATCACGCAGCGATCGAGGCGTGGCGCCGGGAGACGGCGGAAAAGGCCACCCTCCTCAAGCGCCCGGATCTTCGGTGAGAATTTTCAAGGGGATCCGGCGTCACCGGGCATAGCGCCGGATCCCGGCCTCATTGAGAATGCCAATGTAGGGCAGGTTGCGGTAGTGCTCATTGTAGTCGAGGCCATAGCCGACAACAAATTCGTTCGGAATGTCGAATCCGACATAGTCGGCATCCACGGCGCGGAGGCGTTCAACGTTTTTTCGGAGGAGCACACAGACTTTCAGGCTGGCGGCGCCAGCCTCCTTTTCGAGCCGCTCCTTGATCGCATGAATGGTCAGTCCGCTGTCCAAAATGTCATCCAGAAGCAACACATGGCGTCCCTTCACATCCGCAAGCTGGCTCTGCCGGAACTGGATCGAGCCAGTCGTCTGCGTGCCCTGATAGCTCGAGACGCTCAGTCCGTCGAGTTGGAGGGGAAGGGGAATCCGGCGCAGCAAATCGGCCAGGAAAATGAAACTGCCGTTCAGCACGGCGATGACCGTGAGTTCCTTGTCCTTGTAGTCTGCGGTGATTTGATGGGCCAGTTCGTCGAGCCGGCTGAGAATCGTGGACTCGTGATAGAGAACCTTCGCGATGTCGGAAACCATAATCCCCGTGGGTGGCCGATCAGTTGCGGCGAAGGGTTTTTTGTACGACAAAGGAATTATCCAAAATGTCGTAGATGCGCCGCACGGGAATGACCCGGTGGCCAAAGAAGTCCATGTTGCCATCCTTGCCGATGATCGCGATCGCAAAGCCCCTCGACGCCTGGAAATCATGTGCCAGCCGGGGACCATCTGCGGCGAGGACAAAGGGGATGTTTGAGCGGATCACGCCGGGGGTCTGCGAGAAGGCGGCCACGCACACAATTTTTTCGGCGGCCAGCCGATCATACATTCTCTGGAGTTGTCCGACCTGGGAGCGGAATGCCCAGGAACGCGGAGAGTTGGCGACGAGCACGACGACGGGACGCCCCAGGAATTCCCGGGAGCTTTTCCGTGTCCCCGTCGAATCCACCCAGGTATATTCCGGTGAGGGACGGACGACATCGGCGTTCAGCGTGCCGGCGGCCAGGACGAGAAGAAGGATCAGGGATTTCATATTTTCATCAGTTCCGCCTCTTTGGACGCGGTGTGTTTGTCGAGGGCGGCGACAAAGCGGTCGGTGAGTTTCTGGATTTCGACTTCCGCATCGCGGAGACCGTCTTCGGTCAACTGGCCGTCCTTCTCCATTTTCTTGGCGGCTTCCATGGCGGTTCGCCGGCACGCGCGGACCCGGATGCGGCTTTCCTCGGCAATTTGTTTGACGGTCTTGGCAAGGTCGCGCCGCCGTTCCTCGGAGAGTTCCGGAATCGGGATGCGGATGATTTTTCCGTCAACGGCCGGATGGATTCCGAGTCGCGACTCATTGATCGCGCGCTCGATGTCCCGAACCGTCGAGGCATCGAAGGGTTGGATGACAAGCAGCCGGGGCTCCGGAGCGGTGATGAGCGCAAGTTGCTTGAGCTTCATGAGCGAGCCATAGGCGTTCACGTCGAGGCTTTCGACGAGGGCCGGGGAGGCTTTCCCCGTGCGGATGGCATTGAACTCATGCATCATGAATTCCACCGCCTTTTCCATGGCAACTTCCGCTTCGAATGTGACTTCCTCCAGGCTCATATTTCGTTTTCCGGTTTTTCCGAGACCAGGGTTCCCACGGCTTCCCCGGCGATGGCCCGCCGAATGTTGTCCGGCTCGTTCATGTCAAAAATGATGATCGGCACGCGGTTGTCCAGGCAGAGACTGAAGGCGGTCGAGTCCATCACTTGAAGCCTGCGGGCCAGCGCCTCGCTGTAGGTGATGTGCGTGAACCGCCTGGCGTCCGGATTTTTTTTGGGATCGGAGTCGTAAACGCCATCGACCTTGGTGGCTTTCAGGATGACCTGGGCGTCGATTTCGCTCGCGCGGAGGGCGGCGGTTGTGTCGGTGGAGAAAAAAGGGTTTCCCGTGCCGGCAACGAAAATGACAACGCGCCCCTGGCTCAGATGGTGCCGGGCGCGGCGGAGGATGAAAGGTTCGGCGACATTGTGCATTTCGATGGCGGTCTGCACGCGAACGTCCACGCCGAGTCCCTCGAGGGCGCTCATCAGGGCGAGTCCGTTGATCACGGTGGCGAGCATCCCCATGTAGTCGGCGGTCGTGCGGTTCATCCCGCGGTGGCTTGCGGCAAGACCCCTCCAGATGTTCCCCCCGCCGATGACCACGGCCAGCTCGACATTCAGTTTCCGGACTTCGGCAATCTGGGCGGCAATGCGGGCCACGATCTGTGGGGAAATGTTGTCGCCACTCCCCGGCTCACGGAGGGCTTCGCCGCTGAGTTTTAATATGACACGTTTGTAACGCGGGGTGAAAGTGGTGGACATGAGGTGCGGCCCATCCAACCGCATCAGGGCGGACCTGAAAAGGACAAATCGAATTTCGTTCCGTCGGCCAGCGGGAATCCGCGGAGAAATTCCTTGCCGGGAAGGCGCTTTCTTCCCTCCAGTTGGACCTCCCGGAGGAGGAGGCTTCCCGCCCCGGCAGCCACGAGGATCCCCTCCGGTCCCGTGTGAAGCACGGTTCCAGGAAGGCCTGTCCCGGTGACCGCACTTGCCAAATGAATTTTGAGAATGTTCCCGTCCAGTCTCGCGGAAGCTCCCGGCCAGGGATTCATGGCGCGGACCCTGCGGGCGAGGAGTTCGGCGGGCTCGTTCCAATCGAGCCGACCATCTTTTTTTTCCAATTTGGGAGCATAGGTGGCGAGCCGGGAATCCTGCGGAATCCGTGGAGCGGAGCCCGTCTCCAAAAGCTCCAGGGCTTCGAGCAACACCGCCGGAGCCAGGTTTGCCAGGCGGTCGTGCAGGCTGCCGCCCGTCTCGTCCGGGGAGAGGGGAATCCGGCGGGCGAGGAGGATGTCGCCGGTGTCGAGCCCTTCATCCATGGCCATCGCGGTGATGCCGCTCTCGGCGTCGCCTGCCAGAATTGCTGCCTGGATCGGGGACGCTCCCCGATGGCGGGGGAGGAGCGAGGCGTGGAGATTTAGGCACCCCAATCGGGGAAGCCGGAGGACCTTGCCGGGAAGGATTTGCCCGTAAGCGGCAACCACCATCAGATCGGGTTGCCACTCAGCCAGCGCCGAAAAATCCCTGCCGATTCGCTCGGGTTGGACGACGGGGATTCCCCGTGCGAGGGCTGCCAACTTGACTGCTGACGCCCGTGGACGCAACTCCCTGCCGGCGGGACGATCCGGTTGCGTGATGACGCCTGTCACCGTGTGACACTCGGAGGTTGCCAGGGCGTGGAGCGACGGCAAGCCGATGTCGCCTGTGCCGCAAAAAACAATTTTCATGAGTCCGTGAAGAGCCTCGCGTGAGTATTGAAAGGGGATTCCGGTCTCGCAACAACCGCCAAAATTAGAGGAAGCCGCGACGGAGTTGCGGCTGGCGGGCGGGCCGGGCGGACAGCGCGGCCACCCGCTCGGCGGCGGTCACTTCCCGCTGCCCCAAGGAAGAGGCGCACCCGGTGCAGAGGTAATCGAAGATTTCCTTGTCGGGCAGCACGAGCAGAAGTTTTTCCCGCACCGTCATAGCCTTCTGGCACTTGTTGCAATAAAGGGAGGAGGCGCGGAAGCTTTCAAACTGTTGCATGAATCAGGCGTCCGGCTGTTCCGTAAAATCGCCGGGACGAACCCGATCCTTCACGATGTGCGACAGGATGGTTTGCATGACGACCACCGGGGGTTCGGTGGCATCCACTTCGACGATCAAGTCCGGCCCGAAAAAATCCAGCAGAGGAAGGGATTCCTTTCGGTAGGTCTCCAGGCGCCGCCGGATGACGTCCTCATTTGCGTCATCCAGTCGGTTGTCTTTCAGGGCCCGTTTTTTCAACCGGGCCACCACCTTGTTCACATCCGCGCAATGGAGATGAAACACGCGCTTCACAGCGATGATTTCGGACATCAGCTCGGCCTGTCGGACATTGCGGGGGATTCCATCGAGCACCAGGTAGTCAATGTCGGGCTTGAAGGCGCCTGACTCGACGACATGTGCGATGCTTTCTTTCCAGAGTTCGACCGTGATCTCGTCCGGAACCAGGCGTCCCTTGCTCGAGTATTTCAGGAAAGCCTTGCCGAGGGGACTGCGGGTATCCATTCGGCGGAAGACATCGCCGCACGCGCAGTGGAAAAATCGGGGGAGGGTTCCAAGGGTGGTTCCCTGCGTGCCTTTTCCACTTCCGGGGGCGCCAAAGAAGAGATAGGTGGCGTATTTTGTTGACACAATGGCGGGGACCATAGCCGGAGGAATGCGTTTCTGCAACTCTGGGTTGAAGATTTCGGGTGAGGCGTTGACTTTGTTGCGCGGCTCCCTTAATCACTTCTCACACCCAATTCCCAACCCGTGGCCCAGAATGAAGATTACATTGTAGAAATCCTGGTGGATGTCGGGCTGGTTACACGCACGCAGGTGGAATATGCCCGCGGGCAAATGACCGGTCACAGCGTTCTCGATGCGCTGATCCATGAAGGCTTTATCACCCAGGAGGACGTCGGGCGCACCCTGGCCGCCCAGAACGGCATGGAATTCCTGGATCTGTCGCAGATCGTGGTTCCTCCGAATATCATTGAGCTTTTGCCGGCCGAGGATGCCAAGCGCTGGAAGGCCATTCCCATTGGCGAGCGCGAGGGTGCCCTGCTCATCGCCGTCGGAGATCCCATGGACATGCAGACGATGGACGATCTCACGTTCAAACTCCGCCGGGAGGTCGAATTCGTCTGCGCGACTCCGGATGCCATCCGAAACGGACTGATCCAGTATTATGGCGGCGAAGCGACTTCCACCTACGGGTCCGGGATGGAGACGTCTTCGGACGAGGCGGGAGCCGACGATGCGCCGATTATCAAAATGGTCTCATTGCTCCTTGTGGAGGCGCACCAGAACCGGGCCAGCGACATTCACCTCGAACCGCTTGAGTCGAAGTTTCGCGTCCGTTTCCGTATTGACGGTGTCCTCCAGGAAATGCCGAGCCCGCCGAAGAAGCTCCAGGCCGCAATGGTCAGCCGCGTCAAGATCATGAGCGGGTCCATGAGCATCGCGGAGAAACGCCTGCCACAGGATGGCCGCATCCAAATCAAACTCGGGGACAAGGCGATCGATCTTCGCGTCTCGACGATCCCGACGGTTCATGGCGAGAGCGTGGTGATGCGAATCCTCGACAAGACCTCGCTCATGCTGGGCTTGCCGGATCTTGGATTCCTCTCCGATGACCAGATGAAATTTGAAAGGCAGATCAACCTGCCGGACGGGATCATCCTCGTCACAGGACCGACCGGCTCGGGAAAAACGACCACGCTTTACGGCTGTCTGAACTACATGAACAAGCCGGACCGGAAGCTGATCACGGTGGAAGATCCAGTGGAGTATCAAATGAGCGGCATCAACCAAGTGCCCGTGAACGCGAGTATCGGGATGTCTTTTCCGGCCGCCCTCCGCTCGATTCTCCGCCAGGCGCCAAACATCATCATGATCGGTGAGATTCGTGATGCGGAAACCGCGAACATTGCCACCAATGCGTCGTTGACCGGCCACCTTGTGCTTTCCACGCTGCACACCAATGATGCGCCCAGCGCGATTGCCCGTCTTGTGGACATCGGCATCAAGCCCTTCCTGGTCTCGACGTCCGTGCGCTCGGTGCTGGCCCAGCGTCTGGTTCGGAGACTGTGTCCAAAATGCAAGGCGCCGACGGAACTCACCGAATACGAGATGAACATGCTCCACATCGATGCGGGCCAGCTGGAGGGAGCGCAAATCATGCGCCCGGTGGGATGCGAGCTCTGTCGTGGGAAGGGTTACAAGGGGCGGATGGGAATTTTCGAACTCTTCGTTGTGGACGACGAAGTCCGGAACATGATCAACAACAATGCTTCCACAATCGCCCTGCGCCAGCGGGCGCGGGAGCTTGGGATGCGGACTTTGCGCGAGGATGGCATTCGCAAGGTTCTGGCCGGGATGACCACCGCAGAGGAAGTGCTGACAACCACCATGACCGATCTCGATTAAAACCCGTATGGACGCACGACAAGTCACGGATATTTTTGTGGAGCGGAGCTATCTCACTCCCGAGCAGGCGGAGGAATATGTGAAGCTGGCAGCCGCTGGCGACAAGCCCATCGAGCAGTTGCTTGTGGAATATCAGGTCGTGGATGAGGACGGGTTCATCCATGTCATCGCGGATTCCATTGGAGCTGAGGCCTATAATCTTCAGGAATTCTCCCCCGACACCACCGTTCTCGGGCTGATCCCGTCGGGCCTCGCCCGCCTGCATGGTGCCATGCCGATCATGGGGTCTGGAAACACGATTATTGTCGCGCTGACCGATCCGTTGAACTCGCAGAAAATTGAGGATTTGCGCTTTGCCCTGGGCCGGGAAATCCAGGTGATGGTTGCATTTCCCACCCGCGTCGAGGCCCTGATTCGTCAGCACTACGGTTCGGAAGTCACCAACTTCGACGATATCATTGCGCAGTTGGGTGCCGGTTCGGACTTGGTTGTCACCGAGGGGGGCGGGGATGCCTTCAATCTCCAGGATGTCACGGCGCAGGCCAATACCGGGCCCATCATCAAGTATGTTGATCTGATTCTCGAGAAGGCCATCGCCGCGAGGGCGAGCGACATCCATTTCGAGCCCTTCGAGGCGGAGTTCAAGATTCGTTATCGTGTGGACGGCGCCCTTTACGAGATGGATCCCCCTCCGCTTCATCTGGCCCTTCCGGTCATCTCGCGCGTGAAGGTGATGTCGAATCTGAACATTGCGGAGCGGCGGCTTCCGCAGGATGGACGCATCCAGCGCACGATCAACGGACGACCGGTGGATCTCCGTGTTTCGACGCTTCCCACGACATTCGGTGAGAGCGTGGTGCTGCGCGTTCTCGACCGGTCGAGTGTGAATCTCGATCTGGAATCGCTCGGGGTTCCGGAGGATATCTACAACTACATCCTTCAGGTCATCGAAAGGCCCAACGGCATTTTCATCGTGACCGGTCCCACCGGTTCCGGGAAGACGACGACCCTCTATTCCTGCCTCAGAAAAATCAACACGATAGACTCGAAGCTTCTCACGGCGGAGGATCCGGTCGAATACGAGATTGACGGAATCATTCAGGTTCCGATCAATGAGGGCATCGGGTTGACATTTGCCCGCGCATTGAGGGCGTTTCTGCGGCAGGATCCGGATCGGATTCTTGTGGGGGAAACCCGTGACATGGAGACCGCGCAGATTGCGATCCAGGCTTCGCTCACGGGGCACCTGGTTTTCACCACGCTGCACACGAACGATTCGACGGGTGCCGTCACCCGCCTTGTGGATATGGGGATCGAACCGTTCCTCATTTCCGCCTCCCTCGAGTGCATTCTTGCCCAGCGTCTGATCCGAAAAATCTGCACATCCTGCCGCACGGCCTATGAGCCGAATGAACACGTGCTGGCCTCGCTCGGGCTCGGTATTCACGACATCGGCGACAAGAATTTTTACTACGGCAAAGGGTGCGAGGCCTGTAACAACACCGGCTACAAGGGGCGCAAAGGCATTTATGAGCTCCTGAAAATTTCGGATCCGATCCGGGAAATGATCAACGAGCGGGCACCGGGTGTTCTCCTGCGCCAGAAGGCGATCGAGTTGGGAATGACCACGCTGCGCGAGGACGGGATGCGCTCGATCTACGATGGGATCACCACCATCGAAGAAGTCCTCAAATACACGTAGCCGACCGGAGGCGTTCGGCTGCCGTGACGGTATTGGACATCAGCATGGCGATCGTCATGGGTCCGACGCCGCCGGGCACCGGCGTGATCGCGGCGCACCGTTCGACAACAGCTTCGTAATCCACGTCGCCCACAAGGCGGTAACCCTTCGGGCTGGAGGGATCGTCCACCCGGTTGATCCCCACATCCACAACCACGGCCCCTTCGCGAATATGATCGGACCCGAGGAAATGCGGGCGACCGATGGCGGCAATGACGATGTCCGCCGCCCGTGTGATGTCCGCCAGATTTTTTGAGCGCGAATGCGCGACGGTGACCGTTGCGTCCCCGCCGGGACCTTTGCGCATCAGGAGCAGGGCAAGGGGTTTCCCGACGATCAGGCTCCGCCCGACGATCACGACCTTGCGTCCGGCGGTTTCGATTCCGGACTCGGTGAGCAGGCGGAGACACCCCAGTGGCGTGCAGGGCACAAAGCCGGATGGATCGTCCATGGCGAGCTTGCCGACATTGACCGGATGGAATCCATCCACATCCTTGCGGGGATCAATCGCGCGAACGATCTCGGCCTCGTTGATATGCGCAGGGGGCGGAGACTGGACGAGGATCCCATGCACGGCCGGGTCGGCGTTCAATTCCGCGACGATCGCCAGGAGATCCACCTGGGAGGTCGCGGCGGGAAGCTCTTTTTTGACCGAGTGGAATCCGAGGTCCGCGGCCTTTTTGTCCTTTGAGCGCACATAGGCGCGCGAGGCCGGATCGTCGCCGACGAGCACGACCGCCAAACCCGGACGGAGGCCTTCCTTGCGCAGGCTCTCCGCGCGCGTTTTCGTTTCTTCCAAAACTTTTGCCGCAATCGCGGCTCCGTCAATCCGCTGCATTTTTCAGGGTGTCCTCCAGATTTTTCCTGGCCTGCTCGAATTCCTCCTCGCTCAGGTCCTTGGGAATGTCAATACGTTCCGCCACGGTGACTGATATGGTGGAAAATGGCAACGGGATGATGAAGCCATCCCATGTTTTCATGCGGAGGCTCCTCGAGAAGCTTGCGTGCATGGGGATGATCGGCGCGCCCGTCGTCTGGGCGAGCAGGATGATCCCGGGCCCGAGTGCGTATCGGGGGCCGCGGGGGCCATCGGGCGTGATCGCGATGTCTCCCTTCTCGCGGAGGATCCGCACCAGTTCCAGCAGGGCCCGCGAACCGCGACGCGAACTCGAACCCCGGACGGAACGCATCCCGAAGTCCGCGACAAGCTGCGCGAGGATTTCCCCGTCCCGGCTCGGACTCGTGAGCACGGTTACGCCGCGCCGCCATTTTTTGGGGTAGCGGCGGTGGAATGTGCAGGTGATGCCAAGAATCCGATTGTGCCAGAAACAAATGAGGCAGGGCTCGGTGAAGTCGCGCTTCGTGAGCCCCCCCCGGTCGTCCAGTCGCAGGCGGATCGTCAGGAAGAGCGCCTTGAGGAGCGATGAACCGATGAAGGCAAGGATCCGTTCACGACTCATGGCAGAAATCCTTGAGGACTTTCCGGAGGACGGGGCGCGCCAGGGAGGCGAGGGATTCGTTGGCGTAGGCGATCCACGCGATCTCGCTGTCGGTATCCAGCGGGGCGTCCGGGAACCCACCCAGGGGGTGCTCGTAAACGCCGCCCGCATTTTTCAATACCAGCCAGGCGCAGGCATCATACGGATGGCAGACCAGGGAGGGAGAGTCCATGGCGAGGGCACGGAACACCAGCGGCCGCAAGTCCCCAACCATCCGGTCATGACCGACCACCACCTCGTAAAATTGTCCGCCGGTCGAAATATACTGGTCGTCGAAGATCGTGGGGGATGGCGAGGAATTTAATCCGACCAGTTCGTCCCAGATCCGCTCCTCAATCTGCGCGGTCAGCGTGCGGCCCTCCGGAAAAAATTTTACGAAGGAGGAAAATCCGTGGGAAAAATCCCTGGCGGAGGATGGGGAAGGGGCAAGATCCCAGACCGCTTGCGTCCGCACATCGAAGGAGTGTCCCACGAGCCGCCCGTCGGACGTCGCGCTGAATTGGTCCGAGCGCCACTGTTTGGATGTCGGGATTTCGGTCATTGCCGAGGCCACGATTTCCGAGAGCATGGTGTCGTCGCCATTTTGTGGAGCGACTCCCCCGAGAGCCCAGGCACTGCGCTTGTCATACATGATGCCGCGCGTTCCATCGATCGGATCCAAAATGCACTTCCAATGGGTGGCGGCTTTGGCGGTTCCCGCCGGAAAACACAGATCGCGCGAGAGGCCCTCCATGACGACCTCCACCGGCCACCCGGGGGGCCAGGATTTTTCAAACCAGGCAAGGATGGCCTCCTCGCTGAATCTATCCACCGCATAGATCGTATCCCCGCCCTCATGTCCGGTCACCTGGGAGAGGGTTGCGGCACTGAGGTCCGTCCGCCGGCGCATGACCTCATCGCGGATTGCGATCCCGAGCGAGCAAAGCAGAAGGCGCAGGGCATCAGGTGTGGGACAGGACATCCGGACAGACTAGCCACAACTTTCAAAACCAAAACCCCATTTTTTCCCGAGGCTATTCGGGATTTTTTGAGGGGAAATAAGTGTAAAGAAAAAGTGACAATGTAAAAAACGGATGACAATCTGCCCGGAACAAACTTTCCCGGAAGCCGTCTGGTGGGAGTTCAAAAAAAGCACCCGGGCGTCCCCGAAGGAACGTTCCTGGCAACCAAAAAACACAATGAACAAAAGTATCATGGGAATCATGCTGGCGATGGCGGTGAGTGTGGTTTATGCAATTCCTGAGCCCGGAGCCCTTGGGCTTTTTGCCGTCACGCTGCTTGTCCTGATGATGCGCCGCAGGAAGAAGGCGGGAGGGCATGGAGAAGAGTCCAGGACCATCCCGACAGCGTGTGTGGGATGGAAATTTCCTCTCTTTCCTCTCCTGCTTTTTCTGCCCGGCATGAGCTACGGATCTCTGCTTACCACGATGAGCTATACCACGACGGGTGGCGGAGGGCAGACCGGTGCCGCAGCTGAGACGACCGCCATGATTATGAGTGACGGGGGCTCATGGTCTGGAGGAGCGGCGGGAGTGCAGGGAGGTGCATCGACGAATCTCCTGGGAGTGAGTCCCTCCGCTGCCAATGTGGCTTTCAAATTCGACCTTGGAGCGTTTGTCTCATCGATGGACATCGCCTATGGGACGGGGAATTGGACGGTGGAGAACATTCGGCTGGCCTTCCAATTCACCCTCTATGCAAACAACAGTCGCTTTGGTGGTGGGGCAGGGGATTTTGATGTTTATTGGGTCGCCAACGACGGATGGGTGCAGGGATCGAACAATCCTGTCCATGCCACGGAAGCAACCGGGCTCCTGTCGTGGTCGGGCGACCAGGAAATGCTGGTGCGAAAATACTATTCGTGGAGCACGGCCACTTATGCGGGAACCGTTGCAGATTTGACATCGTGGACCACCGACAAAACGGGGGAGCGTCAGGGGGTGCTCACGGTGGAACTTGGCACGGCCGGCAAGCTGGTTTCCGACATGGTTGCCCCGGTTGGTGGTTCCAAGGTATCCTTCTACCTCATGGCGGCGAGCCCTTCGCTGGGGATGACGATTTTTACGGGCGGAGCCTCAATGCTGCCCACTTTTTCGTTCGATGTGGTCTCCGTTCCGGAGCCGGCCCCGACAGTTTTGCTGGGGCTGGCGGTCGTTGGGTGGCTCGCCAGGAAAAACAGACGCGCATGAAAAGACTCGCGGGTTTTTCCCTGCCCGAGCTGCTCGCCGCAGTCGCGGTGGCGGGACTTCTTGCCTCGCTTGGAATCGCGGCGGTTGGACGGAGTATTGACAGGGTCAACTCGGCAAAGTGCCTCTCCCATCTCAGACAATGGGGAGGTGCGCTCCAATGTTACATCCAGGAGAGCGGAGGGTTCCTGCCGCGACGAGGGCAGGGGGTTCAGCCCGTCTGGGTCGTGGATCGGCCGGACGATTGGTTCAACAGCCTCGCGGCATATCTCGAAATGCCCGCCTATCACGATCTTTACAAGGCGGGAAAGGCGCCGAAGCCAGGTGCTCGAAGCGTGTTTGTGTGTCCCGCCGCCAGGGTGACAAATTCCTACACGCACTTTATCAGTTACGGGATGAATATGTATCTCTCACGTTGGGATCAGCCGGAGAGAAGCCGGGTGGTGCAGTTACCCAGTCCCGCGACACTGGCTTTCCTTGCGGACTCCCCCGGCGGGTATGCGTCCACCGTGCCCTCTTCGCGGCCATTTTCGGTCATGCCCCGCCACGGCGGACGAGCCAATGTGGCATTTGTTGACGGACACGTGGGAAGTTTTCCCGGAGATTACCTCGGGTGTGGCAGTGGCGAAGTGGCGCAGCCAGACATCCGCTGGCAACCCGGACTTGCCGGGGACACCTGGAGACCGGTTTTTTGACATGAGGAAAGTTCTCGGAATTCTTCTGTTGGCTCTGGTGGCGGGGTGCAAGCCGTCGCCTGAGCCAAAGGTCGTCCGGGTTGCGGTGATCGGCGGTCTGGTCATGAGTGGGATGTGGGATAAATTATCCGGACAGTTTGAAAAGGACACCGGCGTGAAGGTCGTTCTCGTAATCAGTGGAAACAAGGAAGTGATCGGTCCGGCATTCCGTGAGGGAGTCGCGGACGTTCTGACGATGCATTCGAGCGATGTGGCAACCGACTTGGTGGCTGCGGGGTATGGGCAGAACATGCGCCCCTGGGCACGGAACGAACTCGTCATCCTGGCGCCGCCCGGGGATCCTGCCGGAATCATGGGTTGGAAGGATGGCGCGGCTGCCCTGAGAAGAATTGCGGAGACGCGGAGTCGGTTTGTGGACGCGAAGGGGGCCGGCAAACGAATCATCGCCGAGAAGCTCTGGAGCAAGGCGGGCATTCGTCCGACAGGTGAATGGCTGCTGACGGATCAGAGTGCTTCACCCGCCGAACTCCTCGCCTTTGCCGAGCGCAATGGCGCCTATGTGCTGAGCGGACGGATCCCGGTGCTGTTTGGAAAACTTCCGAAAGGAGGCATGCAGATCGCCGTCGAAGGGGATTCGGACATGCAGCGCCCCTACGTGGTCATCGAGGCAAACCCGGCCAAGTTGCCCGGCACGAGATCCTTGGCGGCCAGGCAGCTCAGTGATTACCTGGCGGGGCCCCGTGGACAGGAAATCTTGAAGGCTGCGGCCCGTGATCAGCCCGATGGCAAACCGCTTCTTTTTCCCATCACCTCAACACCATGAAAAAAATCCTCCTTCTCCTCGCATTGTGCGCCTCGTTTTCGTTGCGGGCCGAACCTGTAACCATCACCGTCTCTGCGGCCATCAGTCTCAAGGCACCGCTGGAAACGTTGCAGACCGGATTTGAGAAGGCCAATCCCGGGACGAAGGTGATCTACAACTTCGGATCCTCGGGTTCTCTGGAGCAACAGATCGTCAACGGAGCTCCGGTGGATGTCTTTATTTCCGCCGCTGCCAGGCAGATGGATGCGCTGGAGGCAGCCGGAGGGATACTGCCCGACAGCCGCTTTGTTCTGCTCGGAAACACGTTGGTTCTGATCGCGCCTGCCGGAACGAAGGCCCCGACAGGATTTGGGGATCTGACATCGGTTCGGACCCTTGCCATCGGAGAGCCGCAGAGTGTGCCGGCCGGGATGTATGCCATGGAAGTTTTGACGCATTTGAGACTCGCGGAGGCCGTGCGGGAGAGGTTGGTTTATGCCAAGGACGTGCGCCAGGTTCTGATCTATGTCGAAAGCGGGAATGCGGATGCGGGGATCGTCTATGGCAGCGATGCCGCCAGTTCCAAGGCCGTGCGCATCGTGGCGACCGCCCCGGAGGCCTCGCACCAAAAGATCGAATATCCCGCCGCCATCGTGAAGGCCTCACCGCATGCGGCGGAGGCCACCCGCTTTCTCGAATTTCTCCGCAGTCAGGAGGCTGCCGCAGTCTTCAAATCCGCCGGGTTTTCGGTATCCTCCGTGCCGTGATGGATTGGTCTCCCGTATTGGTTTCCCTGAAAACCGCCCTGTGTGCCACGGGCATCACCATGGTTTTCGGGATACTTGCCGCCCGCTGGCGAATCAAGCACAGCGGGGCGTTTATTGATTTTCTCGATGGCGTGTTGCTTTTTCCGCTGGCCCTGCCACCCACGGTGGTGGGCTTGTTGCTGCTGGTGGTGTTCGGTCGGCAGTCGCCCGTTGGGCAGGTGCTCGCGGAGATCGGACGCCCGATCGTCTTCACATGGGAAGCCACAGTGATCGCCGCCACGGCGGTGGCTTTTCCCATCATGTATCAAACAGCCAAGGGAGCCTTCCTGCAGATGGATGCAGAACTGCTCGACGCCGCGAGGGTGTTTGGATACTCCGAGCGCCGCATCCTTTGGCGCATCATGGTGCCGCTCGCCTGGCCGGGAATTCTTGCCGGGGTGATCCTGACCTTCGTGCGGACGATCGGGGAATTTGGAGCGACTCTCATGTTGGCGGGCAATATTCCGGGACGGACTCAAACCATACCGATCTCGATCTTTTTTCATGTCGAGGGAGGGGACATGACGGGAGCCGCCCTGTTGTCGGTGGTGATTGTCGGGATTTCCGGAGCGGCCCTTTTTGTCCTCTCCCGCTTGAATCCGGGGGGCCGTCCATTCCCCAGAAGGCTTCTGTGAGACAATCTCTTCGCGCCCACCGCCAGCTTGCGGTTGCGGTAAACGCGCAGGTAGTCGGCGATGCGGCCTGGGTCATCTGGTCGTCAATTTGGTCACCTCGGTCAGATGCCCGCAACCCGTCCACGTGGTCAATAATGGCGCGCAGGTTGTAGCCGCTCTGGATCTTGTTGCGGAGATCGCCGTTGAAGCCGACGTTCTTCCAAAGGACGTCGTCTATGTTTTTGAAGGTTTGTTGGAACATGCGGCGGTGGGTGGTTGCTGGATGGCTGAAGGCTCAAGGTTGCTCCAGCCGGCGGGTGGGGGAAGGAGCATCGCCTTGGCTGCGGGCGGAGAGGGTTTGCTGCCAGCTTTTTGAAAGGGCCGGGCAGCGGGCCAGTTCGGCGGCATCGGTGCGGTTGTCGCGTTGATGGTGCATGAGGGCATTGGCCCGGGAGATGGTCCAATCCGGGTGTGGGCGTTGAGTCAGGCGGAGGGTGTCGCCTGCGGACAGGCTGCCCGGTTTCAGGACTCGAAAATACCAGCCGGTGCGGCCGGTTTGTTCGAGTTGCAGGGCAAAGTCCTTGATTCGCCAACGTCTGGCGAGCTTCCAGCAGGGCTGGCGGGGTTGACTCACCTGAACGACGGTTCCACGGGGAAGCGTGAAGATGTCTCCAATGCAAATTTCGTTTTCGATGAGGCCCTGGGTGGTGAGATTTTCCCCAAACGACCCCCACGGGAAAGTGACCGGGTGCAGCGTCTCGTTCCAAAACGGATAATGCTCGGCGGGATAGACACAGAGGGCCTTGTCCGGGCCGCCGTGGTGGACCAAATCGGCCTGTTCGTCGCCCGCGAGGCCGGTGAACCCGAGCGACACGGCACCGGGTTGGGACTCTTTGATAAAGCCGGATCGCCAGGGCTTGTCCCACCACTCGGAGGTGCCGGAGGTGGGGACTTCAGCGGCGGCCCCAACGTGGAGGGCAAGGAGGGTCATCAGGCTGTTCAGCGGAGCCATTAGTGGATTTCCACGGGACACTTCGGCATCGCGCGCAGGAAGGATTTTCCGTAGGGCTTGTTCACAATCCGGCTGTCCAAAATGACAACCGTTCCGGTGTCGGATTTGCTGCGGATGAGGCGGCCAACGCCCTGGCGAAGCCGGAGAATGGCTTCCGGGAGAGAGTAACTTTCGAAGGCCCTTCCGCCCTCGGACTCGATGGCCTCAAGGCGGGCCTCGGTGAGGGGATGATCCGGTGTGGCAAAGGGGAGTCGGGTGATGATGACGCTCGAGAGGGCGTCGCCGGGGACGTCCACTCCGGTCCAAAAGCTGGAGACACCAAAAAGCACGCTGTGGGAATTTTCCCGAAACTCGCGGATCATGCGCTGGGCGGGCATGCCCGTGCCCTGGACCAGCAGGGGCCAACCCTTCTTCGCGAAATGCGGCTCCATCTTTTCCGAGACCGCCCGCATGGTTTGGTAGCTGGTGAACAAGACAAATGCGCGTGCGAGGCTTTTGTCCGTGAAGTGGGCGATCCACTTTTCGAGTGCCGTTTCGTATCCGGCGTCTTTTGGATCCGGCATCTGGCGGACGAGGTGGAGTTGCATTTGCTTTTCGTAATCGAACGGGCTCCCGATCTGGAGGGCCGACACGTCTTCCGCGCCGATGCGTTGACGGAAATACGTAAGATCGGGGCTCCCGACCGAAAGCGTGGCACTGGTCAGAACCGAGCAGGCTCCCTCGCGAAAGAGGAGCCGACGCAAGGCATCCGCCAGATCGACCGGAGCGGAGCGAAGCGTGCAGAATTGTTCCTGGCGCCCGATTTTCTCCACCCAGTAAACGTGATCCGGATGATCGAGCGCGAGGAAATCGGTGATCGCCGCCCGGGCGGAGCGGAGTTTGCGGGCGGCATCCTGAAGCTCCGCCGCGCTGATTTCCTCCTTGCATCGGGCGGATTCCGTGGCGATCAACTCACCGAGCCTGGCGAGGTTCGTGCAGACCTCCCCGCCATCCACCCAACCGGCTTCCCGAATCCGGAAGTCGCGGCCTTTTTTGAATGAACACTTCGCCGTGACCGCCTGGAAAAAACTGTCCGAGGCGGGGAGGATGTCGGCCACGGCCTTGCAGGCGGATCCGTTTTTCAGGAACTGGAAGAGCCCGCGTTTGGTGCGGGGATTATACAGACGCTGGATGGCCCGGCGGAGGCCGAGTTGGGAGACTTCCTGTCCGATGTGCCGCGAAGCCACCTCCTCGATCGTGTGGGCCTCGTCGAAAATCACGAAATCATTTGCGAAGAGGAGTCCTCCCGTGCGGTGCTCCGCATCCTCGACCGCACCCAGCAGGGTGAAAAAGAGCGCATGGTTGAGCACGACCATGTGCGCACCCGCGATCCGACGCCGCAGGGCCTGGTAGTGACAGCCGGAATTTTGTCCGCACATCTTTGGCGTGCAGAGATGCTGTTCGCTGCGGACCTCCTCCCACACGGCGGGATCCGGTTGTTCGAGGAAGTCGCTGAGCGAGCCGTCCTTCGTGGTCAGACTCCAATCCCGGATCCGTTCGAGTTCGGACTTTTGCTCGGTGGTGAAGAGATCCGCCGCGTGGGCGAGGGCCCGCGCCAGCCGCGTGGCGCAGAGGTAGTTCTGGCGTCCCTTCATGAGCAACGCCTCGAAATCCTCATCCAGCAAATTCTGGACGAAGGGGATGTCCTTAAAGATCAGTTGTTCCTGCAGGGAAATCGTGTGGGTGGAAATGACCGCCTTTCGTTTGGTCCGGATCGCGTGGAGGGCGGCGGGAACGAGATAAGCGAGCGACTTCCCGACGCCCGTTCCGGCTTCCACCACGATTTGCCGTCCTTGTTCCAGCGTGCGGGCCACGGCGCACGCCATGTCCTGCTGTTCCTTGCGAAACTCAAAGCCCGCGCCGTGAGAGAGCTTTCCCTGCTCGGAAAATATCCCGTGGATTTCCTGTTCAAAGGCAGACAGGCTCCCGTTTCCGCCGTCCTCCCGAATGGATATCATGCGCGAGAAGGGATATGAGGTCGCCTGTCTCCGATGTCCGGGTTATTGAAAGTTCCACATTTTCCCGGCATGGGCGTCCTGAAACACCTTCGGACTCAGCATGTAGGAAAGCGGAGGATCGGCGAGTCTGGAGTCATCCAGAGTCGGCAGGGATTTTCCGACGGTGGCATCCCAAGGCTGGCTGGTGGCCACATGAAGCGGGGTCCCCACGCGCACCAAATTGAAAACCTTTTTGGCGGCTTTCAGCGGGAGACGAACGCAACCGTGCGTGCGCGGCTCGGAGTTCATGAACCCCCAGTGCATCCCGTAGGCGGGCTGGAATTCCATCCAATATGTCATGGGATATCCCGCTCCGGGGCTGCTGGCCCGGCGACGTTCCTTTTGTTTGGAGTAGATGCGAAAATTTCCATGCGGGGTGGGGGTCGAAGGCTTCCCGACCGTGGCCGGAGTGGCCAGGAGGATTTTATTTCCCTCCACGATGTAGAGGCGCTGGGCACCGGTGCTGAGCATGGCCTTGACGTCCGCCGGATTCGACGGTTGCTGGGCCGGGGGATCGAAGGAAAACGAATTGCGCCCGCTCGTGGGGGTGGGAGTTGTGCAGGATGTCAGCGATAGGGCGAGAGCCGGAAAAACGACGGCAAAAAGCACCTTGAGTCTTTGTGTGGGCATAAAATCCATTGGATCAGGCTGCATAAAGTTCCCGGCTTCTGCAAGCACGCGATGCGCCTTTTTGAAGGGGAACTTTTTCACAGGTTCTTAGGGGGCGACGGTTTCGAGGTAATTGAATTGCCCGGCATCCACGCGGATGACAATGGCCGACTTCGAGGGATTTCGCTCGGCATCAAGGGTGATCGTGCCAGTCACTCCCGGGAAACTCTCCGTCTGGGCGAGGGCGTTTCGCAACGCCTCCGGTTCCGTCGAGTCGGCCCGGCGAATCCCCTCCGCCAGGAAATTCATGGCGTCGTAGCCAAGGGCCGCCAGAGCGAGGGGATCGCGCCCATACGCGGCCTGGTAATCCTTCACAAAATTTTGCGTGCGCTCCGAAGGTTCCCCCGCCGAGAAGTGGCTGGCAAAATACGTATTATCGACCGCTTTCCCGCCAATTTTCAGGAAATCCGGGGATTCCCATCCATCCGCTCCGACGAACGGCTGATCCATTCCCAATTGTCGCGCTTGTTTGATGATCGCCGCTGCGCGGGCGTAATAGACGGGCAGGTAGATCACTTCCGGTTGCTTGTCTTTTATGGCGTTGAGGGAAGCACTGAAATCCGTCGCGCCGGATGCGAGGGTTTCCTTGGCGGCAATCGCGCCGCCGCGGGCCAGGAAATCCTCCTCGAAGCTTGCTGCGAGTGACGTGCTATACGGATCTTCCGGGTCAAAAAGGATGGCCGCCTTGGTGACGCCGATCGAGCTGGAGAATTTCGACATGACCCTGCCTTGGAACGGATCCACGAAACAAACCCTGAAGATGCCGGGTCCGGCTTTGGTCACGTCGGCATGGGTGGACCCCGGAGAAATCATGGGGATGCCAAGCTCCGCCGCCACGGGAGCTGCCAACAGGGAATTTTCCGAGGTGATCTCCCCGATGAGAGCCACGACGCGGTCCTCAGTCACCAGTTGGCGGACGAGTTGTGCGGCCTCGCGGCCCTTGGAATTCGTATCGCGCAGAATGAGGTGGAGCGGACGTTTGAGGAGCCCTCCCGCCTCGTTGATTTGCGTGATCGCCAGCTTGATTCCCTCGACGGTGGATTGTCCGAAGTCTCCCTGCGGACCGCTCAGGGGAAGGAAGGCGCCGACGGCGCCGTCG
>JACSRU010000176.1 GCA_014879575.1 Chthoniobacterales bacterium | reverse complement strand
GCTAACGTCAAAGGTCACCCGCGCTCGCCCGCGGCGCGACTCGTGCCGGAGCGAAGCGACAAGCACGATGCGTGACGCGGGCGAGCGTTGGGTGCACCGCCTGGTTCTGCTTTTTGTTTCATGGAAGTGCCTCTATCGACTTCAAAATCTTTCGAGTGATTGCCTCGCGCTTCGGAAGATCCTCGACTCGGCCTGGTGTATCGATGTTGAGGGCAAAAAATACAGGTCCCTTGGGATGCTCAACCCATCCGACCCACCACCCGACGGTTCCACTCCAGCCCGTCTTCGCTCTCAATATCCATTCAGGACCTGCTTCAACAATCATGATGTCCTTAATGAGGCGCTGATTTGCAAGACTGAAAGGCAGTTCGTTACGGTATAGCCTTTTCAGAAAATCCAGTTGTTCCTGCGCCGAAATCTGCAGATTCCCTTCAATCCAAAAGGGTTGCTTACCACTGGAATCTTGGTTGCCGTATTGAACCTTCTCCAAATACTCCCGTTCCTTTTCTTCCCCGATCTCTCTTGCAAAACCCTCATAAACCCAAACAACCGAATATCGCATGGATGAGCGAAGATTCTGATCCTGATTCCATCCCGGAAAACTCCTCTTCACTCCATCCCAGGCTTTCGTCTCGAACTCGTCGCGGATGACTCCTGCATCTAATGCGAAAAGCGCATGGGGAATCTTAAACGTCGATGCGGGGGAAAATCGCTTCTCTGCTCGCCCGATGTTGAATGCCATAGTCCCCTTACCTCCTGACCGCTCGTCGGAGACCACAATGGTTCCTTGGGCGTTTGCCTCATCGAAATATTTTGACCAGTCTGCCCGTTGGATTGGGGTCTCCGCAAACATCAGTTTCGGAAAAAGAACAATGAATGTGAAAACTGAATAGATCGAAAGAGAGGTGTTTCGGCGCATATTTTTTGCAGAACGTATTGTAGCGTGATATGTTGAATTATTGCGGAAACATGGTATCATTCTAAATCATGAATCCTGACGGACGCGAGAAGTTTGCAATGTCGAGGGCGGCAGCGCTTTGGGAAGATCGTTGGATGCGGTTTCGGATGGCATTGAAGCAGCAGGGGGTGGAGAGAAGGCACCAGGATTTTTATAGGGGTTGGGTGCTGAGCTGGATAAAGTTTATCAAACCCCGGAGTTTTGACGAGGGAAATTTGGAAGATGTTCGGGCTTTTTTGAGTCATCTCGGTGCATCCGCAAAGAAAGGCTGGCAAGTGCATCAGGCTGAGGAAGCTCTGCGTATTTTGTTTCAGAATGTGGAGCCGAGGGAGTGGGCCCGGTATTGGCCGGACGACATGGTGCGACGAGTTCCGACGGATCTTGGATCGGAGGAGGCTGCGGATCTAGGACGCGGGCCGTTGGAAGGGGCGGAGCGGTTTGTCGGCCGGTCCGATGCCGGAGAGTGTCCGCCGAGGTACGAGGGGTTTTTGGATGGCGTTCGGGAGTCCTTGCGCGTGGAACGGTATTCCTATCGGACGGAGAAAACGTATTTGGAGTGGACGAGGCGGTTTGTGGTTTTTACGCGGCCGGAGGCGCGCGACGGGATTCAGTGGGATCTGGCCAAGGAGTATCTGGAGTATCTCACGTTGGTGCGGCGGGTTTCCGCATCCACGTTGAACCAGGCATTGAGCGCATTGCAGTTTGTGTTTCGCGTGGTGTTGAAGCGTCCGTCTGGAGGCGCGGTCAAGCGTCCGGTGACGCGCAAGCGGGTTCCAACGGTTCTGACACAGGAGGAGGTTGGGAGCCTTCTGGAAGGGATGGAAGGTGGAGGACGTCTGATGGCGGAATTGATGTATGGGGCCGGGCTGCGGGTGTTGGAGTGTGTGCGACTTCGGATCAAGGATGTGGATGTTGGAAACCAGTATATTGTGGTGCGCGGAGGCAAGGGGGACAAAGACCGCCGGGTTCCCCTGCCAAGGAAGAGCCGAAAGGCATTGGAGACGCAAACGGCGGTGGCCCGGGAGAGATGGCAGAAAGATCGCGCATTGGGGGTGGAGGGGGTGTTTTTGCCGGAGGCGCTTTCTGTGAAGTATCCCAACGCGGAGAGGGAGTGGGGATGGTATTGGTTATTTCCCGCAGGTGAACTTTCGGAGGACCCTTGGACGAAGAAGATTCGGCGCCATCATTTGAGTGAAAGCGGCATTCAGCAATTGGTGAAACGCGCCGCTTTGCGCGCGGGACTGACGAAGCCCGTGACGCCGCACACGTTGAGGCACAGTTTCGCAACGCATTTGCTGGAGGGAGGCGCGGATATTCGCACTGTGCAGGAGTTGTTGGGGCATTCCGATGTGAGTACGACGATGATCTACACGCATGTTCTTGGGCGGGGAGCGAGTGCGGCCTTGAGCCCTCTGGACCGGCTGGAAGGGTAAAATCTAAAACGGGAATGGAACCACAAAGATCGCAAAGATCACAAAGAGGAAGTCACCGAAGTTCAGAAGGGCACCAACTTCTCCCGTGAGCGAGAGTTCCCGGTTCTTGATGCTGAACACGAGATGTGTGAGGAGGCTGGAAAGATGCGGGCAAACGAGCAGGGAAGCTCGTTCTACGAATTCTCCAAAATGGCCAAATTCCACCCTCCGCCCCATGAGGTGCGGAGGGTGGCGGGCGCATCTCCATTTTTTGCAAAAGGAAAACTGGCGGGCATTCGCCCGTGAGCAGAAGCAGCGGGCAGGATGCCCACGCTCCTTTG
>JACSRU010000122.1 GCA_014879575.1 Chthoniobacterales bacterium | reverse complement strand
AAGCGGTTCCGTGATCGGATACACCCCCTTGCCGACGAGGATTCGCGCGGGTTTCGCGGCCAGGCGGGCCGCGTCGCGGGCCGCCTCCGGGGTGGAAATCGCGCCCCCAGGACTGAGGACGATGTCCGCCGACCATAAGGACCCGAGAGCGGCGGGGAATAACAACACAAGAAGACGCGGGAAAGAAAGATGGCGCATAAAAAAGGAGGCTGGGTTTGTCGGATTGGCGGTTACGGCTTTGCGGCAATCTCCAGGTTATCCACGAAAAATGCCGCCTTCTTGTCGGCGGAAGCCACCCAGAGGATGGTGGAGCACCGGTTCCATTCCATTTTGCACGGCAGGTTGTCGAAATTCTGAACGACACCGTTTTGCCGCGTCAGGGACACATTCCATTTCCCCGCGCCAAGGGTGGCCGTGATGGCGACGCGCGCCCACTCTCCGGGCGCAAGCCGGCCCAAGGCGGTGGATTCGCCCGCGACGAGCCTGTCATTTTTCCACGCGATGCGGGGGCCGGCGCTGTATTCCCCGTCAGAGGTGGTTCGCATTTCAAAATACCACTCGGCTCCGGGTTCTCCCATCACGTCGAAGGTGACGCTCACCGTCCCCTTTTCCCAGTTTGGCGACAGGGAGAGCAACGGATGGTAGGAAACGGAAAGTCCGGCCGCATCCTGGAACTTCAAGGATCGCACGGACTTCCCCGACGGTCCCCCCCTCACCGGGATGAGCGAAGAAGCGTCTTCCGATACGGCAATCGAGTCGCCTTTTTTCTCGGTGAGAGCGTTGGCCGTGAGGAGGGGCAGCGTTCCCGGAGCGGCATTTTCAAAGGTGTTCAACGCGACGGCGAAGGGGCGGGAAGGCCAGGGCTTGGATTCTTCCTTCCAGTTCGGGAACGTCCGCTGCGCGGCCAGGCGCGGCCAGGCTTCGCCCCGTGGACCGTCGGCACGCACGCCCGCGAGGCTGAGATCCCACGGGACAAAGCCAATCTCTTTGGCGGGGCTGTCGGCTTTCAGGCGAAAATCGCGGGCAGCCAGGTTTTCAAACCGGGGATCGGCTACGAGGGAGCCTTTGTCCCGTTGCTGGCGCCATTCCTCCCACGTCCAGGTTCCGGCGAGCCGGGCGGGCATTTTGCCTCCGATGGGCCAGTACAAATTATTGCGCATCACATAGGTCTTCTTCGGTTCGCCTTTGGGCGGATTTTCCTGATAGCTCCAATTGGAGGCATCCCCTTCGAGCAGGGGCGCGTCCGCCTCCCAAACCACGATGTTTCTCTCGAAAATAAACCGGAGCCGTCCCTCGTTGCGGGA
Organism: Chthoniobacterales bacterium; assembly: GCA_014879575.1. Classification (GTDB taxonomy): domain Bacteria; phylum Verrucomicrobiota; class Verrucomicrobiia; order Chthoniobacterales; family Terrimicrobiaceae; genus QYQL01. Next base: position 1,431 of record JACSRU010000122.1, on the reverse strand, counting down.
GCGCCCGATTTGTCCGTTTTTTCCGAAGGCAAAGATATTATTCCTGATGGTATTGTAATATCCATAGTGCAGGCGGAAACCGGCGTCTGTGGTGTCATGCACGAGATTGTTCTCGATCAGAATCCCGCTGGTGCCCTCGTCGGCATAGATCCCCCATCCTCCGTAGCGATACCGGCTGATGTCGTGAATATGATTCCCTCTCACCACCGTGCCGAAGGTCGTGCCGAGATTGTAGAATCCGCCCATGTCGCTCATCACGCCCCATCCCAGGTGATGAATGTGATTGTTCTCGATGCGGTTTCGATAAGCGAAGGACTCGCCGTAGCCCAAGTGCCAGCCGGAGATCATTCCGGAGTAAAAGAAATCCCCGATGTCATTGTGCGTGACGGTGTTGTCGCTCGCATAGCCGACGAGGATGCCAACCGCGTCGGAAAAAAATCGGCCTCCCTGCTGGATGATGGTGTTGTCGACGGTGACGAAGCCGGTTCCCTCGCGGGGCTCGTTCGTGGGGCCGATTCGGATTCCGCCTGCTCCCAGGTCATGAAGGTGGCTGTGCCACACCCCCCCGTTCGTGACATCGAGGTGGAACCAAATTCCATAGGTGCCGGTATGGGCGATCTCGCATTGCTCGAAGATAATATCCTTGGAGCGGTTGATCTCGATGGCGGCGCCCAATCGATACACCGCCTCGGAATCGCCGTAGTCGTCGGTGCCCTTGGTCCATAGTTGGTGGACAAAGGAGATGTTCCTGAACGTGATGTGTTCGGCTCCGTCCACCTTCACCAGCATTGCCGCCACCGGGGCCACGACCTCCGCCTGGGACATGTCCTCGCCCGGAAGCGGATAATAGAGCAGGCCCCCGTCACGCCCCAGAAACCATTCTCCAGGCGCGTCCAGGGCGGCGCGATAGTTCTCCGCGTAAAAACGGCCGTCGGGCTCTTTTGCCGTCAGGAATTGGCGCCACTCGCCCTTCCTGGCCTGCGTCATCAACACCGCCCCCGCCACGGGATCGATCTTTTTCACGCGGTAGCGATAGATATCCCAACTGTGAGGAATGACCAGGGTAAGATCCCTAAGTTCTTCGGGAGTTGCCTTGCCCAGTTCCCGAATGGTTTCGGGTGAGGCGCAAAACGCCAGATACCGGAGGCTGTCCTCCCATTTTTTCTCATCCGGCCCCTCGCTGGGAAAGATGCCGGAAGTGGCCGGGGCGTCCATGTGGAGGAAGCCTTTGTTAGGGGTGCGGGCGCGCACGGCCCGGCGTCCATTGACCCAAAGTTGTTCGAAGTACCATTTTCCCTCGCGCACCTCGGGGATCTCGGCGCGCCAGAGGCCGCCCCCGGCGGGCTTCCAACCGCCAATCCGCCGGCCGCCCGAGATGACGGACTGGCCGTCGGAACTTCCCTCCCAGGTGACCTGCGAATCCTCGGGCCC
>JACSRU010000076.1 GCA_014879575.1 Chthoniobacterales bacterium | reverse complement strand
GTTCCCGGATCGCCCGCCTCTCTCCCTCTGCGTCTCCGCGCCTCTGCGGGAGAACATTCCGTCCGGATCAGGCTTCATTTGACACATGATGCGGCTACATGATATCCATTCTCCTATGAAACCAGCTCTTACGACACTCACGGAAAGGGGTCAGGTTTCAATGCCCGCGGCCCTGCGCAGGAAGTTGGGGATTCGCCCTGGTCAACCATTGATGTGGAAGATGATTTCCGACACGGAGTGCCGGGTTGTGGTCGTGCGAAAGGCGACGGATCGGAAGGGTCGCTCCATGCGGGGGTTCATGAAGCAATTTCAAAAAGGGCCGGCGAAAGACACGGCCCATTGGATGTCCGTGCTGCGGGAAGGGGAGGGCAGTTGATGGCGTGGGTCGTTGACACCTGTATCTTGTTGGATATTGGCCTCGACGACTCCGAGTTTGCGATCTGCTCGGAGAGGCTTTTAAGGGCCCTGCTTCCAGAAGGGCTGCTCATCTGTCCAATTTCTTTTGTGGAGCTGGCGCCGGCGTTTTCCGGGGAGCGAAACGCCCAGGAAGAGTTCCTTTTTCAACTGGGTGTGGGACACGAGGAAGGCTGGCTGATGGAAGACACCGTCAATGCCTGTGAGGCGTGGACCCGGCACATTCAGGTGCGCCGCCGGGGGCAGGGGGCGAAACGCCCGATCGCCGACGTGCTCATCGGAGCATTCGCCCTGCGCCATCAAGGCCTTATCACCCGAAACACCGCGGATTTTCAAAAGCTCTTCCCGACACTGCCCCTCCTCAGTCCGTGAAGCCTGGCCGTTCTGGGTAGCCGGGGAGGCAACCGCGAAGTCGCGAAGACATTCTCCCGCAGGGGCGCGGAGGCGCGGAGAAATCGAAAAGAGGAAAGAGATAAAACTGCTGCAACGGATCGGGCGAAGCCCGAACGGACAGGCTTTCAACGGCAGAGGATTTTTTGTGAGGATTTTTGTTGGCGTATTGGACCAGGGAGAGGCCGGGGGTCTGTGTGGGCAGGCGATCTGACAAGCTCGCTTGTCGAGTCGTCTGACCACACAGACTCCGATCCGGGAACCGGATCGCCCGCCTCTCTCCTCTGCGTCTCCGCGCCTCTGCGGGAGAACATTCCGTTTTGCCCGTCCGGATCAGGCTGGATTGTCTTCGATATACTCCTGCCTGAGCAGGGTGGCGGGGAGGGATTGGAAATGCGGGTCGCGGTGGACGAGGACGGCATCGTGAAGGGAGGCGCAAGCGGCAATCAAAGAATCCACCGTGGGAAGTCGCTCCGATGCCGCAGCCCGGAGTTCCGCCGCCCGAAGAGCGACGGATTCATCGACCGATACGAGTTCAAACAACGGACGACAGGCTTTCCATTCGGGCAGGAAGGAGGATTCGCATTTTTCCGCCTTCAGACTGGCCCAGAATTCCGTGGCCGTTATGGCACAAAGGCCGGCGGAGGAATCCTCGTTGCCAAGCAGGCACGCCAATTTTTCCGCCCCCGGCTCCCCAAAAAAGTAGATGAGAAATGCGGAGGTATCGAAAAGGTGGGTCAACCGTCAGCCCCCCTTTCCGCAACCAGAGCGGTGATTGGGTTCCGTCCGGAGCGCAAAAACTTGCGTCCCCGTCCCATCAATTCGTGTGCCTGCTCCTGGCGGGAAGCAATGCGGTGGGCCCGGAGCGTGTGGTCCGCGCCAATAAACCAACTCAGCTTGACCCCGGGCGCGAGTTTCAAGGATCGCACAATCTCCGCCGGGAGCGTGACCTGGTTCTTTCCCGTTACAGTCGTGATCATACCGGAGAATTACCCTTGAATAAGGCCGCAGTCAAGGGCGACTTCCATTCCTTGAAAGCCTGGCTGTTGTCGCTGCACGATTTTGCGGATTACTTTGTGGGCGGGAAAAGTTTCAGGCCGTGAGGGGAAAAAACAAGGAAGTCCCCGCGGTTCAAGGTCACGAAGGCCGCATGGTTGTGAAGACAGGCGGCGGCGATCAGGCAGTCGGCCGTGGAGGCCCGTCGGCGGCCGGTGATGTTGAAAAGTTCCGCCGCCCGTTCCGCGATTTCGCGGGTGATGGGTGTCACCCGGTCCTCAAGGATGCGCAGGGCCCGCTGATGGTCTTCCTTGAGCAATGGTCCCCGTGTGAATTCGTGCCAGGCCACCGCGTCGGTGCCAAGGGTCCAGCCTTCCTGGAGGTGCTGCTCGATTTGCCGAAACAGGGGATGGGAAGGGTCGCTCAGCGCAATCAGGGCATTGGTGTCCAAATGGAGCCGCCTCGTCATGGGGTGTCGGCCCGACGCCATCCCTCCCGTCGCCTGGAGTCACTTTCCTCAATGATCGCGGCGACCGCTTCCGAAGCATGAAGCGGGCGGGCGCGAATCTCCCGAAACACTTCGAGCGCGTCCGACTTCCCCCGCCGCCGCTCCTCGAGCGTGAGCCGGAGCCCTTCCGAAATAAGATCCTTCATCCGGAGCCCTTCCAACGCGGCAACGGCTTTCGCCTGTCGGTAGAGATCATTCGGAATATCCAATGTCGTCTTCATGCGGGAAACTTTTCCAGAAATCTGGTTTTCTGGCAAGTGGAACCAGAAAGGATAAATATCAGAACCACTGATCGGACACTGATCGGCCCGAGCCAATGGACTCGGGCTCCAGTTTGTGAAAGACATTCTCGCGCAGGGGCGCAGGGGCGCGGAGGATTTGTTGGTGTGTTGAACCAAGAAGAGGCGGGCGGACTTCACGCAGTGAAGG
>JACSRU010000111.1 GCA_014879575.1 Chthoniobacterales bacterium | reverse complement strand
GCAGAAGGGGTCAGGCATGACATATTAACATTTTCTCGATTCGCTCGTGGAGCTTACGCCATTCGCTTTGACGCGACATCTCCTCTCGAATTTTCCGAATCGTCCGACAACAACTCGGGCGCTCTCCCATTCGTAATCTGTGGCTAATCCAATCCAGCTTCATCGTTGTCCGTCGCTGGATCATTTCCGCCAACAGACCTTTCCGCCAGTCGCCTTTCGCAGCTCCTTTCAGATCCGCTTCGTCTGTCTCCATGACCTTCAAGCCGGCTTTCACAATCCTTTCGGCCATCCATTCCCCATGATCCTTGGCTGCGACTGATTGAATTCCGCTCCGCTTGACACGTCCTGGCAGCCGCTTTTCCATCATCCCCAGCAGACGTTCCTTAAAGACCTGCGAGCCGAAAAACCATCCCCGCTTCAAGCTCGAATAGACCGCCAGCTTCGACTCGCCCTCTCCTGCGGAGTATTCTCGCCCGGCTTTTCCCGGCGCCTTCCAATCCACCCGTTCCTCCAGGATCTCCAGAAATTTCCGTCGTCCGAACCCCGTGTCCTTGCAGCCGACCACACTCAGACCCGTCGCCGTTTCCAACCACTTCGGACGTTTGCCGGGCTCGGTCAAATACCCGGGCAGACTGCTCCAACGGCTGCTTTCCAACCCGGACTCCCTTTCGACCTTCCCCGCCCGCACCGGATTCAGATGAATGTAATCCAACACCGCCCAAAAACAGTCGCCCGGTTCGATCAAAATCGCCTTGTATCTCCCTCCGAACACATGCCCCCACAGTCCGTGCCGCGTGTTGATCCTCCGAGTATAGGCGTTCTGCATCCACCCCATGCCAAGCGAGAGATTTGCTTCCGGCGTCTCGAGCAGGAGGTGATAATGATTGTCCATCAAAACCCAGGCATGCACACGAAACCCGGCACGCTCTGCGGCTTCTCCCAGTGTTCGGACAAATGTCTTCCGATCTTCGTCGTCCCTCACAATCGCCTCTCGCCGATCCCCACGCGCCATCACGTGATAAATCGCCCCTGCAAACTCAATCCGTGCCTGTCTTGGCATGGATCACCCATACCAGGCCACCGATCACACATCAAGATAATGTTAATATGTCATGCCTGACCCCTTAACCCTGTCATGCCTGACCCCTTAACCCCGCGGATCTCAGGGCGTCTGGCCGAAAAAGGTCGCCCACTTCGGTTCTTGAAAGAGTGAGGCGTTGGTGGAGAACTCCGGGTCTTTGACCCCTTCAACGTGTCCATCCATGAAAAGCACATTGGCATGGCTGTTGGCGTGCCGCCAGTCAATGGAATTTCCCAATCCGCCGACGACCGGCATGAAATATTCGCTGCGCCCATCGGCAAACCACGCGGTTTTTGAAAGAGGTCCCTCCAACGGAAGGATTTCACCTGTTTTGTTGATGAACCGCTGTCCCATTTTGACGTAGCGGACCGGGTCTCCAGAGCCGCCAAACCCGCAAATCCGGTTGATGGCATATGTGTAGCGGCGACTGGGAGCGACGACGGACGGACACCACCACGGATTGTTCTGTGGCTGACCTGGTTCCATGCGCCCGGCTCGCCCCGGCTCGCGTCCGATGTATTGGTGGAGGTGATCATACCACAGGCCATTGACGGCCGGGGCGGGCGGCTCCATGCGGACGGGAGGAAGGTAGTTGTCATTTTCGGCGACATATAAAAGGGCTGCCGTTCCAAGGCCTCTGAGGTTGGAGAGGCATTTCGCATTCTGTGCCGCCTTCCGCATGTGGGACACCGCAGGCATCATCAGGGCGAGCAGGATGGCCACGATGCAGACGAGGACCAGCATCTCCACCAGAGTCCAGCCGCCGCGGAGCGAAATCAGGGATTTTCTGGCACCGGTGGGATCATAGCCCATTGGAAATTGTCGCGGAAACCTGCCGAATTTCCTCCGGGGTGAGTGCCCGACTCCAGACTGCGAGGGCATCCACCGGTCCCCGGAGATGATTGGAGAGAGCATCCGCAGAGGGAAAAGGTTGGGCTCCCACAAACCACGGGAGATCGGAAATTTGGCGGACGCTGCTGGGAATCATTGTCGGGTCCTCCTGGTGTGCCACTCGTTTTCCATCAATGAAGATGGAGAGCGAAACGCCCGGGTCATAGACGAAGACTCCAGTCATCCAGGTTTCCCGGGCGATCTCCGGCACCTCCACCGAAAAATCCTTTCCTCCGGCGGAGGAGACGGTCCATCGGAGAAGGCTGCCCGCATCCTGTTTTTCGCAGGCAATCTGAAAAGACCGGCGTCCCGCCTCGGCCCGTTGAGACACCAACGCGCCACTCTGGGCGTCCAGGCGAAAACGCAGCGCGATCGTCAACCCCTGGCTGGAATCGAGATTCGCGAGGTCAGGAATTTCGATGGCCGATTGCCCGTTGAAGCTGACGACCTGGTTTTTCTCATTCTCGAAGGAATACGGAAGGTAGCCCGCATCGCCGACGAATCGTTCGACGCCCTGCATTTTTTCCGATTGGGATTTCGCATTGCCATTGAAGGCAAAGACGGCATCCGCAGACTCAAGGATTCCGGTAGATCCCGCAAAAACGGACCCAACGATGCAGAGAAGGCCTGCCGAAATTTTCCAGCCGAACCCCATAAGTTCCTTCATATGTCAGAATGTGGGAAGGAACTAGATTCTCTGGCCTCTCCGTCGGCGAATCCTCCACAGAACAACGAAAAAGCCCGCCGAGAGAATCATTGCCACGGTCTGAGGCTCCGGCACGCTGAGACTGAGAACTTCCGCGTCCGTAAGGGCTGTGTTCCAGATGGCGGCGCGTTCCATCAATCCCGTCCAGTTGTCGGCTCCGATGGGGCTGCCCTGGGGAACGGCACCGAACAGGAGCGGTGTCGTGGAGTTGTTCGTGAGGGATGCCGGAACGCCACTTGTGATCGTGCTCACGCTGACGCCGTCCAGGTAAAGTTCGATCCGGTCATTTGCATCAAAAACCACCGCCAGATCCATCCACTTTCCCGTGGTGATGCTGGCTGATGTGTGAGAGATTGTGGTCGCGCCGTTGAAACGGCTGCTGAGTGTGCCTCCGGACCCGGTGATGTTCTCCAGTCGCAGCGCATAAGAGCGATTGCCGGCGGTGCCGTCCTTGCTGATGATGGCAAGCGTTGTCCCCGTTCCTGTGACATTGACGCGGGCGAAGAGCGTCAGGTCTCCCGTGATCTGGAACTCATTGCTGGCTCCCTGCCCCAGATTGACGTAGCGCGTGCTCGCCAACGACAACGCCACGCCATCCCAGCCGGGCAGAGTGGAGGAACCGACATTGGAGTAGACCGCCGAAACCGCAGAGTCGGTCGACCGCTGCCAACTGGTGCCGCTGCTGGCTAATCCATTGGAGTCATTCAGATTGTTGTTGAACTCATAGAGTCCGATGGCGGAGGTCCAGATCTGCGCTTGGGCTTGGAAACAAAAAACGGGCAGGCACGAAGCAAGCGCAAGCAGCAGGAATTTTTGAGGGGTCGTTTTCATAGGGTTTTGATGTTGTCGGGGTGTTCCTTCGGTGAACGTTTTTGAGAAAATCACGAAGATTGTATGTAGTCAATAAGATTTTTATGGAATTTTAGCTGGAAATTTTCTTCAATTTGTTTACACACAATCCAGTGATGCCGATTTATCATCAGATTGCTGAGAAGCTGCAGGTTCGCCGCGAGGGGCTGGATGTGCCGCTGGCCTTGCCGGATGAACACGCCTTGGCAGCGGAGTTTTCCGTGGCGCGAACCACCATCCGCCGTGCGCTCCGGGTTCTGGAGGACAAGGGGGCGGTCACGCGCAAGCAGGGGGTCGGCACCTACCTGCAACCCTCAAAATCTTCGGGAGATGATCTGCGGGGAAAGCGCATCGGCATCGTGCCGCCCTGGTGGGCGGAGCAACCCGGTTCCTGGTATTACGCCACGATCCTGGACGGGGTCAGCCGTTGGGCGGATGCACATGATTGTGCCTTCACTGTCCTGCACGCGGCGGCACGGCCCCATCACGAACACCAGTGGCTGGAGCGCATTCGTCGGCAGGAACTGTCCGGAATCGTCTGGGTGCATCCGCAGGAAGATCAGTTGAAGCTGTTGTTCAAAACGGCCAAACTTTTTCCCACAGTCGTTCTCGGCCGCACCATCGCGGGCGATGGACTGCATCACGTCATTCCGGACTATGATTGCGCGGCGGAATTGATCGACCGCCATTTGATCGGGCGCGGACATGCGACTTACGGCGTGATCGGGAAGAATGTTTCCGATCCCTACTCGCAGGTCTGGATGGATGCCTTTCGCAAGACCTATCGGAAACGCGGCGCGGAGTTTCATCCGAGGCCGTATTTCCTGGATTACGGAGCCTTCAATCAGAACCGTCTGGCCGATCTGCTTCTGGACTTTTACCTCCCCGACCATCCGGAAATTCAGGCGCTCGTTTTTCCGACCTCGGGTTCCCTCAATCTGCTGCAATCCCACCCGCGATTCCGCGAAAGGATCACGGACGATCTTTCCATCATCACGACGAACTACGGCCAGTTTCCCGTCGAATCCCTTTTTCCGGGCGTGAGCCTCACCCACATCACCTGCGACTGGTCGGCCATGGCCGGCTGTGCGCTGGACACGCTCGCGCTCCTCGCCGGGGGCCATCAGGTGCCGGAGAACATCTGTCAACCTGTCGAACTGGTTCCTGGCGAAACCACGCATCACAACCAGGCGGTCGCCGTCGCCTGACCTCCCTCACCGCCCACCGATTTATGAGATCCGCATACCTCCTTTTGGGAATTCTTTTCTCCCTGCCCGGAATTTCCGCAGTCAGTGCCGCGGAAGACAAACCGATTCAAGCCGTCAATGCCGCGGACTGGAAGCCGACCGCCGAGGACGCCACCGCCGCCCTGCAAGGCGCGATTGATTCCGGTGCCGGGATTGTCCGGGTGCCCAACATCGGGAGGCCATGGGTTGTGACTCCGATTACCCTGCGCGGCGACCTGGAGCTGATCTTTGAAGATGGGGTCGAGGTCGAAGCAAAGAAGGGCGGGTTTCTGGGCAAGCTGGACTGCCTCTTCAAGGCAACCGACGCGCGAAACCTCGTGATCCGCGGCGAAGGCACCGTCGTCCTGCGAATGCATAAACGACATTATCAAATGGCGGCGTATAAGAAGTCGGAATGGCGGCATGGGATCAGCCTCCTCGGATGTGAAAATGTTCGTGTCGAGAACCTGACGGTGCGGGAAACCGGAGGGGACGGGATCTATCTCAGCCGCTCCAACACGCTCAACGGCTGCCGCCATGTCGTCATTCGCAACGTCATTTCCGACGCCAACCACAGGCAGGGACTTTCCGTCATCGCCGGGAGCGACCTCCTGATCGAGAACTGCGTTTTCAAAAACACCGAAGGGGCCGCGCCGGAGGCGGGATTTGACATCGAACCGAACGGCGACGGGCAGTCCGCCGAACGCATCACCGTGCGGAACTGTCTTTCCGAAAACAACGGCGGCGCCGGATTCATCACCTATTTCCTGAAGCTCAGCGCGGAAAAATCCCCGCCCCTGGACATCACCTTCGAGAACTGCCGCGTGGTGAACAACAAAGGTGCGGCCTTTGTCGTGGGTGCCGTGGGCGACAACAACCCCTCGGGAACCATCCGCTTCCTCGGCTGCACGGCGGAGAACACGCAGGGACCGGGCATCTACCTCTATGACAAATCCCGGAACCGTGCCCGGATTCGCTTTGAAAATTGCACGCTCAAGAACGTGGCCCAAAGCAACCGAGGGCCGATCGTCTCACCCGAATTGGTCGGGAAGGATGTTGATGACGCCGTGCCGAATGCCCCGGTCGTCCTCTTTCTGCGCCGTCCGCAAATCACGAAGACGCCCGGAGGCGTGGACTTCGTGGATTGCGTGGTCGAGGATCGCGGCGACCGTCCCGTGGTCGTCGCCGCCACGCTTACAACCCCGCACCATCCCGTCGGAGACCTTTCGGGAACCATCAAGGTCAGTCACCCGAACCCCGTGATGAATCTCGGCGCCGACGCGACAGCCATCACCCTGAAACTGGTGGAAACCAAATAACACACTTTCATGTCCACTGATGTCCTGATTTCACCGGAAGTTCACGGAGTCTTCGACAAAGCCTTTTTGTCGCGCCTCCGGGAAAGCCTCAACAGCGCCTGCCGCTGGCTGACCGATGTCGCCCTGCTCACCACACCCCAACCGGACGACGGCTGCCTTCCCACGGAGATCGCCTACCCCGACTGGCGCGGCGCACTGCGGGGCGAATACTCCGCGCGCGTCCGGCAATGGGGATTCTTCTGTCCCTACTGGCATTCCTCGCAGGGCATGAAGGCACTCCTTTGGGCGGCTCCCCACCTGCCCGATGGGGACTTCTGCAATGAGGCGGCGATGTCCATCGCGGATTTCCTGATGCGCAACCGGATCACCGACCGGAACTCCCCGGACTTCGGCCTTCCCCTCGCCTACGAGGATGCGCCGCACAGCGTCAACACCAGCGCCATCCTGGAGGCCATGGACGGATTGTTGGTTCTTGCCGATCTCAGCGGCGACAAACACTACGAACAGGCTGTGATTGATGCCCTCGATTGGATTGAGAGGACGGCCTATTGCAAAGGAAAAGGCGTGTTCCGGAACAGCTACGACCCGGTCCGGCGGGAATTTTTTATCATCAGTTCCTATCGGGACATTCCCGAAGAACGCCGCCTCCGCCCCCTGCTCGACGATGCAATTTTTTTGAAGGGATTTCTGAGGACCGGAAAGGCTTCGTTCCGCGCCACGTTTTTTGAAACGGCGGAACGTCTGCTGGCCACCGAAACTCCCCCCGGCAACTGGGTTTCCTACCTGCCCTGCAGCCAGGATGCCGGGCGCATGCACCCGCGCCACGCCTACTGGTGGGGCGGTCCGATGCTCGATGCCTGGCTGGAGTCCGGAGACGCCCGACACCGCAACTGCGCCCTGCGCGCGGCGGAGTGGTATGCCAACGCCCTGCGGCGGGATGGCGGATTCTTCCGCAACACCTACACGGATTTCAGCACGGACAGTTTCGGCCACGCCACGAGCGGCAGTGCCTGCGCCGCCATCGTGCTGTTGCGGGCGGCTTTGGAATGCGGACAAACCCAATACTTCCCGCTTGTCCGGAAGGCACTGGAGTTTTGCATGAGCGTTCAGTTCACCAACCCACGGGATCCGAACCTCCGGGGTGCCATCCTGGAAAAAGTCCTGCCCCCGGACGGAACAGACGCCTCCCCGTATCATCTGCGCGACCTGGGCACCATCTTCTTCGCACAGGCAGCCAGCCTTTGTCTCAAGGCTTCGGCATATTTCTAATGGCCTCCTCCCGACCGATCCCGTATTAGTGTCGGAGCGAATTGTCAGAACCCATGTCGAATCCTCCTCCTCCCGGTGCGCCCAAGTGGGATGACACCCGCTCCGGCGCCTGGCCGGAAAACTTTGCCGATGTGGACATTCCCAGCCGGAGGGATGGCGAAATCCAGAAGGCCTATTTGTTCCGGGCCACCGCGAAACGGCGTCCGCTGGTGATCAGCCTGCACACCTGGTCGGCGGATTATACCCAGAAAGATCCCCTCGCCCCGCTCGCGGTGGAGAAGGACTGGAATTACTGCCATCCGGATTTCCGGGGTCGGAACAACCGGCCGGAAGCCTGCCTGAGTCCAGGTGCGGTGGACGATCTTCAGGATGCGGTGGACTTTGCGCGGGACGCCACCGGCGCCGACGCGGAGAACGTTTTTGTGGCGGGTGTTTCGGGCGGCGGGTATGCGGGGCTCGGAGCGTATTTGAAAACCTCCGGAGTGAAGGCGGTTTTGTCCTGGGTGCCGATCTCGGACTTGGAGGCCTGGTATTGGCAATCGCTCAGTCGGGGCGGGCATTACGCGAAGGACGTTTTGCAATGCGTTTCGACCGCCGCCCATTTTGATGCCGCAGAGGCCCGTCGCCGCTCGCCGCTTCATTGGACGCCGCCTGCGGGTCCGCTGCCGCGTCTGGAAATCTCTGCCGGCATTGAAGACGGCACCACGGGAAGCGTGCCTGTTTCCCACTCCATCCTCTTCTTCAACAAAATGGTCCGCCATTTTGGCAGGGGTTCCGATGCGGTTGACGAGCGGGAACTCTCAGCCATCCTGAGCCGGGGCCTGCCCGATCTGGAGGGCGCGGAACCCATCGAGGGACGCGCGGTGAAATTCCATCGGGAGATCGAGAAACTTTCCCTGACGATTTTTCAGGGCGGACACGAGATGTTGCCCCGTCATTGTTTCCAGCGGTTGGAGACGCTGAGTGCGCCATGAGAATCCCTTCACCCGGCAGGCCCGCTTGGGCTCACCGCACCACAAGCGAAATCGCCTGTGCGGCGGCATCCGCGTCCGCTTCCGAGGCGGCGTGAACCCAGAGGAGCGGCTCGCCTTTCGAAATACGCTCACCAACTTTCCGGATGCCAGAGAATCCGACGGCAGGGTTGATGGAGTCATCGGTCTTGTGGCGTCCCGCCCCCAGTTGGACGGCGGCTCTGCCAATCCTCCCCGCGTCCATGCTGACAATCCTCCCGTCGTGAGGAGCCGGAAACGGACGAATGACCGGAGCCGGGTGGAACGTCGTCCAGTCCTCGAAGGCCCTTGTGTCGCCACCCTGGGCCTCGACAAGGGCAAGAAATTTTTCCCAGGCCGAACCATTCTGAAGTCGTTCGGCAAGGATCTGTCTCGGAGAATCCGAGAGGATCGCCGCGAGGTCGAGCGTGAGCGACACCAAATCCTCCGGGCCGTTCCCCTGCAGGGTTTCGACCGCCTCACGCACTTCGAGGGCATTGCCCACCGTGTGCCCAAGCGGTTCCTCCATGGGAGACAGCAGAAAGGTTGTGCGGACTCCATTGCTCTCGCCCGCCGCGGTGAGCCCGGCGGCCAGCAACTCCGCCTCCTTGCGGGTCTTCATGAAAGCGCCGCTGCCGAACTTCACATCCAGCACAAGCCGATCCACCGACTCCGCCAGTTTTTTTGACATAATGCTCGCGATGATGAGTGCTCTCGACGGCACGGTCGCCGTGACATCCCGCAACGCATACAGTCGCTTGTCGGCAGGACAAAAATCCCCGGTCTGTCCCGCCATGAAGACACCGATTTTTTCCAGCTGCCGGAGGCCGGCGGACTCATCGAGATGGACATTGAACCCCGGGATGCTCTCCAGCTTATCGAGCGTGCCGCCCGTGATCCCGAGGCCGCGTCCGGAGACCATCGGAACCCAGAGGTTGTCGCAAGCCAGAAGCGGGGCGAGGACGAGGGAAACCTTGTCGCCGATTCCCCCAGTGGAATGCTTGTCCACCTTGGGCGGCGTGCCCTCCGGCCATCGGAACACGCGCCCGCTGTCCCTCATGGCGGCTGTGAGTGCGGCTGTCTCGTCGTCGGTCAATCCCCGGAAAAAGACGGCCATTGCCCAGGCACTCATCTGGTAATCCGGCACCTCGCCGGCGACATACGCGGCGATCAACGCCGAAATCTCCGAGGGTTCCAAGGGCTGACCATCGCGAGTTTTTTCGATGAGAGTCGGGACATGCATGGCGCGGGAATTCTCGTGGAGGCAGCATGTCGGACACAGGACGGTGGATCAAGTGGGATTCAGGATTGCGGCCCCGGCGGTGGTCTGATTGTTTCTCGAGGGACACCCATGACCACCAAGCGGCTCACATTTGTTCTCCGACTGACGAGCACGGTGGGACTTTGGGTTTTGATGCTGACGACCATCTTCGCCGGTTACGATTTCGGATTCTTCTGTCTGCTGGCGTTCATGGCCCTCGTGGCCCTGTGGGAATATTATCGGATGCTTGAGGCGGACGGGATTGGCGTTTTCACGCTGACGGGCCTGATCTGTGCCGCCGTGTTGCTGGCGGGCGGTTTTCTGCAAATGAAGGACCACGGTCCCGAGAAGGCCTACGACTTCGAGATCCTGGTGCTGGTCCTCTTTTTGATCGTGACCTTTGCGCGCCAAATGTTCCGGGGGACCCGCCGGGATCCGCTTCGTGCGATGAGCTACACGCTCTTCGGACTGCTCTACATCCCGTGGCTGTTCAGCTTCATTACAAAGATCATCTATCTGACTCCGAGAGCAGCGGACGGCACGACCACCGGACAGTATTACGTCCTCTTTCTCGTGATGGTCACGAAGTTCAGCGACATGGGTGCCTATGTGTTCGGGAGTCTCTTCGGACGTCATCCCTTCGCGCCACACATCAGTCCCAGCAAGACATGGGAGGGGTTCGTGGGGGCGATCATGACCTCGTTGATCGCCGCCTGCTGGCTGTATGGCCTGATGTCGGCGCGCCTTTCCTTCCTGCGATTCGATGATGTCGTCCTCCTCGGTTTGATGCTCGGCTTCGCGGCGGTCATCGGCGATCTTGCCGAGTCCATTGTCAAACGCGGCGCCAACACGAAAGATTCGAGCCATTTGCTTCCGGGCATTGGCGGAACGCTCGATTTGATTGACAGTCTGCTCTTCACGTCCCCGTTGCTGTTTTTTTACATGAGGTTGGTCCTCGGAATCTCATGAAAAAACGGCGGATCGTTATTCTCGGCGTCTCGGGTTCCATCGGCCAGAGCGCGTTGAAAGTCGCCCGGGACATCCCGGACCGCGTGGAGATCGTCGGCATGTCGGCGCACCGAAACGCCTCTGCCCTGGCGACCGCCGCGCGGGAGTTCCCCGGCGCGCGGTGCGTGCGCACGGATGAGCCCGACGGCGAGGAGCGGCTCATCGAACTGGCCACGATGCCCGGGGCGGATCTTGTGCTGGTGGCGATTGTGGGGACGGCGGGATTGCGTCCGGCACTCGCGGCCATCGAAGCCGGAAAAGATCTCGCGGTGGCCAGCAAGGAAATCCTCGTCATGGCCGGCGAAGTGGTCCTGCAGGCCGCCGGGAGGACCGGGGCGAGAATCCTGCCGGTGGACAGCGAGCATAATGCCATTTTCCAATGCCTCGAGGGGCGGGATCTTTCCACGGTTCGGCGGCTGATTCTCACGTGTTCGGGGGGGCCCTTCCGCCATACGCCCCGATCAGAATTTGAGGCAATCTCCCCGGAGCGTGCGCTCCGGCATCCGACCTGGCAGATGGGAAAAAAGATCACAATCGACTCGGCCACGCTTTTCAACAAGGCGCTCGAAATGATCGAGGCGCACTGGTTGTTCGGTCTGCCAATCGCCCAGGTGGATGTGGTTGTGCATCCGCAGAGCATCGTTCACTCGATGGTGGAATTCGTGGACGGCTCAACCCTGGCCCAGTTGAGCCACTCGGACATGTGTTTTCCGATCCACTACGCGGTGACCTGGCCGGAACGGATCCCCAATTCCCTGAAGCCGCTGGATTTTGCGCAATTGGGAAGACTGGATTTCGAGGCGCCCCGCCGAAAGGATTTTCCCGCGCTCGATCTTGCCGTGGAAGCGGGGACGCGGGGAGGAACCCTCCCGGCGGTTCTCAACGCCGCCAATGAAGTCGCCGTGGACGCCTTCCTTGCGGGGGAAATCCGGTTCCCGAAAATCTGGGAGATCGTGGCGCGGGCGATGGCGGAATGCCCGCACGTCGCGCACCCGGGCCTAGACGAGCTGATCGCGGCGGACCGGGCGGCGCGCGAACATGCTTCGCGCAAGGTTCAGGAATAGAGTCTCCGAGATGCCACTTGCCTCACATTGGCCCGTGGATTACGTTTTCCGTTCTTCTATGGTGTTCGACATTTTGAAATTTCTTTTTATCTGCCTTGAGGTGGTCTTGATCTTCAACCTCCTCATCATCGTGCATGAGTTGGGGCATTTTCTGGCGGCAAAATGGCGGGGGTTGGTCGTGGAAAAGTTCGCCATTTGGTTTGGCAAGCCGATCTGGAAAAAGACGATTGGGGGGGTCGAATACCGACTGGGTTCGATCCCGGCCGGCGGATTCGTCGCGATCCCCCAGCTGGCGCCCATGGAGGCGCTGGAGGGGAAGGTCGAACAGTCGCGCAAGAATCTCCCTCCGGTCAAACCCCTCGACAAAATTCTCGTCGCTGCAGCGGGACCGCTCTTCAGCTTCGGGCTCGCCTTCGTCATGGCCTGCCTCGTCTGGGTTGTCGGAAAGCCCCAGAGTGAGATTGATGTCCCGACAATCGGGTTCGTGAAGGCGGGGGGCCCTGCTGACCAGGCGGGCCTCCGCGTGGGGGATGTCATCGTTTCCGTGGACGGACACCCCGTGAAACATTTTGTGGGGGGCACCGACAGCGTGAAGTGGCGGATTATCCGCAGCGAAGGAGAGACCATCGCTTTCACCGTGAGGCGCGAGGGTCAGGAAATCACGATCCCGAGCGGATGGACCAAACCCAAGACATCCAACTGGCGGCGTCCCGCGTTGCGCGAGGTCCAGATCGGACCCCGGTTGACTCCGGGCATCGGGTTTGTCGTGCGCGGCAGCCTTGCCGATCAAGCCGGAATTCGCTCCGGGGATCTGCTCACAACCGTGAATGGCCAGCCGATTTTTAATCTCGACGAAATCGGCCCCCTGGTGGATGCGAACCGCGGAAAATCCCTCGCGATCGTTGTGGAAAGGAACGGGGCGGAGGTTCCGTTAACGCTTCCGCTCCCGCCGGCGACCCCGGATGCGAAGCCGGTGAATTTTGGGATCGAATGGGGGCGGACGACGCTCGTTTACCCGGATCCCATCACGCAGGTTCGGGATTCCGCCACGAGCATTTTCCGGATGGTGGGGGCGCTCTTCTCCCCGAAATCCGATGTCAAAGCCGCGCACTTCAGCGGGCCGGTGGGCATCATGCGCCTGTATTACCAAATTTTCGAGAACGAGAACGGCTGGCGTCTTGCCCTGGCGTTCAGCGTGTTGATCAACGTGAACCTTGCGTTGCTCAATCTCCTGCCGTTTCCGGTTCTGGATGGCGGGCACATCACGCTGGCGATCATCGAGGGGATTCGGCGGAAGCCAATCAATGTCCGGGTGCTGGAAATTGTCCAGACCGGCTGCGCGCTCCTGCTCATCAGCTTCATGCTCTACCTGACATTCTACGATGTCGGGGATTTGTTTGGGTCCAAGCCGCCCGTTGCGGAAAAATCCGAGTAGCCCGATGCCGCCTGTCTATCGGCCGTTTTCCGGACGTCGCCCCACGCGGGCGGTGCGCATCGGCACCACGGCAGTTGGCGGAAGCCATCCGATTCGCGTCCAGTCCATGCTGACCAGCGACACGATGAATACGCAGGCCTGTGTGGACGAGACCCTCGGCCTCGTGGCGGCCGGATGCGAGATCGTGCGAATCACGGCGCCCACTGTCCAGGACGCCAAAAATCTCAAAGCCATCCGTGAGACACTTCGTGGGCGCGGCTGCACGGTTCCGCTCGTCGCGGACATCCATTTCAAGCCGGAGGCGGCCCTCGAGGCGGCCCGGTGGGTGGACAAGGTGCGGATCAACCCGGGAAACTTCGCGGATTCCAAAAAGTTCAACGTGCGGGAATATACGGACGCGGAATACGCGGCGGAGATCGAGCGCATCCGTGATCGCTTTCATCCCTTTGTCCAGCTCTGCCGGGACCGGGGCGTGGCCATGCGCATTGGGACCAACCACGGGAGCCTCAGCGACCGGATCATGAACCGCTATGGGGACACTCCGCTGGGAATGGTCGAAAGCGCGCTCGAATTCGCCCGGCTGGCCCGCGAATCGGATTACCACGACCTCGTTTTTTCCATGAAAGCCTCGAATCCGAAGGTCATGATCGAGGCCTACCGTCTGCTCGTGGCCCGGCTCGACGACGAGGGATCGGACTGGAATTATCCGATCCATCTCGGGGTCACGGAGGCCGGGGACAGCGATGATGGCCGGATCAAGAGTGCCATCGGGATCGGCAGCCTGCTCGCCGATGGCATCGGCGATACGATTCGTGTCTCACTCACCGAGGATTCCGTGCATGAGATTCCGGTGGCTCAAGCCCTCGTGGCACTCGCGGAGAAAAGACATCCGCAGGAGGCGGACGCCATCGGGTTGCCGTTCGAACCATTTTCCTTCGAAAGACGGGCCTCCGAAAAAATCGTTGTCGGAGGTGTCCCCACAGGCGGCGATCAGATCGTGCGGGTCGCCATTCGGCAGGCGGCTTACGAGAAGTTGACCGGTCAACTTGCGGCACTCGGCGACTTCCAACCGGAAATTGTCCATGAGCAGGCAGGCATTCTGGAAGTCGATCCCCGCGAGGACGAGGAGGTCCGCCTGGCGAATTCCTCTCCCGTCGCCCGATTGGTCACGATTCCCGACACCTGCGATCTCGACATCATCCCGGCATTTCGCCGACTGGCCACCCGCCTGGATCCGAGACATCCGATCCTTCTGAAGGATGCCTTCCAGAGCCGGGGGAGCGGGGGCTTGGAAAATCTTCTCGCAGCCGCGACCTCCATCGGCTCGCTGCTCTGCGATGGCATTGGGGATGCGATTCTCGTGCAGGGGGAGGCGGCACCCGAACAATCCCTGCGCCTTGCCTACAACATCCTCCAGGCCGCCGGAGTCCGGATTTTCAAGACCGATTACGTCGCGTGTCCGAGTTGCGGACGCACGTTGTTCAATCTTCAGGAGACCACCACCCGAATCAAGGAGGCCACCCTCCATCTCAAAGGAGTAAAAATCGCGGTCATGGGGTGCATCGTCAACGGGCCCGGGGAAATGGCTGACGCCGATTTCGGCTATGTCGGCGGCGCCCCCGGCAAAGTCAACCTCTACGTCGGGAAGACCCCGGTCAAATTCCACATCCCAGAGCAGGAGGCCGTCGAACGGCTCGTGGACCTCATCCGCGATCATGGACGCTGGTTCGATCCGCCCGCCCTTTCCGCGTAGTCCGTTTACCCGGAAGCCCTTCCAAAATTCCTGTCCCTCAGGCATGAACCGATGGACACAAATTTTCGCGCCGAACCTTCCAGATCCGCCCGATAAAAAACGAGGGCCGGAGCGGGAAGATCCCACCCCGGCCC
>JACSRU010000110.1 GCA_014879575.1 Chthoniobacterales bacterium | reverse complement strand
CCGGTTTGTCACGGCACGGAAATTCCGCATCCCGGAGGCACGCAAATCCATCCCGGAGGGATGCCAGCCTGTAGCCGGTGGTCGAGCGAAGCGATACCACCGGTTTGTCGTGGCACGGAAATTCCGCATCCCGGAGGGATGCCAGCTGGGGGGGAGCGCGGCGGCAGCACTGGTTGGCACCCCTGCCGGGGTGCGGGATGCGGAGGCGTCGGGGTCCGGTGGTGTCGCTCGTTCCTCGCTCAACCACCGGCTACAGGCGGGGAAGCCTCCGGCTTCCGGAGAATGGGCACGTGCGGCAGCTCAGCGCACTCGTTGCCGAGGCCGTAGCTGGCGCAGACGGCCTTGAGGTCATCAATGAGGGTGATGGCGTTTTCGCGGAACTGCTGGGAGGTCATGCGGCTGTCGGATCGAGAAATGGGTTGATGACTTGGACGGAGCCGTAATGCTGTTGGTGATTGAGGTCCTCAGAATAGAGGATGGGCGTTCCAGCCCGGGTTGCGGCGGCGATGATCATCGCATCCCAAAGGGAAAGCTGCCAGCGGGCACGGGCCTCCAGCCCGGCGAGGAAAAGTTCGTGGGTGTTGGCGACGATGTTCCATGCGGAGAAATCATCAACAAGGGTGGCTGCGGCCTCATCGCTCTGCCCCCGGCGGGTGAAGTTCACAAAGAACTCCTGGAGCACCTGCACGCTGATTGCGAAGCGCCCGGGATCCTTCAAGGCGGCGGAGACCAAAGCGGATGCCTTGAGACGCTTCCGACCTGCCTCATTGTCATACGCATAGAGCAGGATGTTGGTGTCGAAGAAGCACTCAGCGGGCATGGATTTCGTCCCGTGAGAGAGGTTTGCCGCCCAGGGCATAGCCAGCCCGGAGGCGGCTCAGGGCAGAACGCGAGGCAGCGGGGCCGGGCTGGGATTCCGCCCGCAGAATCCCCTCCAGGCCTTCAATCACCAGGCTGCGCATGGTGGTTTTTTTTAAGGTCGCGGTGATTTTGACACGCTCCAGCAGCGGATCCGGCAAGTCGATCGTCGTTCTCATACGATAGCCATAAATACATAAAGCTGCATTAAAATCAAGTGGCGTGGGGTCCGTGGAACTCGGCGAGGTATTCCTTCATCACGAGGGAGTTGATGAAGTGGGTGCTCTCGACGGTGAGGGGGAGCCGGTATTTGGTTTTGAACTGCTCGATGATGAGGCGGGTCATCTCGGTGGAGGCGAAGGCGGAATTGGTGAGGAGGGCGGGAGCACTGTCGGCATGGCGGGGAAATCCTACCTCCAGAATGATTTCCCGCCAAGGCTGACTTTCAGCCGCCGCGCTCCGCCAGCGGAGTCACGATGGTCCGGAAGGTGAGGTTGATTCTCGGTTCCTTGATGGCGGCGGACTTCGGAATGGTGTGCTGCCAGTGGGTCTGGGTTTCGCCCTTCATCACCAGCAGGCTGCCGTGTTCGAGGCGGATGGAAACCGTCTCCCGGTGATCGCGCTTGTGGCGGAGGGAGAACTTCCGCTCGGTGCCGAGGCTCACGGAGGCGATGGTGGTGTTGCGGCCCAGCGACTTTTCGTCGTCGCTATGCCAGGCCATGCCTTCGCCGCCGTGATGATACAAATTCAGCAGGCAGGAATTGAAGACCGCGCCGCAGGCTTGCTCGACCGTATGCTTCAAACGCCGCAGCTCCGCGCTCCACGGCAGGGCTGTCTTGGTGGTGCCGGAGTAGGTGTATTCGTATGCGGAGTCGCCATACCACGCGACCTCGCGGGCGGTGACGATGCGTTTGCCGTAGAGGACCGCCTCGTCGTGACGCCACGGGACTTCTTTGAGGAGCGCGTCGAAACACGCCCACGCTTCCGACACCGGCAAAATCACGCCGTGGTAGTTCACCGTGCCGTCGCGGGGCAGGAGGTTCGCAGTGGGGTTGTCTCCGAACAGGTTCATCAGGTCAACGCGTCGTGAAAAATGGCTTTCATGGCAGTTCGGATGATGGGTGATTCTTACCCGATGGCCCTCTGCTCCGAACTCCGGTTCTTGCTTTTGCATTCCGACGCGGTGATTGCAAGAAAGGAACTTCATTCGGTTTCCCTTGCCCTCCTGCCCCAGCTCCGGCACCCTGCGCTCAGGTCACCCGCCCTGAATCGTTACGAATCTCGATATCATCAAAGACTCCTATAAGGAGTCTGAAAGGATGCTCGACCAGTGAACGGTTGACGAAACGTTGTGAACCGATTATGGTTCACAACATGTCGGCCGGACTTCAGACAAAATACTACTTCTCCATCGAGACCGATGCGAGCGGCAAACGCGTGGGACGCGTGACGGAATTGCCCGCAAGGGAGGCGTTCGTAAATACGAAGGGCAGCCGACAACGCCCTCGAGGAATTCGACGGCGACTTTGACGCCGCCGTTTTGAAAATTGACCACTTTTCCACCACCCCGAACGCTTACTAGCCAACCAAGACGACATGACCACTAAAACTGCAACTGTTCGCGACCTGCGCACGATGTTTCCGAAATTGTTGGCTGAAATTAAAGCCGGCAACGCTTTCTCCATCACGATGCACGGCCGCCAAGTGGCTCTCCTGACCCCGCCCCAGCAAAGCTCCGCGCCGAACATGGCAAAGCGCTTCGGGGGCAAAGCACCCGCTCCTCGCCGCGGGCTCAACCTGGCCACGATGCTCAGCGAGGACCGCGGGGAGTAACATGCTCATCTATTGCGGCACTTCATTCCTGCTCTCCCTGGCGGTCGAGCTAGACGCCAACCACGCGGCCGCTCGCAAAGTCGCGGCTAAGTTCAAGGAGGCCGTGCCTTTCACGTTGTGGTGTGAGACCGAAGTAAAGCACGGTCTTCAACGGGTGCTTGCCGACAAAAAGCTATCGCCCAGCGAACATGATGCCATTGTGCGTCAGCTCCATGACGATATTGCCGATGGGATCTTTATCCGCCCCTCTCTCAACGAGGGCAATGTTCATCAAAAAGCTCAGGAACTGTCCAAGAAGCACACCCCGGCCATGCCTGCTCTGCGGACGCTGGACATTCTGCACGTCGCATCCGCTCTCGCCCTGGGCGCAAAGGGCTTCGCTTCTTTTGACATTCGCCAACGGGAGCTGGCCGCTGCGGAAGGACTGCACCTTCACCCAGCAAAAATGGCAACTGTTCAGGTCCCATAATTTCTAATTACCTCCGAACCCCCACGCGCCGAGGGTGCCCCCACGGCCAGAAAACCGCGTCCGGAGTCTGCTGGAGCACTCTCCCACATCATCAACCGGAGAAACTATCGCAAGGACGTCTTCGCTGGTCGGTCGGCGGAGGCTTTCGAGCGGGTTCTGTTCGAGGCGTCTGAAAAATGTCACTGGCCTCTCCATGCCTGTGATCATGAGCAATCACTGCCATCTGCTCTGGAAACCCCCGAACCCAATCTCGTGGATGGCATGAAGTGGTTGCACAGCACCTTCGCCAAGCGATTCAACGCATATCACGACGAACGCGGGCATGTGTTTCAGTCCCGCTACAAAAGCCTCCGCATCGAAATTCCCGGACAGTGCTTTCGGCATCAAACAATACGCCCGACATCTGGAGTGGGGTGAGGAAACCGATCCGGCAAAGCGACCAATGCCTGCATCGCACAACGCCTCACCGTGGGTCATCCCAGCAGAGTGCGAAACTTGATCCATGACAGCGAGAAATTATAAGTTCTGGGACTGACCCCGTCGGCCTTCCCAAAGCGCGGAAAAGTATTCTTCGTTCTCCGTTGAATTGTTGGATCATTTTGACATGTTTCCGTTATGCAATTGCTGGACGAACTCCGTGCCGAGCATGATCTGATTGACCGGACGCCGGAATCTCCGAACTCCCGTCCCGCAGTCTCACCGCCGATGAGCAACTGGTTCGGCTCGTGGCGGAAGAACTCCTGCACCGCTACCCGCCCACGACCAATGAGGAGGTCATTCGCGGCGATGGCTGCTTCCTCTGTCCAGCCTATCAAACGACCTGCGACGGTTACGAACGTGAATGGGCCACGGTTTCCCGGTGGGGTCATGCGGAAGACGACGATCCCTTTTTCTGAGGAATAATGGAACGACATGAGCACCAGTCACCCTGAACCCGATTGGAATCCGACTTCTCCGGAAGTGCAGCGTGATCAACGCGCCGCCTACGACGAAATGCGCCATCGTTGCCCCGTCGCCTACAGCGAATTCATGGGCTGGTCCTTGTTCCGCCACGAGGACGTGTTGCGCGTGCTGCTCGATCACCGGACCTTCAGCAGTGCCGTATCGCAACATCTTTCCGTGCCGAGCGGCATGAACCAACCGGAACACACACCCTATCGCCGCATCATTGAATCCTACTTTTCCGCACCGCGCATGGCGGCGTTTGAACCCAACTGTCGCGGCATCGCCACCAGGCTCGTGCGGGATTTGAACGTGCGCCGTGAGGTGGAATTCATGGCGGAGGCCGCGCTGCCGTTTGCAGTGCAGGTCCAGTGCGCCTTTCTCGGCTGGCCGGCGGCCTTGCAAGAACCGCTCGTTCGTTGGACGCGCAAGAATCACGAAGCAACCCTCGCGCAGGACCGCAAAGCCATATCCGAAATCGCGCTGGAGTTCGAGGGCATCATTGACGACCTGCTGGAAACCCGGTTGCAGGCAAACGCCGGTCCGGAAGCCGACATCACGGCGGCTCTGATGCACGAGAACGTCTGGGGACGCCCGTTGAGCAACGAGGAACTGGCGAGCATCCTGCGCAATTGGACCGTCGGCGAAATCGGCACCATCTCCGCCTCGGTCGGCATTCTCACCCATTACCTGGCCGAACACGCCGACTTGCAGAAACAGTTGCGCGCCCAACCCGACCTGCTCCCGGCGGCCATCGAGGAAATCCTCCGCCTCTTCGGTCCGCTGGTGTCGAATCGGCGGATCACGCCCCGTCCAGTGGAAATCGGCGGACGGAAAATCGCCGCCGGCGAACGCATCACGTTGATGTGGATTTCCGCCAATCGCGATGAAAGCGTTTTTGCCGACCCGGATTCATTTCGACTGGATCGGGATTACAGCAAGAACCTGCTGTGGGGCGCGGGCATCCACGTTTGTCCAGGCGCACCGCTGGCGCAGTTGGAGATGAAAGTGTTCCTGGAAGCACTTCTGGCACACACTCAGGACATCACCACCAACCCGCAAGCCTCCCCCACCCTCGCAGTCTATCCCGCCAGCGGTTTTGCAACGCTGCCCTTGCGAATCCGTTCCGCATAGCCCGGCTTCGGATTTGATGTCGGTGCGCCGACGTCCGGCCCGACGCCATTCGAACCCATCCCACAACCTCGAACTACCCGAATCAAAACACCTGGCTCGAAGCGGTTTCCGAGGCCGATTACCTGGCCGCGACCGGAGGGAAGTAGTCTGGATGATCTCCCAACAGCTCACAGCGCCGTCAGCGCCAGCCGCGCCTGATCTTCCAAAACCGAGGTGAGGTAGTCCCACCAGGCCGGCTGGGTGAGAGTCTCGCGGACGGTGGCGGCGGGGAGAAATCGGTGGATTTCCTTCAAGAATTCCTCGCGAGTCGCTGGATCAGCTTTGAGGCTGGCGACGCGTTCCTGCAGCAGTCCGGCGAACTCGGATGGCGCGCGTTGGTGATCGGCGATTTTCACCGGGATGAGCGCGGCGGGCAAAACCATGCCTTGTTGCACGAGCCAGACGATGTCCCACAAATCGCGGTTCTTTAAGCGGTTCTCGCAGAAGGCGAGGGCGATGATCTTGTCGGCGAGGATTTCCTCGCGGGTCTGCGCCTGGAGGATGAGGCCGGAAGTGCCGAGGTCCATGCCGTAGAGATTGCGCAGCATCATCGGACGCGGGTTGTGGCTGGGGATGGCGCAAATGTCCACATGGATGCGCTGCGCGGGCAGATGGCGCTGGCCGGGTCGCGTCTCAATGACGAGCTTCCAGGTGGAGACTTTGTCGCCCGTTTTTTGTGGCTCGCTGACTTGCACGGGCAGCCCGTAGCGGATCTGCAAGCGATCGGTGAGTACCTGGGCCAGTTCGGCGAGATCATTCTTTTTGAAATCACTGCCACCGGTGAAGTCGAGATCCTCGCTGAGCCGTTGCGATCCATAGCAGGCCCGCAAACACGTCCCGCCGATGAAAGTGAGACCTGTGAGCAAGCCTGCGCCACTCATTTCCCGCAGGATGTCGTGATGCAGCAGTTCCTTTTCCACCACAGTCCGCAGCGTGCTGAGGTCCGCACGGGACCGTAGTGCCTCATCCACGAGCTGGTCAAACAAGCCCATGCAGCACCTCCTCGTTCACAAGTGCCAGGCTCCGCCGCGTCGCCTTCATGTCCCGCAGTGCCTGTCGCACCGAAGCGCGCCAGAGATGGCGGTCCGAATCATAGGCGAGTTCGCCGGCCACATCATCCGCGCGCTGCGATGTATGCACGAACTCGATGTGCCCGTAGTCGCCGCAGTTCACCACATGACTGCGCCCCGAGGACATCAGGCTGATCCAGTTCATCGGCACCTGCGAGATGACGCCGGCATCGCTCAGCACCGTTTCCAAGCTCAGGTAGTTGAAGGCATTCGACGAACTCGCGGCACACGGAAGCCGACCCGTGCTGGACTGGTTTCAGTCCACGGGTGCGCATCGTCTGGCCATCCATTTCGATCTCGACGTTCTCGATCCCTCGCTGTTCCGCGCCTTGCTGTTCGCCCAGCCCGGCATCCCGGCGGATGCGTTTGCGGACATTGCGCAAGGCCGGCTGACCATGGCGCAAATCGTGCGCCTGCTGGATGACGTGGCGACTGTTGCCGATGTCGTCGGCCTCGGCATCACCGAGCACCTACCCTGGGACGCCGTGGCGTTGAAGACGATGCTGGCGAAACTGCCGCTCCTCGGCTCGCAAAAGAACAGCGCCGAATGAAACTTCGGATGTCGGAGCAGCGGGGCACGACCTTGCCCGACTCGGAATGTGGCATATTCTCGCAGGAGGCAAGGGAGGGTTTTCTTTCGGATTTCTATTTTCCGATCACATCCCACGCCGGGGTGCGGCGCCCCTCTTCCCAAGCGCGCTGGCGTTCGTTTTCGGGAAGGAGTTGATCGAGACGGGTCTGGGCTTCCTCGTGGAGGGAAGCTTCGGTGGGAGAATATCGTGTGCCAAAAAATTCGCGGGCGACTTCGGCGGCGCCAAAAATGCGGGCGGCGCGGAGGCCCTGACCGGTGGCGACCGCCAGTCTGGCTTCGCTGACGAGGATGTGGGGGAGCATCCAGCCATTGCCGAGATTTCGGGTAATGGCGGCCCATTCCGTGGCGGCGGATTTGGCCCGCTCGAAGTCGCCCTGGGCAATGCACACGTCGCAGAGGCCCCACAGGATGAGGCCGATGACCCAGTGGTCGCCGAGGCGTTCATAGATGGCCAGACTTTCCTCCTTGAGTCGGCGAGCGGTGGCGATTTCCCCCCGGTCGAGGGCGATACTGCCGAGGCCGCTCAGGCATCCGGCCAGAGAATAGGGATTGTTCCCGGTCTGGCGGCTGATTTCGAGACCCTTTTGAAAATGTGCCTCCGCCTCGTCAGTTTTTCCGTCGCCCCGGTCGAGAAATCCGGTGAGCATTTCGAGAAGAGCGATGCCGTTCTGGTCGTCGAGGCCGGTGAAAAGGCTTCGTGCCTTTTCGTAGTAAACACGGCATTCCTCGTAGCGGTCCGCCGCCCACGCGATGCGTCCGGCGGCGATGAGGAAGCGGGCCTTGTCCGCAGGCGGCACGCTGTCCGCAGGCAACTCAAACAGCTTGGCGACGTCCTCGCGCGCCACGGAAAGACTGCCCCGGATTTCGGTGACCCGGTAAATGGCCGAAAACATTCGGAATCCGACCTGCGTCTTGTGCGATTCGATGGCCCAGGCCAGGGCGGCGCGGAAGTTGAAGCGTTCCGCAGCGCATTGATCGAGCCAGTTCTTTTGATCCGGACCTTCGAGATGCGGTTCGGCTTTTTCGGCAAGTTGGCGGTAGTAGTCGAGGTGGCGGCTGCGCAGGGTATCCTCCTCACCGGAGGCGGTGAGTTTGTTGCGGGCGTATTGCCAGACGGCTTCCAGGAAGGTGTAGCGGGGGGAGTGGTTACCTTCGCGTTCGACCCCCACGAGGGATTTGTCCACGAGATGCTCGATCAGATCGAGAATCTCGAAATCCTCGATCCCCTCCCCCGAGCAGACGGCTTCCAGAGCTTCAAGCGTGCGGCCGCCGGCAAAGACCGCCATGCGACGAAAAAGGAGGGCTTCCTGTGCGGAAAGCAGATCGTAACTCCAGTCAATGAGCGCTTGCAGGGTTTGTTGATGGGGCAGGTGGCCGCCCCGGTCATTGCCCCGCAGGAGGCGGAAACAATCCCCGAGCCGCGCCGCGATTTGCCCGACATCCAGCACGCGGGCGCGGGCGGCCGCAAGCTCGATGGCCAGAGGGATTCCATCGAGGCGGCTGCAAATTTCGGCGAGGGCGGGGGCATTGGCATTGGTGACCGCAAAATCCGGACGAACCGCCATGGCGCGGTCAATGAACAGCCTGACGGCGTCAAATTGCGAGAGCCGTTCGGCGATGTCGGGTCCGGTGAGGGTGTGCAGCCGCACGTCGAAGATGCCGAGCGGGGGCACCGGGAAAGTGGTCTCGCCGGCGATGCCGAGGGAATGTCGGCTGGCGGCGAGGATTTTCAGGCGGGGGCAGGACTGAAGCAGCCCGGTTGCCAGAGAGGACACCGCCGCCAGCAGGTGTTCGCAGTTGTCGAGAATGAGCAGGACAGATTTCTCCTTGAGAAAATGGACGAGCGTTTCGTGCAGCGGACGCTCGGCTTCCTCACGTGCGCCCACAGCGGAAGCCACAGCTCCAACCACGCGGTCGGGCTCCGTCACGAGAGCCAGCTCGATCAACCACACGCCATCGCGAAAATCGTTGATGACGCGCGCGCCGATTTCGAGAGCAAGCCGGGTTTTTCCGGTGCCTCCCATGCCCATGAGCGTGAGCAGGCGGGTTTTTCCCAGGCGCCGCAGCGATTCCTCCATCTCCCGCTCGCGACCGACGAAACTCGTGGTCTGCACCGGCAGATTGTTTGGCAGCACCTCCATGCTGCGCGGCGGGGGGAACCGGTCCTCCAAGCCGGTGGCGGAGGCCTGATACAAGTGTTCCGGACGGTCGAGATTGCGCAGCCGGTGATTGCCGAGGGAGCGGAAAAGAATGCCGTCGGGCCGGTCATCCTCAAGCAATTCATACGTGACTTGGGAAAGCAGGACTTGTCCCCCATGCGCCGCCGCCTCGATGCGCGCCGTCCGATTCAGGGTGCCACCAAAATAATCCCCGTCCCGAAATTCCGCTGTTCCGGTGTGAAGACCCATCCGCACAGCGAGAGGACCGGTTTCGCCCCAGTTCTCCGCCGTCAGACCGCGCTGGACCTCAATGGCCGCCATAAGCGCATCGAGCGGGGTGGGAAACGCCACGCAAAACGCATCCCCCACCGTCTTGAAAACATGCCCTTTGCGCGCCTCCACCGCTGATCGCACAATGCCGTCGTGCCGCGCCAGTGCCGGACTCATGGCATTGGGAAAGCGCTCCCACAACCGCGTGCTGCCGACAATGTCGGTGAACAAAAAGGTCACGGTTCCCTGGGGTGCTTCCAGCATGGAGTTCAATCAACCATAAAAGTTGAAAAGAATGCCAGCTTTCAAGTTTCCCGGCTCTCCGCCAACAGGCAAGCATGCGGAGGGAGTTCGACTTCGAGACGCCCGGACCGGGTCGTCACCGGCGCGTCGGTCCAGAAGTTTTTCAGGTTCCGTCCGGACAGATTGAGCGTCTTGAGGTCCATGCGGAAAACGGCGGGACGGTCCTGCCAGTTCACGAGCAGAATCCGGTGCAACGAAGGGGTGGTTTTTTGCACCCAATAGGCGGGAAGTTCGGAACGGAAGAGGTCCAGAGGGATGCCGGCGTCGCCCTTTTCGGCGCAGACGGCTTTGCGCACGAGTCGCAGGCCGGTTGGGTTGAGGCGCGGGAGGTTGTCGGAGAGGTTGACGGCACCGCCGGAGATGATGACCAGGCTCAGCCAGGTTTGCGCCTCGCGCGCGGTGAGGTCCGCCAGGCTGTCCATGGCATCCAGCCCCGGCACGAGTTCCCGGTTGGTCACGCCGGGATGGACATAGGGCAGGAGCATTTTGAGCTGGTTCCGGTTCGGGTCGTCGGTGGTTTCCGCGCCCCGGCACACAGCAAAGTCCGGGTCATTGATCCAGAGCCGCCGGTGGGCCCAGAAGCGGGCGCCAACGGCCACGGCATTGTGTTTGACGTATCGCCAGCTTGCGTGGATGTCCGAGGCGACTCGGACATCGTCGGCCAGACCCGGGCCGGCATCGAAGGTGAAATTGCAGCCCAGGAGCCGGGACTTCGGGCCGACGGCCGCGCGGATCGGCGTGACGATGTGGCGCATCAATTCCCCCGGTGCCGTCCCCGGCTTGTGGAAGCGGCGTCCGGGCAGGGTCCAGGCCAGGAAATCGAGTTTGAAATACCGATAGCCATACCCGGCGTAGCGGCGGAACATTTCGGTCCACCAGGCAATGACCCGCGGATGGGTCGGATCGAGGAGGAAGCCCTTGCGTTCCATGCAGGAATACGCGAGGCACGGCACGCCGGCCGGGCCGGACGCAAGCATCTCGGGATGCAACTGCGCCACGCGCGCATGCGGCTCCGCGATGGTCGGCGCAAACCACAGGCCGGGCGTGAATCCCATGCGCCGCAGCGTTTTGGCGAGTTTTTCCATGCCGGAGGGAAACAGCGAGTTCGCCTCCCATTCGCCGTAGCAATACTGCCACCCATCATCGACGATGAGACGTTTCACGTGTCGGGAAAGCACGGGGTCCGCCGCGATGTACTCCGCGTTTTTGAGAACCTCGTCCTCGGTGATCGTCCACCGGTAGTAGTCCCAGCTGTTCCACCCGCTTTCCTGCGGCACCTCGACCGGCTCCCGATCCCGGATCTGCACGGCAGCCCAATCGGTCATCAAACGGTGTCCGTCCGGGGACGCCGAAAGGAAAACCGGATCCGCCCACAGCCGAGTCCGCCCGCAGGGGTCCAGCACGGTGGACGCCGAGAGCGCCCGCACCGTGCCGCCGAGTGTCTCGCCGGACAGACTGGAAATATCCCGCTGGCGCAGCGGATGGGCCACTTGCAGCGTGTGGCCCTTGCGCGTGACCGCCAGCAGGAAGGCGCCCTTGAGAGTGTGGGCGCTCCGCTTCTTCAGCAAATGGCTGTCACATCCCCCCATTTTCCTGCCGTGAACCAAAACATGGTCCGCCGGAAAATCCTGAAAACACACGGGCGTGAGCACGGCGCGATCCGCCTTGCGGGACAGTCGTCCGCTCATCGCAACCTCAACGACTCCCCTGCCCTTCTTCAGCCGGATCTCCCATTCCGCGCCACGGGTCTTTGCCCGGAAAACCTGCCCGCGTCCAGTGCCTCGAACGGGCTTCCACTTCAGAGCACCGACATCCTTGCCATTCACCTCCGCCTTGGCGGAAAACCGGAGGGCTTCGAAGCCTTCGAGAGTTGCATCGAACGTGTGCGCGCGGGGATCAAAAGTCGTCATGATGAAAAAACGTTCCTGTCTGTCGTTTGTTGAAGGTGGCGATACTTTTGGCGACCGTGGCCTCCAGACGGTCAAGCGTTTCCAGCGGCACGGAGAACACTTTGTAAAACCATTCCTCCAGCGCCTGCCCGTGGTAGCGCGTCTCAAGGTGTTTCCGAACCTCGGGACGGATCTCCAGAAGCTGCTTCCGCAGTTCGCGGAGCGGAGGGGTTTTCCAGGCGGTTTCGTTCAGCCGTCCGATCCCCGCGTAGCATCCGGTCAATTCTTCGGCGGCCGCGATGCGTTTGGAAATTTGCAGCACCCGCAGCAGGAGGCGAAGGGTTGTCCATTCATAAGCGTGCGCGGAAGGCGTCCTTTCGTCCATCTCCCGGATCAGCGTTCCCTCCAGGCTCCAGTCCTCGCGGCATTTTCCGATCTGAAACATCAGGTCGTCCACCCGCTCCACCCCGGGAAAAAAGGCGCATACGCCGCCCTCCGCGTCGGCGACACCCGCAAGGACCGGCCAAACGGCGTCGGGAAGAATGTTGGGCACGGTGCAAGAATTCGAGCGGGCCCACTGGGTGATGATGAGTCCGTCGAGATGGTGTGTTTCCACCGTTTGTTTCCAGATCCGGATGTTGGCCGCCCGCCAGTGGTAATACGGCAGGATGCTGCGGTCCTGCGTGATGCTCCCCCCGGCTCCGCCCCAAACCGTGAACCCCAGCCGCTTCCAGATCGCCGCCTGAAACAAGGGTGCCATCAGCCACGGTGATATCTGAAAGTCTGCCGCCAGCGCCTTGATCTCCGGTGCCCAATCCTCAAAGAAGAGCAGGTCGTCCCAGATCGGTCCGACGCCGTCCGGCCCGTCCTGCGGCCGCTCCAGCCAGTGACGGCTGCACCGAAACCCCGAAAATCGCACGATGCTCTCCGGCTTGATGCCGGCTGCATAATTCCAGGGCACCAAAACCACCCGGTCCCGGAAGGTCCGCAGCCGCTCGATATTTTCCGGGGCGATATGGTCCTCGAGCATGTCGGCCCAAATGAGCGGCTTCTTGCCGTGGCGCTCGCACAGGGCGCAGAGTTCCTCCAGATACTCCAGAAACACATCCAGCGGCTCCCTCCCGGACGCCCTGGCGTGGGCGGCAAAACTCCCGGCCTCATCCATCCCCAGATGCACGAAGCGCGCTGCCGGATGCGCGTCCATCACCTCGGCAAGAAGCCCCTGCATCCATTGCCGGGCCTCCGAAGAAACCGCATCCAAATCCCGCAATTCGCCCCGTGGCACCGAATACCTCCGGTTTTCCGACTGCCGGAACGCGTATTCCAGATGTCCCAGACATTGCTGAAGCGGAATCACTTCGATCTCCGCCTGCGCGGCGAGTTCCAAAAAGCTCCGTAAAAATTCCCCCGTCCATACCTCTTCGGGCCGAGCGGACATCCGGGCGGCGCGGAACGGGAACACATCCTCGTATTCCACCAGCACGGCCTGGTATCCGAGATCCCGCAGGTTCTGAAAATACTCCCCGTAAAACTCGGGACGGTATTGAATGCCCTTCAGGTCAAGATGAGCAACCAACGGCAGTTTTTTCATAAGCGTTTTCTGAATGAAAATCCAAAATCGAACCTCCCTCGGCAAGAGCGCGGCGCAAGACCTTCGGCGGCAGATTCGCAGGCGCATGACCGGTCCGCAGACACAGCGCGGCGGCGACGCCCGCGGCCTCGCCGGTCTGGTTCATCGTCACCATCACCCGGACCGCACCGAAGGCCTGGCGGTCGGCGTCGATGAGACGCCCGGCCACAACCAAATTCTCCGCCCCCTTGGGGACGAGACTGTGGAAGGGAATTTGATAACACGGGGGGGCATCCGCTCCTTCCGGACGCCAGCGCCGTTCCTCCTCCGAACCGTCCCGGCGCACCAGAAACTCGCGCCCGTCGAGGTAACGCAAGAGCGTGCCTTCCTCCCCATGAACGTCCATAGGATACGTGCCGCGCGCGATGGTGTCTGGAAACGTCGCCCCTGCGAGAATTTCCTCTCCCGCCAGACGACGCAAACAGTCCGCATGCCATGTCTCGCGCACCCCAAGGGCATGGGCCAGCGCAATCGCCTGGGGCATCGTCCCGCCTGCCGCACCCAGCATCCCCAGCAGGGCGCGTTGCCGCCGCCGTCCTTCCAGGATGGCCCTGGTCAGACCGTCGGCATCGGCGGCGTCCACCCCATTCATCCTCGCCCCCATGATGTTCAGAACCGGAATGTCCGCAGAGACGTTGGAAAACCAGGGCGTGCCATTTTCCAAAGGATAGTCAAATTCGGCGGCCCGGGATCTGCCCGTCCGCCAAAGTGCTCCGGCTTCCTCCGAGGAACCCAGCCCGGCGGCCAGCACCTGATAGCTGGCCGGCTGGAGCGACTCCTCCCGCCACGCGCCAAACCCCGTGCGCCGCAGCAGGTCGCCGTCGCCACTGGCATCAATGAAAAACCGGGCCCGAATCGCGCGACGTCCGGTCTTGTCCTCGATGACGGCCGCATTCACGCGCCCGTCCTCGCGAATCCCCGCGACGCATGGAGTCTGCAGAAAGGGACGAATGCCCTCTTCCAGCACCATCTCATCAAGAAGAAGAGCCAGCTCGGCACTGTTGAAGCGATAACAAGTCCCCTCCCGCCGTCGGGTCTCCCGCACCGCCTTCCGCGCGCGCAGCCGCTCGATCACCTCCCCCGTCAGCCCCCCGATAATGCGCCTTTCACCCGACATGTCGTGCAGCGAATGCCATTCATTCACCTGCGCCGCAGCCGCCATGCCCCCAAAAAGAATATTCCGCTCCACCATGGCCACGGAACATCCCAAACGCGCCGCCCGCACCGCCGCAAAAACCCCCGTGCAGCTTCCGCCGATGACGCACACATCGAACTCCCCGACAACAGGGACCTCGCGGGCGGGTTCGAAAAGAGAGTCGGACATGGCAAACGACGGTCCTCAGCCTCCCACAGGGGCACCGGACTCAAAAGCGTCAAAATTTCGTATCTGTAATATTTTGTGTTTGGAACGACTGGAACCCTCGCTGACGGATATCTGCCCGCCATAAAAGCACGATACCGGTTTGTTTTTCTGAAACCCTCCGCAAACGGCTCATTCCAACCTCCCGCGAATACCCACAACTCTTTGCCTTCATCGAACATGGCGGCCCTCCCACCAACAACCTGGCCGAACGCGCCCTGCGACCACTGGTAATTTTCCGCAAAATCTGCTTGGAAACCCGCAGCGCAACCGGATCAGACAACCTCTCCGTTTTCGGCTCCCTCACCCAAACCGCTGCTTTACAGGGAGCCAAGCTCATTGACATGTTCCGCGCCCTCTTCCGCGATTCCCCCACTCCCGCTCAAGACGTCATTTTCGGCTCCAAGCCAGAGCCGAACCTGTCGGGCTAAACTCAATGTCGTTCGGGAATTAGGCGAAAATCGGAGTGATTTCATAGCCGCAAGGACCGGTTAAATCGGTGTTTTCGATGAGCCGTGGCCAACTGCTCACTGGTTGGCGGACTTTCATTGGACAGGAACGTCCTCTTCGGGGAGGCAGAACCGTCTGAGCGAGAATCTCCATCATCCGGGCGGTCAGG
>JACSRU010000161.1 GCA_014879575.1 Chthoniobacterales bacterium | reverse complement strand
CACCAACAAATCCTCCGCGCCCCTGCGTCCCTGCGGGAGAATACCTCTGACTCCTTCGCGTCTTCGCGGTTGCCTCCCCGGCCACCCATCGACTTTGCCCATTTTACAAGGCACTGCCGTGCGGGTGTTCGCGTGAGTCCCTGCCTTTCCTCCTTCCCCTTTGCCGAACAAATTCATAAAAACCACACATCCATGAAAACCAAACTCCATCTTGGCTGCGGCCACATCCTCAAGGAAGGCTGGGTGAATCACGACATCGCCCCGCTTCCCGGCGTGGATGTCGTCCATGACCTCACGAAATTCCCCTGGCCGTGGCCGGACGATTCCTTTGACGAAGTTCACATGGACAACGTGCTCGAGCACCTGCCCGAGACCCCGCGCACGATGGAGGAACTCTGGCGCATCATGCAGCCGGGCGGCAAACTCTTCATCGGGGTTCCCTACTGGAACAGCTTCGAGGCCTGGGGGGATCCCACCCACGAGAAACTCTTCAGCGAAGAGAAGTTCGAATTCTACGATCCCACGACCTGGCGGGGAAAAGACCGCGCGTATTACTCGAAGGCCAAGTTCAAGATCGAAGAGATCGCCTTTTGTGTGAATCCCTTCAAGCCGCTCGTGCGCGGCACGCGCGGCTATCGGTTTACCCGTCGGATCACACATCCGTTGCTCAAGGCGCTCATCCGCATCCCGGCCACGTATTTGTGCAACATCATTCATGGGATTGATGCCACCCTCAGAAAAATCGGCCCGGACGAACGGTTCTGAAGGGGCCTCCCGCCGGGGAGTTGAGGAGGAGGACTCCCGCAGAGGCGCAGAGACGCGGAGGAGGGAGGGTTGATTCGGAAGCGGGCTCGAGTTCGCTCTCTGTGCGCAGGTGACTTGATGCGCGGGCTTGCCAGGACGCCCGACTCTTCATCATCATACCCAAAAACCTCCGCGTCTCTGCGCCTCTGCGGGAGGATAAAAATCATGAATGAAAATGACATCGGTGCGCTCGTGATTCAGTCGGCGATTCAGGTCCATCAAGAGCTTGGGCCGGGGCTCTTGGAGACGGTTTACGAAGTTATTTTGGCGCGCGAATTGTCCGACCGGGGTTTGCAAGTCTCGCGGCAGGTTCAGGTGCCCATTCTTTACAAGGAAATCCAATTTGACGAAGGGTTCCGGGCGGATGTGATTGTTGAGAAGAAAGTGCTTCTGGAGTTGAAGTCTGTCGAGCGGGTCATCCCCGCCCACAAGAAGCAAGTCCAGACGTATCTGCGATTGACAGGATTGAAATTAGGCTACCTTCTGAACTTCGGGGAAGCCACTTTGAAAGACGGGATTACCCGCTGCGTAAATGGTCTCGAGGAATCCAAATCCTGACTCCCGCAGAGGCGCGGAGGCGCAGAGGAGGAGGAAGGAAGGCATATCGGGCTGCCCGCTTACACAGACCCCTGACCATCACCCGGCGAAGCACTTCCTCCGCCTATTAGCTCCCCAAAAAATTCTCTGCGCCTCTGCGTCTCAGCGGGAGAAAATCTTCTTCCTATGAAATCCCTCATTATCCGCCTTTTGCGTCTCCTGCGGCTTCGCCGGACGCGTCCTGACACGTTTCTCATCCCCGCCTATGCGGGGCTGGGCAACTTCATCATGGCGACTCCGATGATCCTCGAACTCAAGCGCAGGGTTCCGGGCGCGCGCATCTACCTGCTCACCTGGCCGTGGTATGGCACGGATCAGATTTTCGACGCCCCGGTTGTTGCTTCCGGGCGAAGGAGGCACTCCGATTCGGAATCCTCGCAATCCCCTGTGTCGGGAACCTTCCTGCTCGATCCCGCAGCACCGGTCTGGCGCAAGGTGTGGTTTTTCCTCCGACTGCGAAGCTGGCGATTTCGCACGGCCTTCATTCCCTTCGATGCCTGTCCGCCGTTTGTGTGGTGGGGATTCGTCGTGGCGGGGATTCCCTGCATTGCCGCCCATTCCCATGAAAGTTGGGATTCCAAAGGGGTCTGGGTCGGGCGGGTTCCGGATGTTGGCGAGCCGATCAATATCGTCGCCCACGAATCCGACATCCACCTCGATCTGCTCGATGCCTTTTGCCGCAAGGCGGGAGTGTCCATTCCGCCGGAGCGCGACTACCGGACGCACATGGTGGCCGACGGGCCGGAGGCGCTCGAAAAGTATGGACTCGTGCCGGGCGAATATATTGTGGTTCAGATTTCTGCCGCCAATGCCCGATTCCAGTCTCCCAAACTCTGGGCGCGGGAGAATTGGGCGGAGCTGATCCGCCGCTTTGAGTCATCCGGGGAAACCGTGGTGTTGCCGGGGGACGACAATGAGGCCGCACTGGTTGATGAATTCGCTGCGCAGGAGGGTTTCACGAAGGTCGTGAACATCGCCGGGAAAACCTCCGTGCGGGATGTCTCGACCGTGATCAAACATGCCAAGTTGCTCGTGGTCCACGACAGCGGCCTCATGCACATCGGCAACGCGCACGGAACCCCGTTGCTTGCGCTCTATGGGCCGACGGATTGGAACTTCACCATGCCCAAGGCAGCGACCAGCCACATCCTCAAAAAGGATCTCCCCTGCCAGCCCTGCATGGCCCGGATGGCCAAGACCGAGCAGGAGGCGCTGCGGGACTGCCCCATCGCCGTGCAGTGCATGACGGACATCACCGTGGACGAAGTGCATCAAGCCTGCCGGGAGATTCTTGGATGAAAGGGGAACCTAAGTTTTCAGTGTTCAGTTTTCAGTGTTAGCAACAAGGAAACAGGGAGCGGAGGAATGAGGAACCACTAATCGGACACTTATCGGCCCGAGCCAATGGCCTCGGGCTTCGGTTTGTAAAAGACATTCTCGCGCAGGGACGCAGGGGCGC
>JACSRU010000124.1 GCA_014879575.1 Chthoniobacterales bacterium | reverse complement strand
GATGTCGCGGCCAACACGGCCGCCGCCGAGCGCG
Organism: Chthoniobacterales bacterium; assembly: GCA_014879575.1. Taxonomy (GTDB): domain Bacteria; phylum Verrucomicrobiota; class Verrucomicrobiia; order Chthoniobacterales; family Terrimicrobiaceae; genus QYQL01. Next base: position 51,135 of record JACSRU010000124.1, on the reverse strand, counting down.
GTCTCCGGGAGGCCGCTTCCCGCGGCGCAAATATCGTCTGCTTTCAGGAACTCTTTCGCTCGCAATATTTCTGCCAGATCGAGGACCACAAGTATTTCGAGCTTGCGGAGGAGATTCCGGGAACCGGGACGTCCTCCCTCGCCGCTCTTGCCGGGGAGTTGGGAGTCGTCCTCATCGCCTCACTCTTTGAACGCCGCGCAGCCGGCCTCTACCACAATACGGCGGTCATCTTGGATGCCGACGGAACGTTTCTTGGAAAATACCGCAAAATGCACATCCCGGACGATCCCCTCTTCCACGAAAAATTTTATTTTACGCCGGGAGATCTGGGTTTTCGGTCCTGGCAGACGAAGTTCGGGAAAATCGGCGTCTGTGTCTGCTGGGACCAATGGTATCCGGAAGCCGCCCGGCTGACCGCCCTCCAGGGGGCGCAAATCCTGTTCTATCCGACCGCCATCGGCTGGCATCCCGGGGAAAAAGCCAAATACGGCACCCGCCAGCATGCCTCGTGGGAAACCATCCAACGTGGACATGCCATTGCCAACGGATGCTATGTCGTCGTCCCCAATCGCATCGGTCATGAGGCGCCGGACGGTGGCGCCGGCATCGAATTTTGGGGCCAAAGTTTTGTCTGCGATCCGGCGGGACAGATCCTGGCCAAGGCGTCGCCCGACCGCGAAGAAGTGCTCGTCGTCGAGGCGGATCTCGACTCGGTGGATACCCAGCGCACGCATTGGCCATTCCTCCGCGATCGGCGAATCGACGCCTATGGCGACATCACCAGACGGTTTATTGATTGAAGAGTGATCCGCCTTGACGCGGCATCAGTAATGGTATGTAATGATGGTATGCCAACAATGACCCATCGTACGACCTTTGCTTTGGACGAGGCAACCGCCCGGAGATTGAGGCAGCTTTCAGCGCGTTGGAACGTCTCCCAGGCGGAAGTTGTCCGCCGTTCGCTGGAACAAGCGGAAAAAACGGCATCTGAAAAGCCGAACCCTGTGGCCCTCCTTCGCCAGCTTCACGAAAAAGGAGGGGGGATTGATCGCGAAACCGCCGACAAGTGGATCACCGAAGTTTACGAGGATCGAAAACACTGGAGAGCCTCGTGATCTGTCTCGACACAAACTATCTGATCAAAGGGATCGAGCTGAACTCGGCGGAGGCGATCCGCATGCTGACTTGGCATGAGGTGGGAGAAAAAATGGTTGTTCCCATGCCTGCGTGGTTTGAATTTCTCTGCGGCCCGTTAAAGTCCGACCAGGTGGCTGTCGTCAGAGCCTTCATTTCGAAGATCATCCCCTTCGACGAGGCGGAAGCCCGAATGGCCGCCCGCCTCTTCAATTCCATCCAGCGCAAGCGTTCACACCGTGTCGATGCCATGATCGCTGGAACTGCCATTGCCGCCCGGGCCAAACTCGCCACCAACAATCGCGCCGACTTCGAACCTTTCGTTTCTTACGGCTTGGAACTCGTCTAAATGGCCGCAAGGAACGCTTATCCTACGATGGAGACAAGCATTGAAGATTTGAGGAATTTATCAGAGGCGCCGGATGCCGATGCTGTTGTCGTGATTGATGTGCTGCGGGCGTTCACCACGGCAGCGGTCGCGATTGGTCGCGACGCCGTCGAAATATCCCCGGTGCTCGATGTGGCGGAAGCGTTCGAACGTCGCACGCGCGATCCGGATCTCGTCCTGACGGGCGAAACCGATTGCCGACCGATCCCGGGATTCGATCTGGGCAACTCCCCGGTCGATGCCGCGGCATTCCCATTTGCCGGACGCCGGGTCGTCCAGCGCACAACCGCCGGAACCCGCGGGCTTGTCTGTTGCCGCGATGCCCGCTCGCTCTGGGCGGCGAGCTTCCTCGTCGCCTCGTCAACAGTCGCCGCCCTGAAGGCCTCCGGGGCGGGGCGCGTGGCCTTCGTCATCACCGGAACCGTTCACCACGGACATGCAGATGAAGATCTTGCCTGTGCGGAATGGATGGCCGCCCAGCTCCACGGCGTTCCTCCGCCCGCGGAACCTTTTCTCCGGCGCGTCCGGGAATCCTTCGCCGCCTCGAAATTCCTCGATCCGTCCAGCCCCCTCCATGCGCCGGCGGATGTGGAATTTTGCGCCCGGGCGGATGTTTTTGATTTTGCCCTCAAAGTGGTGGGCGGTCCCGGGGGGCTCCGGCTTCGTCGTTTCGAAGCCGCCGGGCTCTGAGCCAGTAAAAGATCACAGGGGTGACAACGAGCACGTGGAGGAGGCTGCTTGTCATTCCGCCAATCACCGGCGCGGCGATCGGCTTCATGACTTCCGCGCCGGCTTTTGTGCTCCACATGATCGGCAAAAGACTCGCGACAATGGTGGCCACGGTCATCACTTTCGGACGGAGCCTCAACATGGCGCCCTCGATCACGGCAAGCCGCAAATCCGAAAGTCGAAATCTTGCCCCACACTCCCGCCGCTTCCGCTCCAACGCTTCCTCAAGGTAAACAACCATGACCACGCCGGTCTGGATCGCGGTCCCAAAGAGCGCGATATAACCAATCCAGACAGCCACGCTGAACGGATACCCCAAAAGGGCCTGAAGAAAAACCCCGCCTGTCAGCGCAAAGGGAACCGCCAGCAAAACGTGCGCGGCCTCCGCGGCAGAGTGAAAGACGATAAACAAAAGGAGAAAAATGATGAGGAGCACGAGGGGCATGATCAGGAGGAGCGTATTCTGCGCGCGGATCTGGTTCTCGTATTGCCCGCTCCAACGCAAGGTGACGCCGGGCGGCAGCTTGACCTCCCGCTCGACCCGCTCGCGAACCTCCTGGACAAATCCCCCAAGATCCCGGCCCGTGACATTGGACTGCACATAGACCCGCAGAAGCCCGTCCTCACTTGCGATCTCGCCCGGACCACTGGTCCGGACAATTTTTGCCACCTGCCCGAGCGGCACGCTGGATCCGGAGGCTGTCGGAATCAGAATGTCTCCGAGACGCTCGATGTCATCGCGCGCCCCGCGTTCGAGGCGGAGTTGGATCGCCAAGCGTTGTCGGCCTTCGATGGTGGCGCCGGCATTGACTCCCCCCAATCCGATCTCCACGACGTCCATCACGCTGCGAAGGTCCAAGCCGTATCGGGCCAGCGCCTGCCGGTCGGGCACAATTTCCACGTAGGGTTTGCCCTGGGTGCGGGAGGCGGCAACCCCCACGGCGCCGGGAACGGTGCGCACCACTTTCTCCACCTCAAAGGCCAGATGCTGGAGTTCCTCGAGATCATTCCCGAGAATTTTGATTCCCAGCTGCGCCCGGATTCCTGTGCTGAGCATGAGGAGCCGGTTTTCGATCGGTTGCAGGAATCCCGGCACGTAACCCGGAATGGCCGTCAACCTGGCAGACAACTCGGCAACGATTTTTTCCTTTGTCATTCCGGGCCGCCACTCGGAAACCGGTTTGAGCATAATCGTTGTTTCGATCATTTCCACCGGCGCCGGATCCGTGGCGCTCTCGGCGCGCCCCACTTTCCCGGCAGCCGATTCGACTTCCGGCAGGCCCAGGATTGTCTTGTCCTGCCAGGCCATCACGTCCTTCACACTCGCCAGCGACGTTCCTGGAACCAGCACCGGCATGAACAAAAGACTCCCTTCATTCAGCGGGGGCATGAACTCGCTGCCGAACCCCTTGGGGAGATACGCAGCCAGCCGACCGCCCGCAAATTGGGAGAGCCCACGGGGAACTCCAAACGCAAGAAGGCCGGCAGCAATCAGCAACACGCCCGCCACGGCAAGCACCCGCATCCCGTTTCCCAACGCCCATTCCAGCACCGGCTTGTAGAGCCGCCCCAGAAAATTCATCACAACGTTTGAGCCTTCCGCATGGAACGGTCCTCTGACCAGCCAGGTGCATAGCACCGGAACCAAAGTCACCGCCAGCAGTGTGGCGCCGAGCATGGCAAAGGTCTTCGCAAAGGCCAGTGGGTGAAACAACTTCCCCTCCTGACCGCCAAGCGCAAACACGGGCAGAAATGCGAGGATGATAATCGTCATCGCGAGAAAAATCGGCCGCCCGACCTGCCGGGCCGCCTCGCCGGTTGTCTCGAAGGTTTCCTGCGCGGTCAGGCGGCGGCCCAGCCTCTCTTCCGCCAGCTCGCAATGCCGGATCACGTTCTCGGTCACCACGATGCCCGCATCCACCAACACGCCAATGGCAATCGCGATCCCGGAAAGCGACATGATGTTCGAGGTGATGCCCGCGTGCTTCAGCAAAATGAAGGAGATGAGGATCGAGACCGGAAGCGGGATTGTGACAATGAGGATGCTGCGGAAATGCCACAGAAAAATCACGTGGGCGAGTGTGACGAGGAGGATTTCTTCGATCAGCGCGTGTTTGAGCGTCCCGATCGTCCGCTCGATCAGGCTGCTCCGGTCATAGAAGGATTTGATGCGCACGCCCTGGGGCAGGCTCGGAGAAATTTTTGCGATCTTCTCCTTCACCCGCCGGATGACTTCCATCGCATTGGCGCCGGTTCTCATGACCACAATGCCTCCGACCGCCTCCGTGCCGTTCACATCAAGAGCCCCCCTCCGGAAATCCCCGCCCAACTGAACTTCCGCAATGTCCTTCAAATACACCGGAGTCCCGTCCCTGTCCGCAACGGCGATGCGCTGCAAATCCTCGGGCGACTGCACAAGACCGACGCCACGAAGAATAAATTCGCGTCCGTTTTCCTCGATGACCTTCCCGCCGACATTGAGATTCCCGGCCGCGAGCGCCTCCATCACCTGCCGGAGCGAAATCTTGTAATGGCGCATCCTCTCCGGGGAAATCGCAACATGGTATTGGCGCACATAGCCGCCGAGGCTCGCGACTTCCGCGACTCCCTCGACCGATGCGAGTTCGTAGCGCACAAAATAATCCTGCAAGGCCCGCAGGGATCCTGCGTCCTGCGAGGCGGACTCATCCGTTTGAAAATAGTATTGGTAAACCCAGCCCAACCCTGTGGCATCCGGACCAAGTTGGGGCGTGACGCCTGTCGGCAGGAGGCCTTGCAGAAATCCAAGCCGTTCCAACACCCGCGTGCGCGCGAAATAATTGTCCACGGAATCCTCGAAGATCACGGTCAACAACGAGAATCCAAACATCGACAACCCCCGCACTTCCTTCACCCCCGCAAGTCCCTGCAGGTTTGTGGAGAGCGGATAGGTGACCTGATCTTCCACCTCGCGGGGGCTCCGCCCCTCCCAGTCGGCGTAAACGAGCACCTGGTTTTCACTCAGATCCGGAATCGCATCCACCGGAGTGTGCCGAAGGGAATAAATCCCCCACAGAATCAGGAGCAACGTCGTGCAGAGGACAAGAAATCGGTTCCGCAGGGACCAATCCACAATCCCTGCAATCACTCCCCCACCCTGTCGCGCGGTGGCCTCTCCCCTCGCTTCCGGAATCCTTCCCTCCGATACGGAGCCCGGATGGCTCTCCGCCTGCTGAGAGTCCGGATTGCTCACGGCGCCTCCTTTCCGCCGGTTTGCCCATCCGGTTCGATCCTGTCTCCATGCCGCAACTGGGCTTCCGCATCGAGCAGGAGGTTTCCCCTCGCCGCAACAATGTCACCCTCCGCCAGCCCGGACACAATTTCCACCCGGTCATCCCCCGAGCGTCCGGCTTGGACCGTCCGCATTTCAAAGACGCCGGGAGCTTTCTGGAGATAAACCACTTCGCGGCGGCCATCGCGGATCAGGGCGGCGCGGGGAATGCTCAGAAGCGGTTCCGTAAGCGTCCGGATCACCGCCTCGGCGTAGGCACGGTGCGGAAGCACCCGGTCATAGGCACCGGGCGTGCCACTGGGCGGATTCTCCACTTCGATCCGGATTTTTGTGCTGCGCGAAGCCGGGTCAAAATTGGGATCCAAAAAGGTGAGCGTTCCATCAAACGTCCTCCCGGGAACTGCCGGGCTGCTGACCGCGGCCTTCAGTCCGGTGCGTATCCCGGGCAAATCCTGCTCGTAAACCTCGGCCTGAAACCAGAGGCGGGCAAGGTTGCCCATTTCAAAAAGGCGCTCTCCATTTTTGACATACTGTCCCTGGTAGGCGTTTCGGACGAGAATCGTTCCGTCCATCGGCGCGAGGAGATCGATGGCATAACGATCCCGGGAGGACGTCGCGAGGGCATCCACCTGGGCGGGACTGAGTCCATACTGAATCAGCCGATGCCGCGAATTGACGGCCACGGGATCGTTTTTCCCCCGTGCGATGGCGTTCTGATACTCGCGCACCACATAGAGCAACTCCGGACTGTAAATCGAGGCAAGCGGTTGGCCGGCCCGGACCTTCTCCCCAACTTGCTGAACATACACCTGCTCGATTCGCCCCTCATAAAATGCCGCCACGACACGATGCAAGGTGGCATCGTCCTCCAAAATCCCGCTGAGTCGGATTTGTTTCTCCACCGGCCCCAGCGTGACCTTGTCTGTCGCCAGGCCGATCACATGCGCCGTGCCGGGGGAGATTTCCAGCAGATGGTTCTCGTCCATATGAGCTTTGGCGTCATGAACGGGCACCAATTTCATGCCACAAATCGTGCAGGTTCCGGGCTTGTCGGATGTGATCCAGGGATGCATCGGACTTTGATACAGTTGGGGTTTCCGGGCGGAATCCTCCGGCTTCGAGCACCCGGAAAATCCGAGAATCAAACCAGCCAGCAGCCCCCCCGTCCGCAGAAGCAGAAAGTTTGCTTTCATACAATGGGATGTTGCGCGGCGGTGTTGAGACCGCCGCGCAAACGTCATGCTATTTCCCGGACTTCGACGCCTCGGCGAGCTTCGCGAGATACTTCTCGGGATGCTTGTCGAATTTCTCCTGGCAGTCCTCGCAGCACAGACGCACTTCCGTGCCCTGATGCGTGAAGACATACGGTTTGCCCATCTCGCCCAGCTTTTCGCCGGAAACAACACAGGTGGTCAGAGGATACTCTCCCGCAACAAGGAGGGAGAGGGACGACAAGAGAAGAATAAGAATTTTTTTCATGGTTTTTGTGTGGTTGATTGAACGAACAATCGGCGGAAAATTCCCGCCGAACACCAGGAGCCAAGCGGCTCCTCAGGACACAAAAACGGGCGGTGCCAGCGCCTGCTGGCTGCACCCCAAAACGCATCGAACAAAGTGGCTTTGAGCCGGCGGAGAAAGCCCGGAGGAATCCACCGGGTCAATCGGGATCGGCACCAGGCTCACCACCTCGGATAAAATCGCCACCAAAGCCAACCCGGGAGGAAAAAGCGGCCCCGCGAATTTCACCGGAGTCGCCATTTTATCGCAACAGACTTCCGCACAGGAGGTCGGTGCTTTTACCGGTTCGTCCTTGGCACAACAGGAATGCTCCTCGCGAAATAGACCGCCCGCCAGCGAGGCAACGGCACAATGATTTGCCGCCACCAGCCACGCGAGCGAAAGAATCGCCACAACGCATCCCCTAAAATGTCGGCCGCATGCCTGCATGACCGGAACATAACCCAAAAAACCAAAAGGGCAACCCCACCAAAAAAAGATCGCGAAGCCAATCAAACCAGCGACTCGAGAATTCGGAGAGTTTCCCGGGCGTTTCGCTCGATCGAAAACTCCGCCGCGCGCGCGAGGCAGAGCGGGCGGACGGCGTCCAGCACCCCGGGAACGCGCCACTTTTCGATTTCCTGCGCGAGGGCCGGCGCGTCGCCTTCGGGAACAATGGCTCCGTGCGTTCCGGGCTCAAGGATTTCCGAGAATCCATTGGCAGGGGTCGTGATCACCGGAAGACCGGCTGCCAGCGCCTCAAGACAGGCGTTGGAAAACGGATCGTAATACGTCGGCAGCACAAACAGATCCGCAGCCCCAAAGAGTGACGCCAGATCGTTCGTGGCCCCCACAAACGTCGCGCGGGACGAGCGGAAGGCCGCTGCCGGACCGCGTCCTGCCACGAGAAGCGTGGCGCCCCGGATTTTTTCCACGGCACGGATCGCTGTGCGCAAGCCCTTGCGCTCCCAACCGCTGCCGACAAAGAGGACGCAGAAGTCCTTTTCTCCGAGCCCGAATCTGGCGCGGGAAGCGGCACGATCCGCAGGCTGAGTGGGTTGGGAAAGTCCGTTGTAAACGACGTGAACCTTCTCTGCGGGGAACGGGGAGTGCGCCAAAATCTCGTCGCGCACGAGGCGCGAGTTGGCGATGAGCGCCCTTGTCTTCGCGGGATCAAAAACCTCCTTTTCCAACGCGAGGAGCTGGGCGTGCTTGGGGTTGGCCCAGCGTGTGAAACGCCTCCAGAAGGGCTCGCAGGCATTGCGGCGGACAAGCCAGGCCGCATGGACACCATCCCCGGCCCGATGCACCTCGCAACCCGGAACGCGTTCCAGACTGAGGTGGATGTCGCATCCGGTTTGTGTCCCGGAAAACGCGTCCGCAAACTCCCGGGGACTCGATCCCTGAAGGCGCACAATGTGCGGATTGATCCAACGGGAATCCGGCCACTCTCCGCTCGTCACAAGCACCGGGGAATGCCCAAGAGACTGCAAGGCGGAGGCCAGGCGGATCAGGTAGGCTTCGGCGCCTCCCGTCGAGGAGTGACCGCGCCGGACAAGCCCGATTTTCATCCGGATTGCGAATCGGCCTCCGCTTTCGGCGGTCGTCCGAGCAATTCCCACATCGCCTCATGAGGTGGCTTGTTGTTGTAAAGAACGGCATGGATTTGCCTGGTGATCGGCGCCTCGATCCCGTGACGCTCGGCGCATTGCCAGGCTCCCAGGGTTGTCGGGATCCCCTCGGCGACCATTTTCATCGAAGCCTGGATGTCCGCCGGGGACTCACCTCGCCCAAGGCGATCCCCCACTTCGCGGTTCCGGCTGTGTCGGCTGAAGCACGTGACCATCAAATCCCCCACCCCGCTCAACCCAAAGAACGTTTCCCGGCGTCCGCCCAGCGCCACCCCAAGGCGCATCATTTCGGCCAACGACCGCGTCACGAGTGCCGCCTTGGCATTGTCGCCCATGTTAAATCCGTCGGAGACCCCGGCGGCGATGGCGAACACGTTTTTTAACGCCCCTCCCAACTGGATCCCGATCACATCGTCGCTCGTGTAGGCCCGAAAGCTCGGCAGGGAAAATGTTTGTTGCAGTGGCTCCAGGAGATCGGCGTGTCGGGAGCCAATCACTCCTGCCGCCGGGATATGCTGGGCAATTTCCACCGCATGGTTGGGACCCGAAAGGACGGCGGTCCGACTTCCCGGCAGGCACTCGGAGAGGACCGCATCCATCAGCTTTCCCGAATCGTGTTCGATCCCCTTGGTGCAGGACACGACCACGAGTCCCTCCTTGGGCTTGTGCGTGGCCAGCCCCAGGGCGACTTCCCGGATGGCTTTCGACGGAGTGACAAACAAAACCAAGTCGGCGCCCGTCGTCTCGCCCAAATTGCCGGTGGCATAGACATTGGGCGGCAAGCGGACTCCGGGAAGGTAGGCACTGTTGGTCCGCTGGGAAATGAGCTCCTCGACGACTTTGGGATTGTGCCCCCACAGAAGGATCTCACCGCGATGCCCGGCGAGAAGAACCGCCAGCGCCGTCCCCCAGCTCCCGGCTCCAATAATGCTGATTTTTTTATACATGGGTCTCTTTGCGCGCCTTTCGTTCGAAGCGTTTTTCCGTGCCGTCCAGCAGACGCTTGATATTGTCCTTGTGGCGCCAGATCGCAAGCCCGCTCATCAGGATTGAAATCCCCGCCAGCATCGGATCACACCATCCGAAAAACCAGGAATCCGGATTGCCAAAAAAATACAAAACCGTCGCAACCGTCGGGAGCGTCACTGCGGATCCCAGGGAGGCGACGGAAACAAAGCGCGTCGTGTAAAACAGCACAAGCCAGACCAGCAGTCCGAAGGAAAAAACCGCACCCGGAAACAGGACGAACATGATCCCTGCGGAAGTGGCAATCCCCTTGCCTCCCTTGAACCCCAGCCAGACAGGAAAGCTGTGCCCGATAATGGCGAAGAACGCGGAAATCACGCCAACATGCACGGGAAGCGGCCCGCGAAAGACGGGGAGACTTGCCAGGACCAACCCGGAAATTACGGCGAGCCCCCCCTTGAACGCATCCGCGGCAAAGACGGTGTAGCCCCACTTTTTTCCCAAAGCGCGCATCGCGTTCGTGGCTCCGATATTTCCACTGCCCACCTTGCGCAAATCCACACCGCAAATCCGCCCCGCGAGGAATCCGCTGGGAAAGGATCCGATCAAATAGGCCAGAATGGCGGCGGTCGTGAAGGCAAGCACGTGTGAGAAATGTCCGGAGGAAAGGGTCTCCTCAAGAAAAATCCTGAAATAAATCACGCCCGCATCCGGAGGGGTGCCGGCACCCGGCCGGGGGCGCCATTACGCAAGCTTGACGAATGGAGGAACAGGACAGTCCAGGGCATCCGAAATCGCCCGCAGAAACTCGATCTCCTCGTTGTTGACTGCGGCATCGTGCATGACCACGGCCCCACAGGCGGTAAGAATGGTGCGCTTCACATCCGATGCCGCCCGGGCAATTTTGTCGAGGGCTGTATCGAAGGCCTGCAATTCCAACGACCGACTCCGTTCCAAGGGGAAGGCGGAGGGCTTGATCAGCAGCTCAGCAACCCCGGCGCGAAAGGCGTCGTCGCAGAGTTCGTCGGTTCCCGGAGCGACGAAGGCCAGGGCGGACAACAAAATCCCCACGTCGGGAAGCAGGGGCATCAAACTTTTGTAAGTCACCGGACTCCCCGTCGCATTCGAAAAATAGAGATCCAGGTGACGGACGAGAAGTTTCTGGAGGGTGTATTCGAAAAGATGAATTTCTCCGTCCGCCTCCACCAACATTTTCACATTTTTCCGGAAGGTCTCGTATTGTTCGACCGAGAGGTGTCTGAGCGTGGGGATTGCGAGATCGACGAGTCCGAGGCGCTGGGCGGAGCTCAGTTCGGCCCGCCCGTCGTAGTGGGCGAGGATTTCCCGTCGGAAGGCATCGTCAGCAGCAAGGTGGGCCATTTGGCCTTCCCGCATGGATTCCTCGTCAGAGAGCAACAACGCATAGACCAACGCGCTGGCACCCTGCAGCTCCCGGCAGGCGGATCTTGCCACCTCGGGAAGTCCGGCCAGCAAGGCCGCCGCCTCGGCAAGGCGCGGTTGCCCCGGCAGGAGGGCTTCTGCCAGACGCCCGCCAATCTGGTCCGGGGTTTTGGACAGGGAGGGGGGAACCGGTGCCCTGGCTTTTGCCGCAGCGATATCAAACCCGGGCGCAATTTCCTCGATCCGTTGTTCAATCGGCGGATGTGTGGCAAAAAGCGTCAGCCACGCGTCCCCCACCCCATTGCCAAAGAACAAATGACTCGCCTCCTCGGCCCGGGAGGTTTCGAGACGCGAGGAAAATTTTGCGATCTTCGCCAGAGCACCGGCGAGCCCCTCGGGATTCCGCGTGTATTGGACCGCCGCAGCGTCGGCCAGAAATTCCCTCTGCCGACTGACCGCCGCCTTGATGAGCTTGCCAAAGAAAACCCCGATCCATCCCACAAGATAGAGAGCCAGCCCGCTCGCCAGGAAAAGAAACATCCCCGCCACCCTGGACCTGCCATCCGAGGATTCCGAGCGGGACGTGTTGAGGCCCATGCGGAGGAGAAAACCCCCGATGATCGCCAGGAAAAGAATCCCATGCAGGAGGCCAATGAGCCGGATATTCAGTCGCATGTCCCCATGAAGAATATGACTAAATTCGTGTCCGATGACCCCCTGAAGTTCGTCCCGGGAAAGTTGGGTGACGGCTCCCCTGGTGACTCCGATCACCGCGTCCCCGGGGCCATGCCCTGCGGCGAAGGCATTGAGGCTCCGCTCCTCGAGGATATAGATTTCCGGCACGGGAACCCCGGAGGCGAGCGACATTTCTTCGACGACGTTGATCAGGCGTTGCTCGCCCGGCTCCTGGCTGTTCCAATCCACGGGAGCCCCCCCCAACATCGCGGCGACCGCCCGTCCGCCCTTGGAAAGTTCGATGCTCTTGACAAGGCTTCCCATGGCCACCATCCCCACCACCCCCCCGGCAACCATCAGGAATAACTCCGGATCCGCAGGCGAAAAATCGAGAAGTGCCGCAAAAACGAGGTGCAGCACCACCACGATTCCCACGACCGCGAGGATAAAGTAGCCGACAAGCCACTTCGTCCTCTTGCAGGCGCGTTCCTGTTTATCGAAAAAATCCATCGCCGCACACTATCGGGGCGCCGAACCATCCAATATCCGAAAGTCACCCCTGGCATTGCGGTAAAAGCCCCGGTGAAAAACCGATGCCTTCTCGTCGGAATCTCCAAGCCGCCGGGACTTCGCAAGATCGGCCTTTGTCCAACCCTCCGCGATCACCCGTCCGTGGCGGTCAATGACTTCGTCCACCGGCTTGGTGAGCGCCGCATACTGGGCATCCGAAAGTTTCACATCGGCAAGATCCTTCCGGTTGTAGAGGGAAATCCACCAGCCGCCATAAGCATCCGGCGCATCCTTGGGCGTGATTTCCAAAGTCACATCCCCGGCCGTTTTTACTCCCCCTTTGAAATCCAGCGCGTAGAGCGCCGCCAGCTCCGCCCGTGTGGTCAGGAAACCCGCCAGATAGGCCCGAAGCATGTGTTGGAGCCTGGGATCATTGGCGTGACTCCCATAAATTCCCATTTCCAACCCCGCCGGATCGTTGGGATCCCCGTAGATGTTGAGTTCGACATCCCGGTTGACCCGGAAAGACTTGTAGGGGACGTTGCGAAACTCTCCCTCCGTGATCGCTGTGGCCGGGATCTCGACCACCGACTTGATCGTGTCGTGCATCCGCAGATCGTTGGCAATCACCCTCCAGGAAGGGAGGTCCCCCTTGCGGTGGATGTCGGTAAAAAGAATGTCAATATCCGCCTCATCCCGGATTCTTACGATTTCGCTCTTCGGAAAAGTGGTTTCTCCAAACTCCTGCTGGAGCAACACGGAGTCCGCCGAATTCCTGATGATCAGCCCCTTCACCGTGCGGCCATCCTTGAGCACAAGGCTGTCCGGCGCGCGAAAGGCATCGTCCGCCGCCTGGGTGGCGAGTGGCAGAAAAATCGCGGATGCGATGGCAAGCGAGACTCGGAGGTTCATGGTTGCAGTGTGTCCGCGCGACATGTAAAAGGCAAGTGCCCGTCGCTGGAAACTCCCATGATCCGTCAACTGACCTTCTGCCTGTCCGCCTGCGCGTTCCTTTCCGGATGCGTCCAGGCCCCCAAGCCCTACAAACGTTCCGCCACCGCAACTCCCCGGCCTTCCACGGGAAAATTCTGGTGGGGAACCTCGACCGCAAGTTTCCAGAACGAGGATCGGGGCGTTCCGGCAGGCTCGCCCTACTATTTTAAGACAGACTGGGATGTTTTTGCCGAGGAGGGTCACATCCCACCGCGGGGCGATGAGGCAACCTTCTCATGGACCCGCTTCGACAAGGATGTTGCCGCCTTGAAAAAACTGGGGGTCAACCACTACCGCTTCGGCATCGAGTGGGGGCGTGTCGAACCCAAGCCGGGGGTCTTTAACGAAGCCGCGATCCGCCAATATGTGCAAATGGCCCGGAAACTTCGCGCGGCGGGCATTGAGCCGATTGTCACGCTCTGGCACTTCACGTTCCCGGACTGGCTCTATGATTCCAAAAACAAAGCCCAATCGAACTTCCTCCATCCCGATGTTGAAACCGCCTGGAAGACCTACGTGACCAAGGTTGTGGGCGCCCTGTCCCCCCATGTGAAGGTCTATGTGCCGCAGAACGAACCCAATGGCGACCTGTATATCGGATACTTCGGCGGACACTGGCCACCGGGGCTGCTCCTCACTCCGGGAGCCCTGAAAAAGGCGACCCACGTCGCCGTGCGCATGTTCCGTGACGCGGCGGGCATTATCCGCAGGGACCGCCCGGATGCGGTGATCATGGGGATCTACTCGATTCCAAACTGGCGCAAAAACCTCCTCCAGGATCCCACCCAGTTTGTTTACAACATGATGATGCACCAGAACTGGGACCACCTCGACCGGGTCGCGGACACGATGGATGTCATCGGCGTAAACTACTACTACTCCCAGGACGCCTCCGTCATCCGCTTCATCAAACGCCCACACGGAGAACTCACCTCGAACTATACACAGAATGGCTGGGAAATTGACCCCGAGGGACTCTACGAAACCCTCATGACCGTCAACAAACGCTATGGCAAGCCAATCGTCATTTCCGAGAATGGCATCGGCACACAGAGCGAACAGAAAAAAATCCGTTACTTCCGCGAGCACGTGAACCAAATGCGCCGCGCCATGAACGATGGCGTGGACATCCGCGGGTATTTCCCCTGGACACTCATCGACAACTACGAGTGGGCGGAGGGCTACGCCGCGAACTTTGGTCTCACCCATGTGGATAAAAAGTCCCTGCAACTCGTCATCGAGCCGGCCGGCGAATGGTTCCAAAAATTTGTCCGCGCAAACCCAAACCCCTGATTTCCGCGGATGATAAGCACCCGCCCGGGGACCAATTTCTTTTTATTTAGAATAATTCTTGATTTAACGTTTGAGCGGGTTAGGTTGCCGCGTCATGCCGAAGCAACCATCGAGCAATCCGGGATACGAGGAAAGGATCAGCCACAACGGGCACCGCCTCACCCCGCAAAGGCGCGAGGTCTATGAGGTGCTGCTTGCGGAGCGGGATCATCCGACGGCGACGGAGGTTTTTTTGCGGGCGAAAAAAAAGATTCCCGGCATTTCACTGGCCACGGTTTACAATTGCCTGGAAACCCTGGTGGATTGCGGGCTGGCCCGGCAGGTCAATGTGGACCGCGAGGCGACGCGGTATTGTCCGAATCTGAACGCCCACGGCCATTTTATTTGCGAACGCTGCGGAAAAGTGTTGGATGTCCCGCTCGCCAAGGGCGCCCTCTCCGGTCAACTCTGGCAACTTCCGAAACATTTCACCGTCAGCCAAACCGAAGTCACGATCCGGGGTCTGTGCCCCGGTTGTGACACCTGAATTTATGTCACTCCACATCGAAAACCTGCACGCCAACATCGGCGACCGCGAAATCCTGCGCGGTCTCAACCTGGAAATCCCGAAGGGGGAAGTTCATGCCATCATGGGAAAAAATGGCTCCGGAAAAAGCACCCTGGCCAAAGTGATGGCCGGCCACCCGGATTACGAGGTCACGAAAGGAACGGTCACACTCGACGGTCTCGCCCTGCTGGATTTGGAGGAGCCGGACGAGCGGGCCCGGGCGGGACTTTTTGTGGCGTTCCAGTATCCCATGGAGGTGCCCGGCGTCTCGATCGCCAACTTCATCCGCGCCGCCCGGCAGGCCGCGCTTCCCGAAGACGCCGAGCTGGATGCCGTCGAATACTACCAGGATCTTTACGTCAAGATGGATGCGCTGAAAATTCCGCGGAATTTCACCTCCCGCGCGGTTAATGAGGGATTTTCCGGTGGGGAAAAGAAGCGCTGCGAAATCCTGCAGCTCGCCATGCTTGCGCCAAAGTATGCCGTGCTCGATGAAACCGACAGTGGCCTCGATATTGACGCCCTGAAGATCGTTTCCGACGGGGTGAATGCCCTGCGTTCGCCCGACCGGGGGTTCCTGGTCATCACCCATTACCAGCGCCTCCTCGACTACATCGTGCCGGATGTCGTTCACGTAATGGTGAACGGCCAAATCGTTCTGAGCGGAGACAAGGAACTCGCCCTGAAGCTGGAGGCGGAAGGCTACGATTGGGTCGAAAAGGAAACCCTCGCCACGGCCTGATTCCCATGAGCACGGATACCAAACCTGACCTGAATATTGACCGCTCGATCGGGGACTTCCGCTACGATGTCGCTTATGAGTTTGATGCCGGATTGGGCTTGACGGCCCGGACGATCGACTACATTTGCGACGTCAAAAAGGATCCGGACTGGATCCGGAAGTTCCGCCAGGACGCCCTGAAAAAATTCGAGAGCATGCCCATGCCCACGCACTGGGCGAGCCCGGACCTCAATAATATCGTCTTTGAGAACATCCGGTATTACCTCTCGCAGGGAACCCAGGCAAAGCGTTCCTGGGATGAAGTGCCCGAAGATGTGAAGCGCACGTTCGAGCGCCTCGGAATTCCCGAGCAGGAACGAAAATTCCTCGCCGGCGTGGAAGCCCAGTTCGACAGCGAGGCCGCGTATTCCAACATCAAGGCCGCTGTCGGCGAGCAGGGCGTCATTTTTGTCGGCTCCACGGAGGGCTTGCACAAACATCCGGAAATTTTCCGCAAGTGGTTCGGAAAGGTGATCCCCACCGGCGACAACAAGTTCAGCGCGTTGAACAGCGCGGTCTTCTCGGGGGGCTCCTTCATCTACATCCCGCCGGGCGTGAAGGTGAAGCATCCCCTGCAGGCCTACTTCCGCATCAATGCGGAAAACTTCGGGCAGTTCGAGCGCACGCTGATCATCGCCGACGAAGGCAGCGAGGTCATGTATATGGAAGGCTGCACGGCACCGAAGTTCGAGACGGCAACCCTCCACAGTGCGGTGGTCGAACTCGTCGCGCTCAAGGGGGCGAAAATCCAGTATATCACCGTCCAGAACTGGTCGCCGAACGTTTTCAACCTCGTGACCAAACGGGGACTTGCCCACGAGGATGCCGAGATCAAATGGATTGACTGCAACATCGGCTCCCGACTCACCATGAAATATCCGGGCGTCATCATGAAGGAACGCGGGGCCCGCGGGGAAGTGGTCTCGATCGCGCTCTCCGGGGACGGCCAGCACCAGGACACCGGAGCCAAGATGATCCATGCGGCGGATGACACCACAAGCAACATCATCTCCAAAAGCATCAGCCTGGGCAAAGGCCGCGCGACCTACCGCGGACTCGTCCAAATCGGCCGCCACCTCAAAGGTTGCAAGAACAACACCGAATGCGACGCCCTCCTGATCAATACGGACAGCCGGACGGACACGTATCCTGCCATCACCGTCCACGGAAAGGAAAATGCCTGCCAGCATGAGGCCTCGGTGAGCAAGATCAGCGCGGAGCAAATCTTCTACATGCAACAGCGCGGAATCCCAAAAGCCGCCGCCATGAGCCTTGCCGTCAACGGCTTTGTCAACGATCTCGTTCAGCAGTTCCCGATGGAGTATTCCGTCGAACTGAAACGTCTGATCGATCTGGAAATGGAGGGATCCGTCGGATAACACGCCGCACCGGAAAACAGAAAATGAGCACGATACTTATGGAAAAAGATTTGGAGACCGGGGTCTGGCCGGAATGGTTTGACCAGAGTGGAGCCATCCAGGAATACGAAAGTGCGCCCCGCCCGACCCGGAAAGACGAGGCCTGGCGGTTTGCAAACATCTCCGCACTGGATCTCTCGCAATTCCAGGCGGCCCCCGCCCCATCGAATGAGGGACGTCTCATCACGGCCTCGAGCGGGCTGGAGAAATTCTCGGCAAAGATGGTTTTTGCCAACAACACCCTGATTCACGAAGAAGCGCCCCAGCTCCCCAATGAGGTTCTCTTCCTGCCCCTGGAGGTTGCGGCCCGCGAGCACGCCGCCCTCTTTCGGAAGTATTTCATGGCGCAGCCTGTCGAGCTGGGCTCCCACAAATTTGCCGCCCTGCACAAAGGGAAGGTTACGAGCGGCGCCTTCCTGCATGTCCCGGCAAACACGGAGGTCGCCCTCCCGGTGGAAATTTTCCACTGGGTCGAGGGTGCCCATTCCTCGGTGTTTCCGCACACCCTCATCATTTGTGGCGAGAACAGCCGCGTGACGGTTGTGGATCGCTTCCAGAGCGCGGACGGGCTGAAGGCCTTTGCCTGCGGGGTCAACGACCTTCACCTCGCGCCGGGTGCCCGGCTGACGTATGTCGCCGTGCAGGATTGGTCGCGGGATTCCCTCGCCTTTCATCTCAACTCCACCATCGTGGACGCTCAGGCGACCAGCACCGCGCTGACGGCGAATTTTGGCGGAGGATTCCTCCGGGGAGAAAGTCTCAGCCGCCTCGTCGGCGAGGGCTCCCGCAGTGAAATGTATTCGATCAATCCCGTGGAGGGAACCCGGGAAATTGATCAGAGAACTTTGCAGGACCACTTGGCGCCGAATGCGACAAGCGACCTCCTTTATTTGAATGCGCTGGATGACGCCTCTCGCACGATTTTTTCCGGGCTCATCAAAGTCCAGCCCGGAGCCCACGGAACCGACGCCTACCAAAAGGTGCGCAACCTCATCCTCAGCGATGAAGCCGATCCGAACTCGATGCCCGGTTTGGAAATTCTCAATGACGAGGTTCGGTGCTCGCACGGTGCCACGAACGGGCCGATCAGCAACGAGGAATTGTTTTACCTGCAAGCCCGGGGGATTCCCCGGGAGACCGGCTGTCGGCTCATCGTCAACGGCTTCTTCAATGCGCTGTTGCAGAAGATTGCCGATCCGGCACTCCGGGATTACCTTGAGGGGTTGCTGGCAAAACGCCTCGTGCTTGGGGGAACCCCGCAAAAATAAAATCCGCCTGCGGGCGAGTTCGTGCGCCCGTGAGCTACTCCCCACCGAGCGGCATCACCACGGTGGCGGACGGAGGCGGCGTGAAGGTAAAATCCATGGAGCCGGGCGGGAGAATTCTCTCGTTCGTGTAGCTGGTCTCGAGTCGGTCCCCCTGCCGCCCCATGAGGTTTGAGGAGCGGAGCCTGAGCGAGGCATCCAACTCGAGGGTGATGCTCTGGAGCAACCTCCGCAGACCGCCGGAACGCGGAATCAACTCCAGGCGATACCCGTCGGGCAACTTGCTCGCGGAGACTTGAAAATTTTCGGCGATGTTCCGGAATTGGAGTGCCTGCCCGAGTGCGGAAAAGAGCTGTCCGGGCCCGCGGGCGTTCAGCGGATACTTCTCGACCTGTCGGAATTCCGGGTAATACATCCAGAGAAACCGTCCATCGCAGAGACTGAGGTTCCTGGTTTTCCGCAGGAACCGGTCCGGCGGTTCAAAGGCAATCGTTCCCTTCTCCACAACCGGTTCGCTCCACATCGGGAGGGTTCGCTTCTCGACAAACTCCGCCTGCACTGAATGCCCGGAACGCGACTCGGCAATGCGGGCGAGCAGGGCGTTTGTGTCGGCTTCGCTGAGTGGCTGACCCAGCACGCTGGCCGTGCAAAAGAGAAGGGCGGCGAGGACGGATTTCATGGGGCAAGGGGGACAAAATGATACCACTGTAACGGGTCTTTCCGGAAATCGCGGATCAAGGCTTCCGCCACGCGTCGTGTGCAATCCGCCAGTGCCTCCTCACGCGGCAGGCTGCGATCAGCGGTTACCAGCGGATTCGTGCTCAAGACATACCGCCCTTCCGGTGTTCGCCGCACCGTCGCTGGCAAAATGGGACACCCCACCATCCAGGAGAGAAGCGCGGGCCCCAGGGAGAATGCCACCCGGCCTCCGGGAACCGCGATCTCCATCGAACGGTCTCCAACCGGACGGTCCACCAGCATGGCCGTCATGCGGCCCGCCCGGAGGGCGGCCACCGCACGAAGGGAGGAAAATGCGTCATTGCCGAGTTCAATGGTCTCCGCTCCCCAACGCAGACGGTAATCCGCGCGCCAACGTGTCAGGCTCTCGCTGGGCTCGGCATCCGTCACCACGCTGACCGGAATCCCTTGCCTTCCAAGCCACAGGGCTCCGTATTCAAAAAAACCAAAATGTCCTGTCGCCAGCACGGCCCCGCACCCTGCGGGAATCTCCGGAAACGTCCCCTCAAGATCCGCATGTGCCGCGGCTTCCTCACGGGACTTTCCGGCCAGATAAAAATAATCGGCCAGTGTTTTGGCAAAGTTTTCAAAAACCCTGGGGGCAGAGCGTTGTGGGGCGGGATGCCCGAGGAGTTCGAGATTGCGGGCGACGACCGCGACAATTCCCGGCTGTGTCGCGCAATAGGCACGGGCGAGCAGCCTCCCGATCATTGCGCTGCCAGCCCGTCCGACAATCCCTGAGAGACTTTGAAGAAATGAGAATGCGCTGCGCGTGTATCCGAGACGATAGGCCATCCGCTCGGTGTGGGATTTCTCGGAGCGGGGCATCATTCCACGTCTGCTCCACGGGGAAGAACGCATCGAAAGCCCCGGTCTGACAGTTCTTCCAGAAGAAGTCGCAATGTCTCAATGCTCCGCCGTCCGGGCCCTTCGTGCAGAAGCAGGATCGCTCCCGGTTCCAGGCCACCCAGAAGCCGATCCACCACACTCCGGGGCTCCGCCCCCGGCAACCCATCCAGACCGGATGCCGACCAGCCCGCCACCCGGAGCCACGCACGGGCCGCCACAGGATGGACACAGGAATTCGTCAGCCCGACCGGCGAGCGGAACCAGGCGGGATCCCTCCCGGTGGCCACGCGGATTGCATGGTTGCAGCGTACGATTTCCTCGCGGATCGCACAACACGGCATCGCCCAAAAGAGCCCGGAGGGATGCGTGTGGGAATGATTCTCCAGCGTGTGACCTTCCTCCACAATCCGGCGACACAACGCACGGTTCCACTCGACCTTGCGTCCGACGACAAAAAACGACGCCCGCGCATTCCCCGCAGCCAGGATTTCCAACAGCCTGGGAGTCTGCTCGGGATCCGGTCCGTCATCAATGGTCAGCCAAACCTCCTTTTCGCCCGTCTGGAACCGATGGGCAACCGGACCGTTGAGGCTGCTGTTGCGGAGCAGGGTGGGACCGAGGCGCAGGATTTCCTGAAGGGTCCAGGCCACCACCCGGGCGCGTCCGCGCAGCAACACGGCGGACGCCAGGGCCAGCCGCCTTGCCAAAAGGATCTGATTGCGCGTTCTCAATGACATCGGAGCGTGAGAAGTCGTGGAATATTCCGAAGCATCTCCAAACACAAGCGCACATGGACGCGGGTCAAAAGAAGGTTGTCCCGCACATAACGAAAATGGGTGACACCCCCCTCGGCACGCGGAGGATAGCGAACCGGCACGGACACATTGATCACCGGCACTCCCGCCCAGAGAAGTCGAACGGCAAGAACCGTGTCAAAATCAAAGCGCCGGGCGGTTTTCGTGGACTCGAGGATCTGCAAGGAGGGCGTGATCGGATAGAGCCGGAATCCGAACAGGGAATCCTTCGCGCCAAGCCCCCAGGTCTCCAGCCCGGCAAAAAAATTTCCGATCCGCCGGCCCTTGACCCGTTCGGGCGGAGCATCGGCTCCGAAAACCGGCACCCCGGCAATAAGGTGGCGGGGATTCGCGCGGCTGAGTTCGAGGAATTCCGGGATCGCTTCGGACGGATGTTGTCCGTCGGCGTCCATCACGATGGCATGGGAAAATCCCGCAGCCCGAGCTTCCTGAAACGCCACAAGCACAGCCCCTCCCTTGCCGGAATTTTTTCCCAGGGAAATCACCCGAAAGCCTTCAGTGCCCAGGAGACGGGCCCTTTTCCCGCTGTCGTCCGTGCTGCCGTCCACAACCGCCCAAACCGGATCGCAATACCTCCGCGCGGCCTGCATCGTCCGCGGGAGTTGGTCCCCGCTGTTGTAGCTCGGAAGAATGACAAGGCAGGATCCCATCAGTGCCTCGCTTCAGACGTCTCCAGTGCCTCCCGAAACCAGGTTTCCATGCGCCGACTGAACGCCCGGGGCGTTTCGTCGGGAAGAGCCTGAAACCGCTCGCCCACCCGCAGACGAAAATGCAAAGGCACATCCGCAGGGGCAAATAACGACACCCCTTTGGCGAGATGCGTCCCCCCGTATTCGATCAGAACCGTCTGCACCGCCGCCCGGGAGTGCGTGGCCACCATCGCAAAACCATGTTTGAAGGGGTTGAGCGGCGGGTTCTCCGTTCGCGTGCCTTCCGGAAAAATCAGAAGGTTGTCACCCGATCGAATCTTCTCGATGCCCTGGCGGACAAATGCGGGACCGGAGTCATTTGTCACATAACCGGCCAGCAGGGCTCCTCCGCACATGGCGGGATTCCGGAGAAGGTCCGCCCGCATCACGCAGGCGGAGGGCGGTAAATTTCCAATCAGAAGCACGGCGTCGAACAGGCTGGGATGATTCGAGACAATGATCGTGCCGCGCAAATCCCTCAGCCCCTCCATCCCCTGGATCTCCAACCGGAGCATGCCGAGTCCTTTCATCACGGCAATATGACTGCGGAACAGCTTGCGAATCATTTTTTGTCCGGTCTGCATCGCGATGCGCCTCCCGGCGAGCTTGTGCAGCAACCAGAAAATCGGCGAGGCCATGATCGCAACCAGAAAAAAATATGCGGTGGCCAGCATCTGTCGAAGATACCGACCGGGACGAAACGAGCCGGGCCGCGCGCAGGCACCCACCATTTCGTTTGCGGAATTGCTGACTCTCAACGAGGACATGAAGTGCCGGAATTTTCAGGATGACCGACGCGAGGAACGCCCGGATTGGCTCAGAGCGTTCGTCACGAACTCGACGGCCTCCGCATGAAGGTTCTCCCAGTCGGAGGGCCGTCCGGCAAGGCGGGTCGTCCAGTTGGCATCCCCCACGGCTCCGGGGATATTAAACCGATCGGCAAGTCCGAAGAGATCGGTGATCTGGTGGACAACCATCCAGGAGTTGCAGGAAAAAAGACCTCCGATCAGTGCCTCGCGAATTTCCCGCGTGTAGGATTGGGGAATGGCAATGTCTTCGCGGCCACAGAACTTCAGCAATTCCTTCATCGCGTCCTCTGCCGCCTCCCGCCTTGCGGGGTCCGAGCAATCCGCCAACAAATCCTTCCACATCTGGCAGACGGGCGGATGGTCATGCGTTGCAAACGTGGCCAGGCTGAGGCGTTGGTATTCGCTGCCGGGAATCATTTTCCCATCCGGCGTCCGCTCCCACTGCGGAATCTTGAACCCCGGGATTTCCAGTGCCGCCAGCGTGGGGCGGACATAGGGTGCCACTTCGCCGAGATCCTCGGCAATGAGCCGGTGAGAGCCTGTTTCCCCGAGAAAAACCCGGAAAAGCATCTCCCCCTGAAAACGGTTCCGCTCGCGATTTTCCTCCGTGCTGTCGTCGTGCGCGACAAAGCCCGGGAGGCGTCCCCCCGCACGAGCCGCCGCCTCTTCGGGGGTGAGTTCCGTGAAGAGGGCATTCTCCTCCGGACGCCACGGGAAGCTGTAAATCCGGAAGAACCCAAGCGCGTGATCCACCCGGAGAAAATGGAAGACCTCGCAGGCGGCCCCCAGACGGCGACGCCACCACGCAAAATTGTCGTGCGACATCGCCTCCCAATCGTAGAGGGGAAACCCCCAGTTCTGCCCCCACTTTTCCGTGAAGGGATCGCTCTTGAAAATTTTCTCCGGAGGCGCGCCGCTGGAACGGGTGAGATCAAAAATCCCGGGTGCGCGCCAGACATCCGCGCTCTGCAGGCTCACCCCCACGGGGATATCCCCCACGAGTGCCAGGCCCAGCTTGTCAAAGGCCGCCCGGACCGTCTTCCATTGCAACTTTGCGATCCACTGGACGTAGGAATAAAACCGCACGAGATCCTCAAACGACTTTTTCCGGGGCGGAGTCAGCGAAGTGACCCATTCCTGTGCGGCGGAGGGATTCCTGTGCTCCTCCGGCCAGTTCGTTGGGACTTCGTCGCCATTCCATTCCGCAAGGGCGCGAAAAAGCGCATAGGGTTCGAGCCAGTCGGCTTCGTTCCGCTCGAATTTTGCATACGCGCGCCGACGGATCGGGTCGGCCTTCCGACTTCGAAAAACCCGGAAGGCCGTCTTCAGAAGTTCGAGTTTGAGTGCCTTGACCGCAGCGTATTTTGCGCCTCCGGCCCGCAGGGCTTTCAGATCGTGCCGCCCCGTGATTTCCTCATAGGCCTCCCTCGATATTTCCGGCAGCCACTTTGGCGAGGCCGTGATCGTCAGGGGGTCAAACGCCATCGAACTGAGAATGTTGTAGGGGCTGTGGTCGTTGCCGGTTTCATTGACGGGAAGGATTTGAACCATTCCAAACCCCTTCTGTGCCGCCCAGCCGGCAAACTCGACAAGGGCCGCCGTGTCACCCACCCCAAGATCTTCCTCGCCGCGCAACGCACTCACGGGGGTCAAAATCCCTGCCAGTTTTTTATCGGGCGAGAATGTGCTCATAAAAAAGTTCCCTGCCTGCCTTGGGCCCCATTCGAAAAACAACTCTCCAACTTCTCAATCAAAAGGCCTTCCAACATCCGCACCATTAAAACCTCCCACAGATTTTGATGTCCAGAAAACTCACGAGCGGTGCCTTCCCTCCCATTGCTGCCGCACGCGGAATTCTTGAGATTCCCGTTTACATGGAATCAAAAGACTTGACCCGGTGATGAACCCCGGCAATAGTCGCCGCCATACCATGAGGTGCCCTGAGGCCCCTTGCACTGTAACACTTCCCTGTGGCAGATTTGGCCGTTTCAGCTCAAAATAGCTGCCGTCCATGGAGGTTTTGCAAGGCCGCTCGGGATCTCATGGAACACATTCTCCTCTGTAAAACATTGTCGGGCCGTGGCTCAGCTTGGTAGAGCGCCTCGTTCGGGACGAGGAGGCCGCGGGTTCGAATCCCGCCGGCCCGACCACTTCAAACCCTGTGTTTATCAGGGTTTGCGGATGAGTGAAGGAATTGCAAAAGCCGAGGTATGCTAAAAAAGGTATGCTAAAGAGTTTTCTTCCCCTCCAGCCGGCGCCGGTATGCTGCGATTTGGAGGGCGACCAATTCCGCTGATTTCGCGGCAAATTCCCGCGCCAGCCGGTCATAGTCGGACTTGCTGAACCAACTTGGCCTGTCTTCCCCCACCCGCTGAATCGAGGCAAGTTCGGCGATGAGCCGCTGACGCTTGGATTGTTTTCGACAGACCCTCATCCTCCGAGCGGGTTTCATCGAGACAGGAGCGCACCGCGGCGGGGCCTCATGCACCCTCACAAGCACCTTGCCTCCCGGAAACTGAAATAGGGCTGCCGTCCTCCTTCCGCGTCGCCGGTAACCACGTGGTCCAGCAACTGTATCTGCAAGAGCCGCGCCGCTTCGGACATTTGGCGGGTCATCCTATGATCGGCTTGGCTGGGAGCGGAATCTCCAGAGGGATGATTGTGGGCCAAGATGACGCCGTATGCCGCGAGAATGATCGCGGGCCGAAAAATCTCCCGTGGATGGGCTATGGTCTCGTTAAGCGATCCCGTTGATACGAGATGAAATGCCATCGGTCGAAGCTTGGTATCAAGGAGGATGGCGACAAGATGCTCCTTTTCTGGCTCGAAATCTGGCGCGGACGCGACGACATCCAGCCAAAACCGATACGCGGCCTCGGCAGAATCCACCGGAGTTCGTGACGCGCTGTACTGGGCTGGCGTCGGCTCGCCAACACGATTAATAACGACACGGAGCGGGAGGGGCGAAAATTTTGTCATGTGAAGAAATTTTGTGGACGAAGACTCGCGCCGATTTTCGTGGCGAATTGCAGGCCTCTATTGGTCGGCGCGAGCCAAATCGAGTTCCGATAAAAATGAATTTGAAGAAATGCCGGGACTACCGGCGGAAGAGCCAAATCCAAATCCTCTTGAGGAATTTCGCGAGCCAGACTACCGCCTCCCAGATTGAGATGAGGACATACGCCAGCCCGTAAATCACGATCATCACGATTCGATAAGGGGTTTCAACGACCTGCCAGATCGCGAGGGCTACCGCCCGAATGACGAAAGGCGCGATTGCCAGTCCAACGATGGCGAGGCTGATGACATCGAGGGCATTGATTTCACCCCCACGCCCTGAGTTGCTGCATGGGAAAGTCAGCCCGCCGAAAGGCGGACCGACTTTTGCCTCTTTTCCTGAAGCTTTCGCGGAAGCGTATCTATCAAC
This sequence comes from Chthoniobacterales bacterium, assembly GCA_014879575.1. Classification (GTDB taxonomy): domain Bacteria; phylum Verrucomicrobiota; class Verrucomicrobiia; order Chthoniobacterales; family Terrimicrobiaceae; genus QYQL01. Next base: position 25,309 of record JACSRU010000124.1, on the reverse strand, counting down.
GCATTTGTCAGGACCTCTTCAATAAAACGCGCTCCCTTTCCATCCCGGCAGGCTGCAGGGGCAGCCTTTCGCCCAATCCTCAGAAAGTTCTCTCGTAGACCGTCAGGAATGCACCGAACAGCCTCGGCAAGCAGTTTCTCGTAGTCGGATTCGGCAAGCGGGCGCATCACGACAAGCGGCCCAAACCGATTGAGCAATTCTCTCGGCAAGTGCGAAGTCAGGTCATCATGGGTAGGCGGTTCGCCAGGATCGTCAACCAAGTGAAATCCTGCGCGTTTGACTCTCCGCTCTTCCCAAGCGTCCTGAAATGCTGCGCCTCCAAGGATCAGGGTCCGAAATCGCAGTGTGTAGAGGGATTTGGTCCGCCTTATTTTGGGGGCGTCAATGACGTGCTCTTCCCCATCGCCGCTTCCATCAAATTGCAACCCCGGCGGAATCGTGCGATCTAGGAGATTGTAGAGCTCGGTCCGAAGGTGACGCGACCAAGTGTCGTCGCCAGAAACCTTGTCGAGTTCGTCGAGAAACAGAAGCCGGAACGAGTTTCCGCCTGCCAACCAGGACGCAATGAGAGGCCATGTTTGTTTCCCTCCCCGATCCGGACAGCCGAAAAGAACCCAATTTGAGGCCGAAATCGACAAGAACGGCCATTTGAGGAATTCGGCCAGGGCTTGAACGAGATGAGTTTTCCCGGTCCCTGTCGGGGCGACGAGCAGGCGATCAAACCGCGGTCGGATCGACAAATCCCACCATTTGGTTTGCGAAAAGGCCAACGCCGTCCGCTGCAACTCACGAAATGCGTCTCGCTGGTGCGCGAACAAAAACGGCTGAGACTTTTCCTTCTGGCGGACAAGCTCTGGCTCTTGGCGCAATTCGAATTCGATCAGATCTGTTTCTTCTTGTTCCATTCGCCTCGGCCAAACAATTGTCGGAACCGGAAAACGAATGGGCGAAAGCCCGTTCAAATTCGCGCCGCCTTCTCCCTCCCCCTCAACATCAAATCGTGCCCCGTCTGATTTGCAAAATCTGCCGGGCAGCGTGGATTCTTCGCTAGCGTGAGCGCAAGAATGTACTCGTCACCGTTTTCCGGTGACGACTTCGCGGAGCCAGGCTTTTGGTAGAATGGATCGAAACTTTCTGACGGTGACGTTGAGATCGCACTTTCCCAGTCTCTTTTTGCAGCCGCAAGGACAGGGCATTTTATTGGCGAGGCGCTTTTTTTTGAGCAGGCAAAGGAGGGCTGGAACGACCCGGTCATTACGCTTGAGGCCGAGGAGTTCTTTGTAGTCGTCGAGTTCACCGTGGACGCCATGACGGAGCTCACCAAAGATAAAATCCTGGCCGTGTGTGAGCTTTAGGCTCATCGCATACAGGTAGGGAACGATGCAGTTTTTGCTGAACCCTTGGATGGTCGGTTCTGCCTGTAGCCGAGCCATGAGTCGAATTCGTGAGCCGAGGCACAGGGTTCCGTTGCCATTTACGTGAAAATCATCCACGCGGGGAATTCTGCCGCCTATCTCGGTGACCGTTGGAGTTCGACGGGGGAAGTCTCGGGGAATGGAGATTTGAAGATTGTAGGTGTCGTTGATTCGGGGGTGTCCCTCATGCTCGGCGCAAAACTGAAAATCCCCTTCCAAGAGAAGGGGATTTCCGTTCGATGGCTGAATCGAGATGAATGGCTGATCGTTAAGGAACTCGTCCAGCCCCGGAATGGCGACTGCATAGGGCATCACATACACCATGGACGAGCTGGTTTTTCAGTAATGATCTGGATGTTCTGGTAGTCTGCGGGTTTGGACGATAGGAGCGGGAGAATTTTGGCGATTTCGTCCTGTGCTTGAGAGAACCGTTTTCTCCGGCACGCATCAATTCGGAGTCTCGCCATTTTTTGCGCGTAGTTGCGACGCCTTCAGCGATAAGTCCACCCACTGCTCTGTCAGCTTGCGGAATCGCCTGAAGTTGGCCGTTTCGCGGCGGATCTGCGCGAGGTTTTCCGGGCGGACATATTCCGAGCGTCCGCGCCCCTTGTGCGTATAGCTGATCTGGTGGAACGCCCGCCCTTTGGTTTCCGGGTCCCGGTATTGGCGGCTGAGGCTTCCCGGGCGCATGGGGCCGAGCACCATCAGCTCTTGTTTGATCCGTTCGATGCGTGCCTGCAGTTGGGTGATTTTTTTTGACATGATTTTGTTGCTTTTTCGCGCTAATAAGGTAGCATATAAATGCTACCTGTCAACAAAAATATTTCACAATTCAAAAATTCTTCTCATGACCCTTTGGATCACCTGGTGGAACCTCGTTTGTTCCCTTCGCCCCGCGTTTGGCCGCACCCGCACATTTCTCTGGTTTTCCGCCGCGCTCGCGGCCTTCTGCGTGCGCGAGGATTTGCGGGGCGTCACAAGTTTCGTGCGGGCACTCGGACTCCAGCACTCCTTCTACGACAGGATCTTGGATTTCTTCCACAGTCCGGCCGTTGACCTCTCCCGGCTCACTTCCCTATGGACGTGTCTGGTTCTCCGCGTCTTGGACCCCCTTCTGCTCACCGTCAACGGACGCATCGTCCTGCTTGCCGACGGCATCAAAGCTCCCAAAGCCGGACGCAAAATGCCGGCGGTCAAGAAGCTCCACCAGGAGTCGCAAAATAACTCCAAGCCCGAATACATCTTCGGGCACTCCTGCCAGGCCCTCGCTGTCGTGGTTAAGGCGGCAGAGAGCTTCTTCGCCCTGCCTCTGGCTTGCCGCATCCATGAGGGAGTCGTCTTTACCAACCGCGACAAGCGCACCCTCATGGACAAACTCATCCTCCTTTTCAAGGAACTCGGTGTGGCACGGCCCTGCATTCTGGTTGGCGACGCCTACTACGCCACCGCAAAAATCATTCTCCCGCTCCTGCGCGGCGGCAACCACCTTGTCACCGCCCTCAAATCCAGTGCCGTGGCTTATGAACCGGCCCCTTCACCAGACAAGCGCCGACGTGGGCGCCCGCGCTGCTACGGTTCCAAGATTCGCCTCAACACCTTATTTAAGGACACTGAGGCTTTCACCAAGGCACCCAGTCCTGTCTATGGGGAAAACGGGGTGGATCTCGCCTATCGCAGCATTGACCTGCTCTGGCGTCCCGTCGGTTGCCTCGTACGCTTCGTCGCCGTCATCCATCCGCACCGAGGTTGCAGGGTTTTTCTCTCCACCGACCTCTCCCTCCACCCGCTGGAGATCATCTCCCTTTATGGCGCGCGCTTCAAAATCGAAGTCTCCTTCAAACAAGCCGTCCATACCGTCGGCACTTATCGGTATCATTTTTGGATGAAGGCCATGTCGCCCATTTCCCGGCGTTCCGGCAACCAGCATCTCCACCACAAAAGCGATCTCTATCGCCAGCAGGTCCGACGCAAAATCCGCGCCTACCATTGTCATCTCCAAACCGGCGTCATCGCTCAAGGTCTGCTCCAGATCCTTTCCGTCCTTCATCCGCGACTCGTTTGGAGTCACTTCGGCTCTTGGATCCGCACCATCCGACCGGGAATTCCCCCTTCCGAACAAATCGTTGCCATGGCCCTGCGTCATTGTCTCCCCGAATTTCTCTTCGATGGCTCAAATACCTGTGACCTCGCGAAATTCCTCTCCCATCGTCTCGATCTTGATCGTGCCGAGGGCCTGCGCTTGGCCGCGTAAATCAAAAAACGGTTCTCTCAAGTCCTGTGGAATACGCAGCCCAAACTTTTGAACGGTGAACTTTTGTATCAGTTCTTCTGTGTTGAGTTTTTCGGTGTTCTGGAAGTCTGCTCGGGCCTGCTTGAGCCAACCGTGGAAGTTTCCTTCCAAGTTGAGGTGGGCGTATTTCGGCTCGTGCCATTTGTCCGCGAAGTCTTCATTTGGGTTCACTGGATTGGGGACACGGGGGATTGTCGGAAGGATGTAGCGATCCATGTCGGCAAGGATGCGCTCCAGCGCTGAGGTGGTGTTGTCCTCACCCCGGTAGGCAGCAGCCGCCAGTGTCGTGATGATGATGGAAATGGGTTTGGAGTCGGGGTTCTTGGCGAACATCGAATCCCGGTGCCGCTTCAAAAGTTGGATGACTTTTTGAAGTGGCGTTTTCCATTTCCAAGCGGGGAGTTTTTCCACTTTGGCCTGCTTCGCCATCATGGCGACTTTCTCCACGAGCCCGGTTGCGATTTCCATGCGGGATTCAAACCACTTGGCATAGCCTTCTGAGTTGGAGATTCGCCAGTCGGGATCGATGTAGCGGTAGTTGGCCTGACGATTGTCGGTGATATTCCCGGAGTGGTGAGACACGTTTTCGGCGAGCCCACGAGCGAGGCCATGTTTGACCATCGCCTCAGCGAGTGAGGCCTGCTTGGTCATTTCCTCGGGAATGGAGGGAACGATGTCCTCCGAGAACCGGAGTTCGTCCGCATATTCGAGGCACCAGCAACGGTGCTTTTCTTCGAGCTCCTTCTTGATTTGCCGGGCCTTCCGGTAGGCTTCGAGTTCGTCACCGACGAGCGTCTTCAAATTCTCCTGAGTATGGGTGTGCTTGCTGATGCCAGCCTCAAGACGGCAGCCGACATCCAGGTCGTAGGATTCGCCATCGTGAAGGGGGCGGATGACAGTCCCGAGGCGGAAGGACCCCTGGGCGTAAATTCTTGGCTTGTTGGCTTTCAGCGAACCTTCGCAGAACCAGTCGCCCAAGTCCTTGTATCGGTCGTGGGCCTTGTCGTAGGCACTGGGTGGAATTTCCAAAGCGGCCACGAGGGCCTCGATGATCTGATCTTTCGTCTTCATGGTCGTTTGGGTTTTGTTGGTTGGGTTAATTAGTTGAGTTTGTGACAGGGCTCGAAGGGAGCCGCCTGATGATCGAAGAATCCCCGGTCAAAGAGTTCGGAGGAGGCGTGACGCCATTCGGCCTCGCCCATAGCGAGGAGTTCCTTGCTGAGTTTATCGAGGTGGAAATCTCCCGGGGCGGTTTTGGGGTTCACCTCGAAAAAGCGGTCTTTTCCGAGAAGGTGTTGCACCATCCCAGAAGCCGACTGCGACTGGCCTCTCATCATGAAGTCGATGACTGGAGCCGCCATTTGCAACTTTCCTCCCATGGTCTGGAGATCCTTTAGAGAGATGACTTCCTCGGTGGTGCCTATGCGGAGCGCGGTGATCTCGCTCTGGGGTTTTTCGAGGTATCCCAACGCTTCGGCCACCGCAATCATGATGGGATTGTTCGCCCAGACGCCGCCGTCAAGGAGTTGCAGGCCGGACTCGGTGACCTCGGGGGGAAGGTAGGTCGGGGCGGCACTGGTTGCCATCGCGACATGAACGGCGCTTTGCTTGTAGTCGGTCTGCAGGCGTTTGTGGTGCGACGTTTTGAAGATGTGGACCCCGCGGAAGGCAGGGTCGTAGGCGGGAATGAGGAGTCGTTTTTCACTTTCGCCGAACTTTCGTTCGCCGAGCAGCTCCTGGAGTGCCGCCCGCAGACCGGCACCCGAATGCTTGACCGCCAGCCAGTGTTTGGCGTTGGCGAAGTGCTTAGGCGGAAAGATTTGGTCCGCCTTGTTGAGGTAGAGGTCTTTAATCTGTTCGGCTGAGAAGCCGAGGCCGAGGCCGATGGCGATGATTCCGCCAGTGCTGGTGCCAGAGATCAGGTCGAAATGGTCGATGACCCTTGTCCCTCGTTCTTTTTCCCAATGGGCCAGAAAGGACGCGGTAAAGAGCCCCTTCAGCCCACCGCCGTCCAGAGATAGAATTTGAAATCGGTTGCCTTGCATATCGTTGACTGTAAGCTTCGACAGCTTACAGTCAACGATATTTTACAAGGAAGGGTGCTTTTCCGTTGGAAACATTTCTTCCAGCCGGATTCGGGCGACGACTGGGTTCACGTCAAAGGTCTCGGCGACCTCTTTTTCGACTTTGGATCTTTGGGTTTCCCTGAGACGCTGTCCGAAGGTGGACTCCTCTAGGTATGGGGTGACTAGCTTTCTTACGGTCGGACGCGGAAGGAGGAGGCCGCCGATGGCTCGGTTCGCCTGCCATTCCCACCACCGCCCATCGTATTTTGGGGTAGCACCGGGACTTGGGGAAATGTCGGTGCTGCGACATAAAAAATTCCGGGGGCAGTGGTTCCCGGAAGAGTGGTTGAAAAGGTCGGCGGTTTGGTCAGCGATGAAAAGTTTCGGGTGGAGGAGGCCGTGTCCCCCTTCGTGCGCCAATGTTGATCTCACCCGACGTTCAGCGGCGGCGGTTCCTTCTTCCTCGATCCATGGTGCGATGGTGAATCCGGTTACGGCTCCCTTTGAGTTGAACACCGTCGATCCCATGATTCCCTCCCCCAAGTCCTCGTAGATCAACGGGACCTCGAAGTATTTTTCGAGGAAGAGGTCGATCTTAATTGGCTCGGGCTCGCTTGGGAGGAGCTTGGACTGCTTCAGCGCGTCCAAGCAGATGTCATCGATCTCCCGTGTCTCGTAGAGCAGCCGGAGGGGATACGGTCCGTCCTTGGTGTGGAACTCCTTCATTTGATGTCTTCGTCGAGGTGTTCTCGAATTTTATCGATCGAAGTACCGCCTTGGATTTTGGTCTTGAGGGTTCTGAAGGCCATTCCGGCTTGGGGGTCGGAGAACATCATTTTTCTTATTTCCTCCGCCTCGTCGCGGAAATCGTATTTTTGCAAATCCTCCACGGGGATACCGATTTCTTTGGCAAGGAGTTCGATTTTGTCTGCCGATGGGAATCGGCGACCGAGTTCGATGTCGGACAGGAATGCTCCGGATACACCAATCCTTTTGGCGAGTTCTCTCAATGAGATGTCTTTTTCCTCCCTAATCTGGCGGAGATAGGAACCGAACGCGGTATTGTTCATGATGTGAGCTTACAATGATTGACGCCGGTTTTCCACTCATTCTTCTCCTGCCACGATTTATTCCTCGTAGGTAATTCCGAAAATCGTGTCTGTCAGCCAGCGCCGGAAGGAGTCGTTGTCTTGGAATTGTTTGAAGAGCTGCGCGTCGTCTTTGAACATGGCCGTGATTACGCGTTTGAGCGCCTTGTCGTGTTCGATACGGGCGTTCTGCCGGTCGGAATTTTGTCTGGCGTTCTGATAGGCCGGGTCGGCTGACACCTTGGGCGGGATCACTTCGATGATGCGCTTTTCCACGGCGTTAGGGTCGTTGAACAGACCGCCGAACTGGTCGTTGAATGCCTTGATGATGTTCGAGAGCTTGTCCAACTCGGGTTCGGGCTTACGTCCGCCGCCGGACGTTGGCACGGGTTCGATCTCGGCGTCGGTATCCGGCAATGCGATGGCCAGCGTCGCCTTTTTTTCGGCGCGGTAGCTATCCATGTCGATGGCTTCGAGGATTCCTTTAGCAAGGTCTTCCTCCTTGGGCGCGGGCAGCTTCGGGATGAGGAAATTCAGGAAGATCGAAAGTTTTTCCCACTCCTGCACGCCATACGGCAGGATGGTCGCGAGGAAGTCATAGGTGCGGGCGAAGGCTTTGGCCTTGCCCTTGAAATCCACCTGCTTGTCCTCGTCCAGGTCGTTTACATAGACGGCCACGCAGGCGTCGAGGATGGGATGAACCTTGTCCACAATTTGCCCGTCGAGGTAGAGCTTCACGAATTCGTTCACCTGCTCCGGCGAATAGACCTGATACCCGTCCAGTTCATCCTTGAGGGTGTGGAGTTTGTTGGCGTCCGTTTCCTTGCTGAGGATCGTGGTGCGGTAGTAGTCGGCGAAGGATTTCTCGATGGTCTCGGTGTCGTTCTGAAAATCGAGGACGAACACGTCGTGTTTTTTCGGGTGCGCCCGGTTCAGGCGGGAGAGCGTCTGAACGGCTTTGATGCCGCTGAGCGCCTTGTCCACATACATCGTGTGCAGCAGGGGTTCGTCGTAGCCGGTCTGGAATTTATCGGCACAGATGAGAAATCGATACGGGTCTTCCTGAATCTTGTCCGCGATGTCGTTGCTCGAAAATCCGTTCAGCTTCGCCTCGCTGACCTTCTCGCCCTTGTATTCCGGCTCACCGGAAAAGGCGACGATGGCCTGGTAGGGGCTTTTGATTTCTTTGAGGTAGGCAGTGAAGGCCACCCAATACTCTATGGCCCGTTGAATACTGCCGGTGACGACCATCGCCCGCGCCTGTCCGCCGATCTTGTTTTGGCCGATGACCTGTTCGAGGAAATGGTCCACCATGATTTCCGCTTTGTCGCGGATGGCCTTGCTATGGCTCTCGACATAGAGGCGCAGTTTTTTACGGGCCTTCTTTACGTCATACTCGGGGTCACCTTCGACAGTTTTGGCGAGCCGATAGTAGCTGTCCACGGGCGTGTAACGTTTCAGCACATCGAGAATGAAACCCTCCTGAATGGCCTGTTTCATTGTGTAGCCGTGAAAGGGCCGGTGTTTCACCTCGCCTCCCTCCGGGTAGGCGATGCCGAACATTTCCAGCGTCTTGTTCTTCGGTGTGGCGGTGAATGCGAAGTAGCTGGCGTTGGGCAGCATTTTCCGTTGCCCGATGATGCGGTTGATTTTGTCCTCGCTCGTCTCCTCCTCGGATTCGGCGGTCTCGCCCAGCGCCGCGCTGATGGCCGCCGCCGTGCGTCCGCCCTGGCTGCTGTGCGCCTCGTCGATGATGATGGCGAAGTTTCCGCCGCGATGTTCCGCGCCGATGCTGTCGAGCACGAAGGGGAAGGTTTGCACCGTGGAAATGATGATCTTCTTCCCGTCCTTGAGGAACTTCGAGAGCTGCTCCGTCTTCGACACGCCCGCGCCCTCCTTCACCGCGCCGATGATGCTGCCGACCTGGGCAAAGCCCTTGATCGTCTCGCGGATTTGTTTATCGAGGATGCGCCGGTCGGTGACGACGATGATCGAGTCGAACACTTCCTTGCCGTCCTTCCGTGCGCTGATGAGCTGATGGGCCAGCCGTGCGATGGAGTTCGACTTGCCGCTGCCCGCTGAATGCTGGATGAGGTAACGTTGGCCTGCGCCGGTCTCACGCACGTCGGCGAGAAGTTTCCGCACCACGTCGAGTTGGTGATAGCGCGGGAAAATTTGGACCTGCTTCTTTTTCCCCGTCTTGGGGTTCTCCTCCTCCACGATCTGCGCGTAGTTTTCCAGAATATCCGTGAGTCCCTCCGGGGTGAGGATGCGTTTCCACAGGTAATCCGTCTTCAGCCCGTCCGGGTTCGGCGGGTTGCCGGCCCCGTCGTTCCAGCCTTGGTCAAATGGCAGGAACCACGACTCCTTGGCCATGCCCTTCGTGCCCTTGAGAGCCGTGCACATGGCGACCTTTGCGTCGTCCACCGCGAAATGCACCACGCAGCGGCCAAACTCGAAGAGCTTCTCGCGTGGGTCGCGGTCGCGTTTGTATTGCTCGATGGCATCCTCGACCGTCTGTTTGGTGAGGCTGTTTTTCAATTCGAAGGTCATCACCGGCAGCCCGTTGATGAACGCGCACAGGTCCAGTGCCCGCTTGGTCTCCTCGCGACTGTAGGCAAGTTGGCGCGTGACGCTAAACCGGTTCGCCGCGTGCCGCTGCACCGCCTTGGTGTTCTCCGGCGAGGGCGTGCCGTAAAATAGATCAAAACTCAATGCCCCGTGCTTGATGCCGTGCCGCAGCACGTCAATCGTGCCGCGCCTCGAAATCTCCCCTTGCAGTCGGGCGAGGAATTTCTGGCGGGTGATGTTCTTTTTGTCTTTGTAGTCGCCGATGCCGAGCTTGGCCGTCGCCTCCGGTTGGGTTGCCTGGAGGAAGGCAATGAGTTGCTCTTCATCCACCGCGAACTCGCGATCATACGACGCGGCTTGGCCTGCAAACCAGCCGCTGCCGTTGGTCAGGGGCGCGGTTTCCGCCACAGTGCCCGGCGTTCCCGAGGAAAGGCCGCTCGTGCCGGTCATGTGGCTCATGATCAGAGTTTCGAGGCCTTTCTCGGTGGTGTCGGATGTTCTCATGTTACAGTTCGCCGTAGTGATACCAATCTTCTTCGGACAGGGACCGAAGGTAGTGTCCGATCTCATCAATTTGACTATTGTGGCCTGCCCATTCGACATGTTCCTTAAAACGCATCTGTTTTTCGATTGGGGTAGCGGTGTCCCATGCCGCCAAGATTAGCGGCAATGAAGGGACCCATCCTCCCGATGGGCTTTGTCGTTTGTTGGCAAGCATCTCGTAGAGTCTTTTCCAGTCTTTAGGAATTACTCTGCCATTGTCGGAACAGTAGGCCCACAGTGCATCGAAGGTTTCGTCTGGCTTTGAAAAGGAATCCTTCCAAACCGAAATTTCAGGATTAAGCAGTTCATTGAACTTTGCAATGCTGTGAGCCATCGCGTTGATGTAGATGGGAGGCGATGCCGAAAGAGGCAGGCTACCCGGCATGAGTTTGCTGTGAAGGTCGTTGACTGTTTCTTCGAGAGTGAAGGCTTCATAGTCGACTAGTGGCGTTGTGCGCCCGTCGAAGGACTGATGAAAGAGTGCAATCCCGCTTGGAGCAGCCGAGGTGTCATCTGCTTTGAAGCAGAATGCGGCAGTGTCGATGTCGAGCACCTTGCCGTCACCCGTAGTTTCCCAATCGGGCCTCAAGGCCATGAGGACTAGATAGTCGTTTGCGCCGTCGCCGGAAATTCCGGCAGCGAAGGTGTAACATTTTTCTGAATATTTAGGATGAAAGATTCCGGTCGGAGCGTCAGGCAACGTGTAGAACTTGATGCTCATCGCGTCTACGTCGTATCGAAGGTGTTCTACTGCATCCAGGGAACTGGGAAGATACTTAACCTTTTTCATACTTCGGCGTCCTTACCTTCGAAGTCCTTTTCGGCTGTGTCCGTGTTCACGATATGGTCTTCCTATTTGAGGTTGTAGCGAAGTTCACGTTTCCGGAAGGCGTCGTCACCGCCTTCCAAAATTCGGCGAACTGCCTTGTTCGTTACCTCCGCCTCAAGACTTCCGGAGCTGTATTTGAGCACTCCGCTGTCGTTCTCTGCGACGATGACCTGCTCCGCGTCCGCGTTGACAACGAGGTTGGCGTTGTGGGTCACAAGTATGACCTGACGGAACTGTTTGATACCTCGGAAAATCTCGACCAATTCCTCGATGATAAACTCGTTGTCGAGGTCGTCTTCCGGTTGGTCGAAGATCAGCGGTTGAGTGAACGCCTGAGTTGCCAGTTTTAAACACAGATAAACCGTGCCCTTCTGTCCAACTGACAAACGTTCGAGAGGACGTCCCCCATACGAAATCACGGGTTCGACTCGGAGAAATGTTGAGCGTTGTGCGACGTCGTAGAACAGGGATGCGATGTCACCAGAGACATATTCCGCGTCCTCAGCTTGGCTCAATCGTTCCGACATATATTCTAGAAACGATGTCGCGTCGGTTATCTTGAAGGACTCTTTGATGCGTTCGTTCGTGGTTTTTTCAGAAGTTGTCCGAAACGATCTGAGATTAAGAACCTCCTTCAGCTTTTCGAGGAATCGTGCCTGATCGAAAATGATACGGCCTTCGAGGTTGATTTTTCGATCCGCAAGAATTCGCTTCATCAGCTCTTTTTGCTCCGGCGTCCAATCGGCCTGCCCTTGCTGAATGACCTGCCATCGGGCATCGATAGCTTCTTTTTGCCTCGTTATTTCGGCTGCGATCAATGTTGAGATGGTCGCCTTTTTTCCCAACGCGGCGTCCAGTTCTACCTGCTTCGCCTGAATGGTAGTGAGGGTCGACTTCAGCTTCTCGATGGCGCTGCGGTATGCCTCGGCGTTTTGCAAAAGCCCCGAGAGGTCGCCAGTATAAACACGGGAGAAGTCGGCTCGAATCTTTGCATTGTCTTCCTCGCAAGCAGTGATGTCTTTGGTCGCGCTTCCCACGAGGTGGTCGATGACGTCCAGTTGGCGCTTAACGTCCAATGGCGGAATTGTTTTGTCGATACCGTACGCCTTCGGGTCAAATGTAGTTTTGAACTTTGTAAGCTCTTCTTTCAGTTCGTTCATGCGAGCAACCTTCTCCCTGTTTCCAGCTGCTCGTGAGACATTGAGTGTGAAGCGTTCCAGCTTTTCCTTGTTCTGCTCCGTTGTGATGGAGTCGAGCAGGCTTTTGTATCGGGTGATCTGATCTTCGATTTTTGGACGAAGGTAAATCACCTCGCCCTTTTCATCTGTTTGTTTGAACCATGATTTGAGTTTCTCGACCTCGGAGAGGATGTCTCGAATTTTAGAGTCGACATCTCTATCGAAGGAGAGGCCTCGGACGCCGAGCATTTGCTTGATCTCGTCGCCCACCGTGCCCGCCGTAACCTTTGCTTTTACCTCATTTTGCGAGATGTAAACGAAGGGGAGTTCGGCCCCCTCTTTTGCATGGTGCGTCGAAGTGCTTGTGCTGTCTTTGTTGAAGACAACGACGAAGTGTTCGCTGGGAGTGTAGGACGAGGATTTCGACGCCGTGCCGAATGCCTTGCCGTGGTAGTCCACCAAGCAGCTTTTTCCAGTCCCTCGCCCCCCGATCACGCAGGCGAGATCGCTATTCAATTCGAGTTTTGGATTTTGGCCAAAGCGAGGGTTTTCGTAGCTTTGGTCGCTGGGAAAAGGGGAGAATTCCTGTGCGATGGAAATCGAACTCAGATATGGCTTTGTGTAGTCCAAACTGGGGCTCGTCTCTTGCACACGGACTCGTGCCGTGGGTTCAAAGAGAATCTGCCTCAGACCTTCGAATGTTGGGTCCGCCTTAATCCATGTTTTCCGGGTCTTTGTCTCCTCACGCCAATCTTTAAAAGCAGCGATTGAGTGGCCGTCGCTGCCGGAGACGCAGGGTTTGGCTCGGCCACCAATCGTTTTTTGGAAGTTTTCGATAAACGCTTTGTTAGCCTCCGTCTTCCGGCAGGCAAACAAATCGATGTTTTTTTGCTTTCGAGTCTCCACGACGTCTACGAGACGCATGAAATATAGATTTTCTGCGGGCTGGCTTTCCCATTCGATCTCATCCATGCCGCCATAGGAGTCGTATGGAACCATCACCAACCGGCGGTCTCTGGGAATACACTCGAGAGCAGCCTTGAGTGAGGCTTGGGTTATTTCTGCCGTCTTGGCGCCAAGCAGAAAGAGTTCGGCTGGGTCGTCTTTGTATCCGTCCGGCGCCCCATGGATTTTGGCTTTTGCTCCATCGAGTTCTCCGGCGAAATCCCGAATTGCTTCGTCGGAAAGTGAGCGGTCTATCACCTTTAGCTTTAGGTGACTTTTGAAGTCCTGAAGCTGTTGAACGGTCAGTTTATCGGAGAAGAGCACATGGATGTTCAGTCGAGCCTCGGATGCCGATTCGATGCGAAGCTCGATAGCCGGGAATAGTGTCTTCTGAATGGTTTCACCGGCTTCATGCGCACTTCTAAGTGCGAGATACCCGTCGAAAGTCCAGTAGTCGTTGATGGCGTAGGCGGCTACCTCGCTTTCGTTGATATTGGTGATGATTTGCGAGATCGCTGCACTTTTTTCCGCCGCCGTCATGGTGACGAATCGCTGACCATTGAAATTGTAGGAAGCCGGTGTGTGGATATGTAGGTCCCACAATCGCCATTCTGATCCTCTTGGGTATGTGCTCATGCTTCCACTGGGATTTCGATTCGGTGCTGCTCGAAGATCGGATCGTAGTCAGGGACGCATTCGTTGTGGTAGTTCATCAGCCAGGTGTATTTTTCCTTTACCTCTGGTCGGTCTGCCGCCTGATACGCGTCGAGCACCGCTTTTTTGTGATGCCCTAAAAACCAAGCGGCATTTTTCACGTCGCGACGGTAGAGCACTGCACTTTTTTCTTCACCACTCGCCTTTCGATATTCGTCGTAGTCCTCCCGGAAAATCCAGCCGTGATCTTCGTCACGCGTCACTGGGAGGTAGTCGAGCATGTAGAGCTTGGCATCGGGATACTTTGGAGACGTGAATGGTCGGAAATATTTCAGAGACGGGTCGGCGTTGCCTTTATATCGAGAACGTCCTTTTTGATTAAATAGGAAGTCCACGGTCTCCGCTTCCACCACGATCACTGGATACACGGCGCAGTTGGTTTCAAGCCGATAAGCGGTAACGAGCGGCGGACTAAGCAGGATGTCGTCCTCGAAAAAGAACGTTCCACGCCCGATCCCGCCGCGAAGGAAGATACCGCGACACACACATCGCGCTTGGGCGATGATGATGGTCCAAATCTCCAGCATGAAGAGGTCGTATGGGGTCATCACCGGACCGGCTTTGCAGTCTGAAGTGATAGCCACCACGACGCCGTCGGAGAGAGCGATCACCTTCTTCCCGTGATCCAGATTCACGTCTTCTTGCTCGAACGGATCTTCAACGGCAGAGGGTTTTTCGAGTTCGCGCTGCACCGTCCTCACCTCCTCGTAGATTTCTTTCAAGTCCGCGTCGGTCTTTGCGGCGATGATCTTGTTGCTGAAGCCGAGAATATCGATGAACGCGACGAGATGGTCAGTGATCGTCGGCAGCCTCCGCGGAGGCTCGGGCGATTTTTCAAATGTCCCTTCTTTCTCGGCTTTCAGAATTTCTTCCAAAATTTGTTGAGAAGTTTGGCCTGGCGAAGGTTGCTCGGCTGTGCTGTCTGTCATGGCAGCGTTGTTTCTAATTCTTCGGTAGATTCCCCTTCATCTCCCGTTGTGGTATCCAATGTTTCTTCGGTTCCCTCAGCTTCCTCCGATAGGTTCGCGGCGGCGGGGCGCACGTCCAGCTTGCCTGTAACCACGTCAGCTGTGAGCCGTGTCCGGTATTCCTGCATCAGCGCGATCTCTCGCTCCGTGCGGGCGATGGCGGCGTTGAGGTCGGAGAGTTCTTCGCCGAGCCCTTTGAGAATGGCGTCCTGATCAGCGCGTGGTGGTAACGGGATGTGGATTGCACCGAATCGGTCATTGTAGAGGCGCATAAAACCCGAAGTGCCTGTGCCGAGCCCTTTGGACTCCGCTCGGAATTTTGTTCGGACGGTGCGGGTCCGGAACAGCTCGCCCAAGTAATCTACGTTCACGTCGGCAATCGGATCAAACACGGCGTAGTCTGGGCTGACGAGGCCAGTGATGTTGAGGCACGAGGGGAAGATGACGCCGTTGCCGGCTTGCATCCGGTTCACGACGAACTGCCGTGGCTTGACGATTTTGAACCCGACCAAAGTTGCAGCCTGCGGAGGGCGACTGAAATGTTCAGCAAACACGACAAGCCCGTGGTGCATTCGCATGGATAGCAACTGCTCCTTTCCAGTCGCAGAACGATTGTCCACCTCCCGCAGGAGATATTTGATCCGCCGCACCTCCCAATGCTGCGGGATGTCGCCGAGCCAGGGGATGCCGGAGGGTTTGAGGGGGGCGTTGGGGTCGAGGCCGCGAGTGACTGCCCGGTGGATGATGGCCTGCTTCTGCTCCCCCAGCAGCGCGATCAGCTTCCGCTTCGCCCGGATGAACCCGTCGATCTTCCGGTTAGCATGGTCCAGAAATCGCACGATCGCCGCTTGTTCGTCGGGGGGCGGGCAAGGCATTTCGGCGCGGCTCATCCGCTCGTAGTCGATGTTCTGCCCTTCGCGAATGCCAGTAACGAAGAGGGAAAGACTGTCGATGAACTGGCGCGATTTGAAGAATTTGGAATAGTAGCCGGACTTCGCCTCGCCACGTGGTTTCAACACAGTGTAGGCGGGGCTGATGATTCCCCGATAGTGGGCGACTTCAATCCCGCCCTGGAACGAACGGAGGCTGATGACGTAGTCGCCGGTCTCAACAAGCTTGAGAAGGTGTAGGTCTTTTTGCGCGGTGACTGTCCGCGTCTCGTAGTCCTCCTTCCGGACGACGCCCTTGGTCTGTGTGGCTGCAAGCAGCGGTTCGTTTGGGAACCCTTTTTGAACGCGCTCCTGAAACAGAATTTTTGTGCGCCGGACTTTCCAATGGTCAGGGCAACGCCCAAGCCACGGAAGCCCCGATTCCTTGTATTCCGCATACGGCTGAAGTCCCTCGATCATGCCGTAGCCGCCTCCATAATGCGGCTAGGGTTCCAGATGTGTTCCGCCAATTTGAGATAAAGCGCGCAGCGTTCCCCCATTTCGGCGGAATTGAACGAGGCCATTGGTTTGAACGGAAGGCGGGTGGTTTCGATGAAGCGAAGGAAGCCGGGGTTGTTTTCGTAACAAGTGGAATGTAGCGAACGGGCGAGCAGGTTTTGCCCGTGATAGTGGGGCAGCTTTTCCTCATAGGTGAGGTCGCCGTAGCTAGCATTGAAGCTTTTAGGCAAGAGGAGCAACCCGCCGATGCGGTTGCGCATGGAGGCGAAGTCGCTGGGGTGGCTGAATTCATCTTTGTGCCGCTCGTGGTGGTTGGCCCAGATGTGCTCGATCTCGTAACGCCTGTTCCCGGTTGCCATGTATTCCGCGTAACGCGAGGCCATGCCGGATTGGGTCTCGATGAAGTCGGTCATCCGAGCGAGTAAACGATGGATTGGCCGCCCGTTCATGCCGTGCATGGCGAAGCGTTCGTTTTTTGCGAAGGTTTCCTGATCTTCGGTGAGCCGCTGCGCGAGAAGCTCCGCAGTTTTCATCGCGCTCTTGCCACGAATGTCCCGGATCACATTGAACATCGCATACTGCATCGTGGAGTAGTCGATATTGCGCCAGTTCCAGATTCGCCGGGTGATAAGGATGTCAATGAAAGTGCTGACGACGCGTAGCTTTCGCAGAATTTCCACCTCGGGATCATCCGGAAGTAAAGGCGCGAGCAGGACCGAATACTGTAGGGTAAAGTTGTGGTGGGTGTTGTAGTGGATCGCTTCCAAGCCGGGAGTCAATTCCCAGCCAGCCCCTCTCGTCCGCAGGTATTGGGCGGTGTAGAATTTGAAGTTGCGCTCGATGAAACGGGCGAACTCGGAGGAATTCGTCAGACCAAGGCTCTCTTCGTGATCCCGAATCCAGCGGTGGAACTCGGTTCCGATCAGATCGAAGTCTTCGGGTTTCGCGTTACGTTTGCGTTCGCGAATCTTCTGGGCGTGCTGGCTGCGGAGCCAAGCCTTGATGGCGTCGGCATCCTCTTCCTTGCCCCAATCCTGACACTCGGCGATACGCTCTCTCCAAACTTTGCTGGCCGCGTTGCGGGTGGATTCGGTGGTGATGTTGGCAAGGAGGTATCCCTTGAGCATGTCCGTGGGCGTGAGGGATAGCCCGCGGTCGTTCATGGTCTCGAAAATGGTGTAGGCGTCCTCGTCGGAGTAGGCGGTAATTTCGACGAGATGGACGTTTTCGATGAGCCAATCGGCGAAAAATGGGAGCACCGTTCCGCCGATTTCGTCGGGAAACTCGTCCGCGATGTCCTCGAAGCGTCCGAGGATGTTGGCGACGGACTCGGGCTTGTCGGCGGGGTCGAAAGGCTGACCCGTGTAGAGCGCATCCATGCAGGGGGTGCGGTCGGGCACGTCAAGGTTGAAGGAACGTCTGCCGTATCTTTGGGAAAAGATAAGTTCGGCAAGCGGCTTCTTCTCCTCGTCGTCTTCCAGGTGACGATGCAGGTAAATAAGCAGGAGCGTCAGGGACGTCAGCCGTTGCTGACCGTCGATAATGTATTTCTGGCCGTCGCGGTCGCTGATAATGATGGAGCCGAGGAAATAATGCCCGTAATTCTCGACATCGGTGCGATCATGGCCTGCCTCGTGGCTTTCGAGAAATTTGGCAGCGAGGTCTTCGACAAGCTCGGTAATCTGCTTGGTCTGCCAGCGGTATTCGCGCTGGTAGTAGTCGATGGAGTATTTCGCGCCGCCGAGGAGTTCGCGGATGGTTTTGGCCTTGCCGAGGATTTCCTTCATTTCACCGCTCCTTTCGTGATTTCGCTGAGCAGCCCTTCGGTTTCTTGCTCCAGCGCGAGGATGTCGGCGCTGATCTCGGCGAGAGTGCGGAGTTTTGGCGGCTGGTAAAAGTGACGGGTGAAGCTGACTTCGTAGCCGATTTTCGTGTCGGCCTCTACGATCCATGCGTCGGGTGTGTAAGGCAGGACTTCGCGGCGGATGAAGGCCTCGATGCCGCCCTCTTCAAGCAACGGGATTTGCTCGTAGTCGCGCAGTTCGCTGTCGGGCTCGTATTCGACGACGCAGGTTTTGCCGTCGATTTTCTCGTCGTAGAGACCGCGCAGCGAATCGGGCTGTGTTTTGCCGGGTTTGTGGATTTTTTTGATGACGGGCGCGGCGGCTTCATCCCGCCAGCTAACGGCGGCGACGATGAGCTTGAGATCGGCGGCGCTGGGTTTGAGATTCTGCTTTTTGAGGGTAGCCTCGATCTGTTCGAGAAAGACGTTGTGATTCTCGAAGAGTCCGTCGCCCAAGGCTTCGCGCAGCTTCGTGGCGGCATCAACCAGTCCGGCGTCGCGTTTCCATGTTTCGGAATCGAGGAGCTTCTTTTTCGTCTTCTCGGGCAGGCCCTTTTTTGTGCCACCGTCGCCGTTGTCCTCATCGTCCCCGGTCTCGTCCTGGCCCCAATCGTTGACGAGCTTGGTGAGTTCCTCGCGCACGGCGGCGGGTTTGTCGAAGAGGTCGTCACCGAGCTGGTCGTAAAGCGCGGCGCGGATTTCCTCGTCGCCCGAGGCGAAGCGCAGCGTCTCGATGCGGGGGCGCGTGAGCTGGCTGTGGAGCCGGAGCGGACGCTCGACTTTTACCTTCCAGTAGCCGAATGCGGCGTTGGGGAAGATTTTCGACTGCGGCGTTTCCTCGAAGGCGAGGAAGGTGTCGCAGATGCGCTGAATGTCCTCGGCGGATAGCTCGCAATTCTTTTTGCCCATGTTTTTGCGCAGCGGGCGGAACCATTGGGTGGCGTCGATGAGTTGCACCTTGCCCCGGCGCGGGGCGGGCTTCCGGTTCGACAGCACCCAGATGTAGGTGGCGATGCCGGTGTTGTAGAACATGTTCAGAGGCAGGGCGACGATGGCCTCCAGCCAGTCGCTCTCGATGATCCAGCGGCGGATGTTGCTCTCGCCCTGCCCGGCGTCGCCGGTGAAGAGGGAGGAACCGTTGTGGACCTCGGCGATGCGGCTGCCAAGCGGCGTGTCGTGCTTCATCTTGCTCAGCATGTTGGCGAGGAAGAGCATCTGGCCGTCACTGCTGCGGGTGAGGAGCGAGTAGTCTGACTCGCCCGCGTGCTGGATGACGAAGCGGGGGTCCTTGAGGTCTTTCTTACCGCCCATGCGTTCGAGGTCGCTCTTCCAGCTTTTGCCGTAGGGCGGGTTTGCGAGCATGAAGTCGAATTCACGGGAGCGGAACGCGTCGTTGGCGAGCGTGCTGTGCTCGGGGCCGCCGACGATATTGTCTGCGGCGTCGCCGTCGCCTTTGAGCAGGAGGTCGGCTTTGCAGATGGCGTAGGTTTCGCCATTTATCTCCTGGCCGTAAAGGTGGGTGGCGACCTGCTTGCCGTGGGCCTTGGCGATGTGCTGGAGCGTTTCCTCGGCAACCGTCAACATGCCTCCGGTGCCGCAGGCGCAGTCGTAAAGCAGGTAGGTGCCGGACTCGATCTTGTCCGCCACGGGCAGAAACATGAGATTGGCCATGAGCCGCACCGCGTCGCGGGGCGTCCAGTGTTCGCCAGCTTCTTCGTTGTTGTCCTCGTTGAAGCGGCGGACAAGCTCCTCAAACAGCGTGCCCATGCTGTGATTGTCCAGCGGTGGAAGATCGCCCACGGCGTGGGGGCTGATGTTGATGTCTTTATCGAGGAACTTCTCGATGAGCTGGCCGAGGGCGTCAGCCTTCGAGAGCCGTGGGATCTGGTTGCGGAACTCGAAGTTGGTGAGGATGTCCTGCACGTTGGGCGAGAAGCCATCGAGGTAGGTCTCGAAGTCGTCCCGGAGCTTCTGCTGGGTGGCACGGGATTTCAGGTCTCGCAGGAGGAAGGGCGATGTGTTGTAGAACGCCTGACCGGATGCGGCACGCAGGGCGTCGTCCTGGTTGGTGACGCCTTCTTTGTCGAGGGCGGTTTTCATTTCCAACACAGCAGCCTTGGTCGGCTCCAGCACTGCGTCCAAGCGGCGCAGGACGGTCATGGGAAGGATGACGTCCCGGTATTTACCCCGGACGTAAACGTCACGGAGGACATCATCGGCGATGTTCCAGATGAAGTTGGTGAGCCAGTTGAGTTGGGCTTGGTCCATACGTCAGGCGTTTTTCAGGCTGCCCACCGTAGGAAGTGGAAACTGGTTGTGAAATCGTAGGAGTCGGGGTCGGGGACAAGGCACAGGTTGGAATTTTTGTCAAACTCGATGGCACATGACGAGGCAAAACTCACCACGTTCACAGAAGAAAACTCCGCGTGCATTCACGGGTTTCGGGAGAGAGGTCCACCCGCCACAAGGGACGGCCAGCCCGCAAGCAAAAAAGCACCGACCCTTGAGGCCTCTCATTCAGAAGTTGCTGCCTCCGCAATCGAGGAACTGGACGCCTCGTACGACCGCCACAGACCACGGCCCAAAATCAATTCCGCTGCCAGGAATGAGCTCCAGCGCTACAAAGGAAAACACGCCTACGTTCTACGCGGCCAGGGGCCGTACGACTCGCCTACCCTTGCAGGGGAAAGCGTGAGACAGCGCGCTAATAACGGCGTCTCGACTCGGACCGAAGCAGGGCCAGGAAGAGAGACACTCCGATTACGACCAGAATGAGCGTCGCGTTGATCACGAGGAAAACAAGGGCCGAGGCCGCCACCCCGACGGAGCTTTTGCTGGCGATTCTCCAAAACAAAGCCACCAAAATCAGGCTGGCGGAGGAGAAAGCGACCAAGACCGTAACTCCCGCGTCAATCTGTTCGATCTCTTGCCAACCGAACACGCCGAGGCAAATCAAGGCCAGGGGAAGCGTCACGATGGCGCTTTTCCCGAAAGTTATCGGTGTGTACCGATATTGTTCCTCGGAATACCGGTTGAGCGCACCGACGGACCATGCGTACCCGGCGACGAGGCTGATGAGAAAGGCGAGTGCAAGAATGAAACCAAGGATCTCCATACTGGTGAATTTCCCCGGGACTTGGTGTTTCCCCCTGATGAGGCGGGGCGGCGAAAGCCGCTCCCGCCCGACAAGGGGTTCTTTTTCCGCAGAAGATGTTCAGGGTATGGCGCCGATGGCAGAATCCGTAGGAACTGACTCTGAGATGGCGGAGAGATCATTCCTCTGGCTTCAATCCGTCTGGCCGAGGCGGGAGGGGAGTTTTTCCGCCACCTAAATCCGCAGCCTTGAGCATAACAACGCGTAGCTTGGCGGCGACCCGCAAAACTTTCATCTGCCAAGAAATCTTTCCGAAATCGGGATGAGTGCGCCAGGGCTTCAACCACGTAGCGAGGAGGTAAAAATCCATATCGCCAAACGTGCGTAGCCGTTGGCGTCCAAGCTTCCGAGCGTAGGCAAGGTAATCCGGCTCGTGATGCTCGTCCAGGGGGATTCCCGTCTCCTGTAGCGCAAAGACCTTGGCATCTAGCAGTCCCGATTCGAGCGGTTTGGCAGCATGCAAATTCCATACCAAAAACTGCATGGTGTCGCTCGGATCGTCAGGTTGCCCGGTCGGCAGCAAGCCAAGGGAGACAGGTGCTCGTGTTTGCCGGGAAGGTCGCCCGACCCGAGATTTGGCTCGTTCGGGTAACCTGCCATCACGCACTTCTCGGTTAATCCAACTACGTAAGGTTTCGTACGCCACTGTGCAGCCCATCTGAGCAAGCGCCAAACATATCGAGCGAGTCGATTTGTCCTCAGTCCACCAATGCGTGATGGTGGATCGATACGTTTCAAGTTTGCTCCGTCGTCGTGACGGCACCTCAGGGAATGATGGCTCGGACATGGATTTCGTGATTAACCAGTAATTTGCCGTAATTATGAGGATCAGTCCAGTAATTAACGGTAATTGCAAAAGAAGGGTACCCGAGCTTACAGGAATGAGACAGGGCATCCCGGTGTGCTCACGAGTCTCGAACCGGGAGCCTTCTCCGAATTCAGTTCATTCGTATGCTTGCCTGTAGCGACCGAATTTCGCGCCGAAGCGTTGTGACCGCGAGTTCCGAAAGGACATATCGCAGGGGGCGTGTCCAAAGAAAATTGGACACGATAAACTGGTGAGAAATCCTCGATTTCACACTGGGGGTGTCGGGGGGAGCTTCCCCTGACGAGGGAGGAACCGCGGAGCGGAGGGCGGCACGCCCTGGCCTGCGCCTTTGGAGCAGTCCCCCGGAAGGGCAAGGGCAAAAATGGATACTGATCTTCCTTCTGGGATGGTTAGTATCCATTTTTGTTCTTGCCAATAGATGTAATACCAATAGATGTAATAACACATAATTGACTGGACGCCTCACAGGCGTAAACCCACAGAATTGTCACTACCATGGGACTCAGCGGAGGATCATCAGAGGCATCCATTGAGCATGATGTCGTCGAAAGTTGGCGGCATGAACTCGACAAAAAAGCCCTCGCCAATCGCAAAAAGGGCGAGTGGGTTTTTGTTCCTCGGCGGCTCGAACACGAGTTCACAAATGATTTTTCCGCGATCGAAAGGACCGAGGCGCTTTACTTCCAGGGTGCAGGTATTCCGACCATTCGGGTTGATAGCATAACCCCGGAATCATGGGATGAATCGGGAACCATTGCCTCGTTCTCGGCTGGAAGCGGAGCTGCGGCATTGCGCGATTTTTTCCGCCTGCAAGGAAGAAAGGTTCGTGGCCCCAAAGCCAAGGATGCGCCCGAACGAGAACCGCCGGAACCTCCGCCCGGACAACCGATGACCCCGCCAGCTTTGTCACGCACAAATCCCCTCGAGCATTTACATTGGTTGCGAGCGATTCGGCGCGACTCGTGCATTTACCACCGGTGGGGGACCGGGGCGGACCAACGTCCGCAATGGAAACCGACGCCGGCTTGCACCCGCACCAAGTCCATTGAGGGAGATGTTGATCCCGGTAATTTGGATATCGCCATCGGGCAGATCGAAGACGATTCATCCGCTGTCTCAAAACCCGGTAGGGGAAAGAAGCGTGTCGTGCGGTCGGACTCAGACCTGAGGCGCTATACGGTGAATACCCATCCCGCACTCGCCCGAGCACTGTGCAAAATGGTGGCGAACGGAGAAAAGAGCCAGGTGATCGCCGTTATGGAACAGTTGGCCCCCGGAGTGGCAGCCAAGTTCCAGGAAATCACTGGGCGTCAATGTGTAGCGCTGTCTGTGCACTTTGACAGCAACATGCCCCATTGGAACATCTGGCACAGTGGCGTCGAGCGGGTGATTTTTACGGTCGGTAAAACGGAACGAGAGCGCTACCGGCGCACGGCCTTTGACCTGAACTCGTCAGGAAATCTCCTCGCCTGGCACCGAACCCAACTTGCTTTCGAGCGGCTTGGTAAAGATTTCCGTGCGCTCAGCTCTCCAACGGTCAAGGAACTCGAAAAAGGTCTCAACCGAGCCATGGAGCGCCAGGGACGCCCTCCGGGCGACTGGACGATAAACGAGACTGCAGATTCGCTTTTAGAGTCGGAACTGCGCGAAATGGGAAAGGTCGCCGAGATCGAAGCTGGTTTTAAGGAATTTGTGGAAAACGAGGAGAGGCGGTATCGAGACGGCGTTGCCGGGCGCGAACCCAAGGATGCCCGCAAACTGGCCGTTCTGCTCAAGGAGCACGAATCCACCGCGGAGGCCATCAAAAGGCTGAAACGGGCCGATGAAATCCAAGAGATTGAAATGAGACTCAAGCCCAACGAGGGGGAATCGTTGGCAGATGCAGCCGCCCGCGTGGTGGAACGGGCGCAGGTGCTCGCCATAGAGCTTTCGGCATCTTCCCAAAATGCTTCCGTTCTGCGGACCGAGCGCGATGAATTAGAAGTCCAAAAAATCGAAGCCACAAAAGTTATTTCTCAGCTTCGCTCCGCATTGGAGCCCGACTCCGGAGAATCGCTTGTGGCGGCAGCAAAACGATTGGCGACGGGAGCAAAAGACGCGGTAATCCTCAAAAAGAGGGTGGCGAAGCTGCGGAGCGAGGGAGAGGAAATCTGTGCTGAGAACGAAATATTGACCCGTCAGGTCAGCCAACAAAAAACGCAGTTCGAATCCGAACAGAAAAAGGTTCAGGCGCTCGAAGAAGAGGTCACTCCGCTGCGCCGTCTTCGCGAACGCGCACGAGAGTTGCTCTTGCTCTTGATGAAGTCTCCGTGGGTGGACAATTTTGAGGAGAGCCTAAAATCACTGTTGATTGAAGTCGGCAAGCTGGTCGGGATTTCTATTTTTACGAAAGAGAAGGCGACTGCCCCGGAAGTGGATAAGGAAAGCTGATTGCGACAACATCCCATCGGACGACACCGCATGGAAATTTAATTCTTCGATCCAAACCCCGCACGCGCTAACCCCCAACTCCCTGTGTGACACATTTCACCAAGATTGGACGTAACGACCGTCTGGTTTGGAGTTGGTGTTCCACTTCTGTTTGGACGGGTCGGTCCAGACGGCGTAATTTTTCCGGACAGATTCGCCGCGGGATATTCCGGCGGTGGTGATCGAACTGGAGTAGTTTGGATCGTAAGCGAATTGGTATCTGCCTCCCCATGGATCGACGAAGGCTTCGCCGTCAAAGCCGTTTCTCCGCTTGTCTTTGATGTCTTGGACTTCGAGAAAGACAATTTGGCGGTTATTGGAACCCATGAGGGCGGCGAGGAATTCGCCTTCGACTTCGGTGGGGTTGTTGGTTCCCCATGGACCGAATCCGTATTCCGTTTCGAAGGCGACACAAGCGGTTGCGATTTGGGTGACGTCGTTGCGGGCTTGGGCCTTTTTGGCGGCATTGAGCACGCCGTTGACGGCTGGAAAAAGCAACGCCATCAGGATGCCGATGATGGCGACGACAACGAGGAGTTCCATCAGAGTGAAGGCACCCTTTTCGGATGCACTGTTATGAAGGTTCATATGCTGGCTTCAGTTCTTATTTTGGAAGAGAGAAGGAAGAACCCAACCAATTTGGGTGTGAATCGGGAGGCCATCCTGAGTTTTTTCGATTTGGGTGAGAACCCTTTCCGCCGCAGCCGCCGAGACACTTCCGTTGGAAACCTGCTGGTTAACGAACACTGCAAAATTTTCGGCATTTCCAGGGCGCACATGCTGGAGTTGATGACTCTGTATGAAGGGTGCAATGACATCGGTTTGACAATTTCCCGCCCTGGTGAGGTGATCGTATCGTTCCGCCGATTTTTTCTGAATGTGGGCGCTGGCGAATTGAATGGCGATTGCAGCGAGACTCCCAGTGAAGACCAGGATCGCGATGCGGAGGGGGCGGTTTTGTATTTTCATTTTCATTTTTGGTGGTCGTGGCTTTATTGTAATCCGCTACTAGTAGCGGA
>JACSRU010000129.1 GCA_014879575.1 Chthoniobacterales bacterium | reverse complement strand
GTCGTCCGCCTCGCTCCGCGCCATCCCCGCCAACCGCCCACGGACCAGACGGAGCTGGTCCCTCCAGGGCAAGGCGCCTCTTCTGGAGGGATGACCTCCGTGTCGTCCGCTTCGCTCCGTGCCATCCCCGC
Source organism: Chthoniobacterales bacterium (assembly GCA_014879575.1). Taxonomy (GTDB): domain Bacteria; phylum Verrucomicrobiota; class Verrucomicrobiia; order Chthoniobacterales; family Terrimicrobiaceae; genus QYQL01. Next base: position 15,296 of record JACSRU010000129.1, on the reverse strand, counting down.
CGACCGCCCACGGACCAGACGGAGCTGGTCCCTCCAGGGTTTCAACGTGAGGCTCGACGGACTTCCCGCGATGCGATAAGTTTCCGCTTTCGGGCACCAAACCACCCATCCCCATGAAACGCCTCTTTATCGGAAACATAGGCTTCACCCTTCTCGAACTGCTTGTGGTCATCGCCATCATCGCGATTCTTGCTGCGCTCACCATTCCGGCGATGAATTCCACCGGACGCGCTTCCTCGCTGACCGGAAGCACCCAGGCCATCACCGGAACACTCGATCTGGCCCGCCAAACCGCCATCACCCAAAACCGTCCCGTCGAGGTGCGCTTTTACAAAATGCCGGAGGACGGCCAGCCGTCCGCCGCACCCACGGATTATCGAGGGCTCCAGATTTTCCTCGTGGACACCGACACGACCAACGCCGTCGCCAAGCCGGTCAAACTTTCCCCTCCCGTCGTGATCACCAGCGATACGTCCACCAGCTCGCTCATGGACAATTCGGCATTCCCCGAGAAAGCCGCCGTCCCGGGCGTCAATGTTCCGCCAGTCGGCTCCAACTACCGATATCGCAGTTTCACCTTCCGACCCGATGGCAGCACGGATTTTCCTTCCGGTGGTCCCTGGTTTTTTACCCTCGCCGCCAAAAACGATCCCATCAAAGCGAATGGCCTGCCTGCAAACTTCGCCACCATTCAGATTGAGCCGTTGACCGGACGCATCAAAGTGACCCGGCCCTGAGTCCGGACGCTGAGTCCCCCACTCGCTCGGGGGGGGAGAAATTCGCTTTCAGTATCTTGTTGGTGAAATCTCACGAGCAATTACCGAACGGCTCCGCCTTCGCGATCTTCCTCAACACGAGGGATCAGCCTGTGGCCCTGGTCAATCAGGGATTCGAAGGCGGGTTCTTGGAAAGACAGTATTCCTGCGGTGCCAAAAGCAATCCCTTGATGCCCCGGCTTTGCAAGATCCTTGAAGCCCGCCCCGCACCCCCCTCCATTTCCTTCAGGCGGACTTCTTCCAGCTTGTATCCCAGCTTCATGGCGAACTCCGAGGCACCTTGAAAATACTCGTTGAAGGTCTTATCGAGAGGAGATCCTCGGGACGTTGCCAGTTGTTGATCCACGCGATGGTGGACTGGTAGTGTGTCTGCAGTTTTGTCTTTCGGTAGGCGTTCAGGGCGGAGAGCGCCGGATCGGCGGCATATCCCATTTGAAGGCTGGCGCGGAGCAGGCCCGGGCTGACGCGGCGCAGTATAAGGAATTCCTGGAGCACTACAAAGCGTGGATGAAGCAAAACGGACGCGAAGACGTCCATCCCGCGTCCCCGGAGCAGTTTGGCGACTTTGAATCGGATGGGGCGGGGTGGAAGTCGGTAAACCTCCCGGGCTCGCTCGCGGATGCCGGATTCCCATGGCCATCGCGGGAGTCGCTTATAATCACGGTAGCGCGAATTCCGGACGTGCCTGGCAATATCGGAACGCGTTTCCCCTCCTGATTTCCCACTGGCGGAACCAATGGGGGCAGGGCGCAAGCCGAGATTGATGGCACCACCGTCAAGGTCTGGAGCCCGGACGTTCCGCAGCCTGTCGCCGTGCGCTACGCCTGGGCTGACAACCCGGTGTGCAATCTTTATAATGGGGCAGGGCTGCCGGCCTCACCGTTCCGCACGGATGACTTTCCGCTCCCGTCCGAGAAGATCACGTATTAGTTCGGCATTGACAGAATTCTGTTCATGTGGGATCTGTTGCTCCATGCAAACGGTCAATTACACCGACGCTCGCAATCAACTGGCCGGCTTAATGGAGGCGGCTTCTCGCGACCGGGAACCGATCACCATCACCCGCAACGGCACCGGGGTTGCCGTGCTGCTGGCGATTGAAGAATATAAGGCGATGGAGGAGACCCTCCACCTGCATTCCACTCGAGCCAATGCGGTGCAAATCCAGCAAAGTCTGGCGGATTATGCGGCTGGGAATGTTCGGTCCGGTGAACTATGCGGCTGACGTGGCTGCCCAATGGCTGGAATGACTACCTGTATTGGCAGGAGCATGACCGCAGGATTCTGCTGCGAGTGAATGAGGTGATCCGCGATGCGCTGCGAAATCCGTTCTCGGGAATCGGCAAACCCGAACCTCTTAGGAACAATCTCAAAGGTTGGTGGTCGCGGCGCATCACTCAGGAACACCGGCTCATCTATCGAGTGGAAGGCGAAAGCCTATTGATCATGCAGTGCAGGTTCCACTACGATGATTGACAGGCTGTCGCGCTGATTACGTCCTTGAGAAGACGCGAGCGCAAAAAGGGGGTTCAGAGAAAGTGCGAGCGCTGGTAATCAATGGGTTACACATTCGTAAATGGCCGCAAATCGAGTTTTTGCGCCCGCGCCCGAGAAAGGTCTCGATCTTCCCTATCTGCGGCAAGTGGCCGAAAGTCATCGTCCCGAGGGCGTGGACCTCATCATCCTTTCGATCTGGGGGACCCTCACCAATTATCGCGCCCCCGCCCCGGATGCACCTGCGCAGTCCGAGATGGCACCTGAACCTGCGGTTCCCACGCTGACACCCGAAGAAAAAGCCCCGAAAACAATCGCGACGCCCGAGCCTCAACTCAAGCCGAAGCCCGCGCCGAAGCCCGAACGCTCGTTGTTCCGCCGCTTTATGGATTGGCTGTACTGATCAACAAAAAAATCTTATTTTCCGCTTGGAATGTTTACCTGTTGTGGGTTTAATGTTCGTCAACCACAAGATATTGTGGCCGCAAGATTCGCCTTGCTGCTTAACCTCCTACAATTCCAACCGCAAAATTCGTCTTCAAATGAGCTCGTCCGCCACACTGCCCGAAACCCACGTTCCCACCAAAGATTCCGCCTCGGCGTCCCCTTCCACCACCGCGTCAGGGCTGGTTTTTGAACCGGTCTTTGCCACGCCCGGAGTGTCGCCATTTGATGAGGTGGCATGGGACAAACGCACCGCAGAAATCACCGGAGACGGTGGCAAGGCACTCTTCCGTCAGGAAAATGTCGAGGTGCCAAAATCCTGGAGCGAGTTGGCGACAAAAATTGTGGTTTCAAAATATTTCTACGGCGACGCCGCCCACGGCTCAGATCCCTACGCAGGCGGCCGGGAGCAATCGGTTCGTCAGCTCATCCATCGCGTAACCCGGACGATTACGGACTGGGGACTGGAGGACGGGTATTTTGCCAGCGAGTCGAGCGCGGAGACGTTTTGCCAGGATCTCAACTGGCTCTGCCTCCACCAGCACGGCGCGTTCAACTCGCCGGTCTGGTTCAATGTCGGCCTCTACCACCAGTATGGCGTGGGCAAGGATGGCGGCAAGGGCAACTGGCATTGGGATCCGGACACCAAGCGGGGAGCCCGTGCCACGAGCCAATACCACTACCCGCAGGCCAGCGCCTGCTTCATCATGAGCGTGCGGGACAATATGGAGGACATCATGCGCCTGGCCACTTCCGAGGCGATGCTCTTCAAATACGGGTCGGGCACCGGCTCGGATCTGTCCCCCTTGCGATCCTCGCGCGAGAAGCTCTCCGGGGGCGGCAAACCCTCCGGTCCCCTCTCCTTCCTGCGCATCTACGATCAGGTCGCCAATGCGATCAAATCGGGCGGAAAAACCCGGCGGGCCGCGAAGATGAACATCCTCAGGGACACCCACCCCGACATCGAGGATTTCATCGAGGCAAAAACCATCGAGGAAAAGAAGGCCTGGGCGCTCATCGAGCAGGGCTACGACGGCAGCTATAATGGCGATGCCTACGGCTCGGTCATGTTCCAAAATGAAAATCTGTCCGTGCGCGCCAGCGATGAGTTCATGCAGGCCTGCGTGGACGACACGGACTGGTGGACGCGGCGTGTGATTGACGGGGAACCCTGCGAAAAGAAATCCGCCCGGGAGCTCCTGCGAAAAATTTCTCTCGGCACCTGGACCTGCGGCGATCCCGGCCTCCAATACGATTCCACCATCCACACCTGGCACACCTGCAAGGGCAGCGGACGCCAGCATGCGACCAATCCGTGCTCGGAATATCTCTTTCTGGACGACACCGCCTGCAACCTGGCCTCGCTCAATCTGGTCCGCTTCCAACGGACGGACGGCAGCTTCGATGTCGAGCGCTTTCGTGCCGCTGTGCGCGTCTTCATCGTCGCCCAGGAAATCCTGGTGGACCGTGCCAGTTATCCCACCCGCGCCATCGCCGAAAACTCCCACACCTTCCGGACTCTCGGGCTTGGTTATGCCAATCTCGGGGCTCTCATCATGAGCCGCGGGCTGGGTTACGACAGCGATGAAGGCCGCGCCTACGCCGCCGCCATCACCAGCCTGATGACCGGCCATGCCTATGAGGTCAGCAGCGAACTGGCCGCCGCCCGGGGGCCTTTTGCCGGATACCACGATGCCCGGCATTGCGACGTCACCAACACCCCGGCTCCCTCCAACGAAGAGGCCATGCTCGAAGTCATCGCCCGCCACCGGAAGGCGGCGAAAGCCCTCGCCGAAAATGGCGACTACGCCCCGATTGTCACCGCCGCGCAGTCCGCGTGGGACGCCGCGCTCGAGGGCGGACGCCAACACGGTTACCGCAACGCCCAGGTCACCGTCCTCGCGCCGACCGGCACGATCGGATTCCTCATGGACTGCGATACCACGGGCATTGAACCCGATATCGCCCTGGTCAAATACAAACTTCTGGCCGGCGGTGGAATGCTCAAAATCGTCAATCGCACCATTGCTCCCGCCCTGGCGCGACTCGGCTACCGCCCCGAGGAAACAAGCCACATCCTCGCCCACATCGAAAAATACGACACCATCGAGGATGTCACCGATCCCGCCACCGGCAAGGTCGTCCCCAGCGGACTCAAGCCCGAACACCTTGCGATTTTTGATTGCGCCTTCAAACCGCATCAGGGCACGCGCAGCCTGACCTATCGCGGACATCTGCGCATGATGGCCGCCGCTCAGCCCTTTCTCTCCGGCGCCATCTCGAAGACGGTCAACATGCCGGAAAGTGCCACGGTCGAGGACATCATGCAGACCTATATCGAGGCCTGGCAACTTGGGCTCAAGGCGGTGGCCATTTACCGCGACGGCTCGAAACGCTCCGCCCCCCTCAACACCAAAAAAACGGACTCCGGGGACTCCTCCAAGGCCCTGGCGCCCGAAACCGGCATCCTTGCCGAGCGCATTGCGACTTTGGTGAAGGAAAACGAGGAACTCCGCCAGAAGGCCGGCCTGCGCACCCGCCGCAACATGCCCGACACCCGCCAGTCGCTCACCCACAAGTTTGAGATCGCCGGCCACGAGGGCTATGTCACCGTCGGACTCTATTCCGATGGCCAACCCGGCGAGGTCTTTGTCCAAATGTCAAAGGAGGGCAGCACGATTGGCGGACTCATGGATACCATCGCCACCCTGACCTCCATGGCACTCCAATACGGCGTGCCACTGGAACATCTGGTAAAAAAATTCGCCTATCAACGCTTCGAGCCCAGCGGATTCACAAAAAATCGGGACATCCGCACGGCCCACAGCATCACCGACTACATCTTCCGCTGGCTGGGTTGCGAGTTCATCAAGGGCTATCGCGAGGCCACGTCACCCGACAACGGCCAACACGACCTCCCCATGCCGGAAATCGCCCAGATGGAAAAACTCAGCGTCAACCGCCCGGTGCCCGAACTCAGCCTGAACCACAGTGATCCGGAAACAAAGGACGACCGCGTCAAAACCGCGCTTGGCACCGCCTACATGGGGGTGCTCTGTTCCCACTGCGGCTCGGACAAGGTCATCCGCGCCGGCGCCTGTGGGGTCTGCACGCAATGCGGGACCAGCCAGGGCTGCAGTTGAGCGCAGGGCATTTCGCCAGGAGGTTTTGAGAAGAGCCAGCGCGCCGCCAGTTCTTTCCCATGTCCCATCCACCACCTGTCTATCGCCTCGCCGTTGATGACGTAATTTATTCCTTCCGCGATTTGGCCCGGCGGCGTCCGGCCTCCCTGTTTGATTGTCATTTTTTATCCCTCTTTCGGGGTTTGCATGAGCAATTCGGCACGTGCGTGACGTTCAACATTTTTTTCCAAACCCACGAGGGGGATTTTTCGCTCAGGGACTTTCCCGCCGATTACCGGGAGGAGTGGAAGGCAAACGCCACATGGCTCCGGCTGGCGTTTCACGCCTTGCAGGAATTTCCGCCGGATCGCTACGCAGGCGATCGCCTTGGGGATTTTCGGAGGGATTTCGAGGCGACCCACGCGGAAGTCCTGCGCTTCGCCGGACCCGAGGCGTGGATCCCGCCTGCCGTCATTCATTTTTGCCGGATTCCCGACAACGCGCTGTCGGCACTCTCCGCCTATGGCGTGCGGCATCTCGCGGGACTCAATCTGCGGCACGAAGGCGCATGGACCGCGCACTACGGAGTTCCCGACGCCTTGGCCGCCAGGGTCGCCAAAAATGAAGAGGTGGTGGACGAAAAATCCGGGATCCTTTTCAGCCTGATCGATCTCGTGATCAATAACTGCCCGCCGACAGAAGTCGCCGCCCGCCTGGACTCCCGCGCCAACACGCCCGCCCGGCCCCACAAGGTGGACCTCCTGACCCACGAGCAATACAGTTGGCCGTTTTACAAAAATCACCTCCCCGACCATCCCGAACGCATCCTCAATGCCATCCGCTGGTGCAGGGAACACGGATACCAACCCGCTTTTTATAATTCCCCGGTGGGTTAGTGTCGTTCGTCAAGCGGATTGGGTCAATATCCTCCCCGGCCCCCCCCCCGGAAAAGAGCCCGCCGATTTACACCAGCAAGCCGTTCATGTAGGCCGAGGGTTGGAACGATTCGATGAGGACATGCGTTTCGCCGTTTCGGAACATTCGGGCCTGGGTGACGAGGATTTCCGGGGTCTTGTGCGGCGCGAAGAGAATGTCGTCGTGGGTGGCGTTCTTGTGATTGGAAAATTTATCCGGGGTGAGGGAGCCCCCGAGATGGTCGCTTCTCCCGGTGGCCACATGGATGGTCCCCCGGATTTTTTCGTCCTGGATGTCGCGTCCGGAGAAGGGGAGGATCTGGGTTCCGAATCCCAACTCTCCGAGTTCTCCGGTGACCGGATCGGAAGCCAGCTTTTCATTGTGGGCATCAACCGTTGCCTGGCTGCCGGTGAGGAGAACCGCCTTCCGGATGCGTCCGCCGCCTACCTGCATCAGGCCGATCGTTCCGTCCTCGTATTTCATCGGAAATTCGCCCTCGGCACCGGTTGGAACAAAATATATCTCTCCGGCCGGGAGATTTGCCACGTCCGGCTCCTCGCCGCGACAAAGTCCATGACTCTTCTGGGCTTCCTGTTTCCCGAGTTCCAGGCGCAGGGTGTGCGTTTTTCCCGCATGCAAAAAATCAATCTCCACCCAGTCCGCCCGGGTCATCCCGAGGCGGAGTTTTTCCGCGTCCGCGCTGACCTCGTCGTAGTTCACGGAAAGCCCGGAGGAAAGGATGATCGCATTGAGTCCGTGCAGCGTCGCCCCGCGAAAGCCGAATTTTTTGGCGAACACCGTCAGCGGTGCCGTGGCGGAATAGGTCGAAACACAGAGAATGATGTCGTAATTCGGATAAATGTCCCGTTCCAGGCTGACCACTTTTCCGTCCGGCGCAACCGCCTTGTCCGGGAGATCGAGATTGCTGCCCCCTGTCACCTGATAGGCAAAAATTTCCCCGCCAGTCAGGCCCATCTCGGCCATCACGCCGGCTTTCAGCGGCTCGTAGATAAACCGGTGGGCGTTGGATTGAATGGAAAGCGACGGGTCGTTCAGAAAGGCAAAATCCTTGATGTCTTCCGGACGGTCCAGGTCAATGAGGACGCAGATGCGTTGACCGGGGGACGGGGCGAATGTCCCGCGAAGTAAACGGGCGAGGCTGAACGGTGGAAATTGCCTGGCGGCTGCTTGATCGGAAATTGTCATGACACCTCGAAAAATATCTTCCAAGCCGGGGGACTGCAACCCGGAATATTCTTTCCCAATTCCTCACCAGTGTCAGAAATTTCCCGGACGCGTTCAGTCCGCGTGGAGATTCCCGGATTTCGCTGACGGCGGACGCTCAGACGGCCAGTTTGGGATAGTCGGTGTAGCCGTCCGCAGGATGCTCGAAGTGATAAAAACTCGCGGGGTTTGGCTCGTTGAGGGCGGCTCCGCGGGCGAGGCGGGCGGGCAGGTCGGGGTTGGCGATGAACTGGCGGCCGTAGGCGATGGCTTCGGCCTCTCCGCGACGGATGAGTTCGGCGGCCTGGAGCGGAGTGATGTTCTGGTTGTTGATCAACGCACCTCCGAATTCGCGCTTGAGAAGCGGGGCCAGGCGGGGCGCATCCAGAGCGGCGATCTGCTCTTCCGGGGTGGCGTCGGCGGGAGCGCCGAGGCCTTCGCGCAGGCAAAGGAACGCGATGCCGCGTTTGCCGGCTTCGCGGGCGATGTAGCCGAAGGTCGCCGCCGGGTCGCTCTCCCCCATGTCGTGCGTATCGCAGGCCGGCGCGAGGTGCAGGCCCACGCGGTCGGCACCCCAGACGCCAACAGCCGCATCCACAGTCTCCAGCATGAGCCGTGCGCGATTTTCCAGGCTGCCGCCGTATTCGTCCGTGCGATGGTTGGTCGAATCCTGGAGGAACTGGTCAAGAAGGTAGCCGTTGGCGCCGTGGAGTTCCACGCCGTCGAAACCGGCGCGCTGCGCGTTCTCCGCACCCCGTCGGTAGGCGGCGACGATGCCGGGGATCTCGGTGGTCTCCAAGGCGCGCGGTGTTTCAAAGCCCTTCATCGGCCGGAGCAGGCTGACGTGGCCGGAGGGGCGGATCGCGCTGGGGGCGACGGGAAGTTTTCCCTCCAGGTAGATCGGGTCGGAAATGCGACCGACGTGCCAGAGCTGGAGCAAAATCCTCCCGCCCGCCCGGTGGACGGCGTCGGTGACGGATTTCCAGCCTTCGACCTGCGCGTCGCTCCAGATGCCGGGCGTATCGGGGTAGCCGACACCCATCGGGTCCACTGCCGTGGCCTCGGAAAGGATGAGTCCGGCGGAACTCCGCTGGACATAGTATTCTGTCATCAGGGCGTTCGGCACGCGGCCCTCGCTGGCGCGGCAACGGGTCAACGGCGCCATGACGAGGCGATTCGGAAGATCCCATGCGCCGATGCGCACGGGGGTGGAAAGCAGGGATTGGCTCATGATTTGATTCTGGATTGCACTTTGCAGTCGGCATCGGTAAGTTCGATGCATGTCGAACAACTACGGGCGCGGCGCGCACCTGTCAAGCCAGTTGTTCGTTTTTTATCGAACATGAAAAAACCCTTTGCAACGACCTACGAGCACCCGCCACTGGCCGGGATTCCCTTTCCGCAGGTGATGGCGGCACTCTCTGATCCGTGCCGGGTGCGCATCGTAAGTGCGCTGTTGGACTCGAACCGCGAGCTGGCCTGCGGAGAGTTCGGCCTGCCGCACAGCAAGGCGACCATCTCCCACCATTTCCGCATCCTGCGGGAAGCCGGCATCATCGAGACCCGCGTGGAGGGAAATCGCTGCCTCAGCCGCGTGCGCACGGCGGATCTCGAGAAATATTTTCCCGGTCTGCTCGCCCTGGTCGCCGCCAGCCCAGGCGAGTCTTTGAAGTGGGATCCGACTCACGCGGAGACGCGGAGTGCGCGGAGGCAGGAACCCTGAAGGCACGGGATGACATTGCCGGAGCCCTCGTTGACGCGGCGACGAAGATTCATTGGGAACTTGGGCCGGGGCTGCCGGAGTCGGTTCGTAAGGCCAGGGCTGGCTGACATTCGCGATTGCAGGACGCACGGGATGCCGTAGTATGTTTCAACCCGCATGTCGTCTCAGATTCCATCCGACAAAATCAATCTTCGGCTGAAAAAGTCCCTCGGGGACAGCTCGTCCGGCGAGGTGGAAACTTTGGTGACGCTCTCGAACAAACTCACCGAGCTTTTCGGGGCGGGCTATGTCCAGGATGACATCTACGGGCTTGTCATCCCATTGCTCATGCAGGGAAAGGTGCGAATTGATCTGGAGGGCCGCTCGGAACGCCTCGAAATGGAAGATCCGACTCAGCGGTTTCAACGCACGAACGCAATTCAGGTTTTCGAGGAATACCTACGCGTCCACAGGCCGGAGAAATCCTCCGCGCCAGTCGCGGTCCCGCAATCGGCCTAGTCGCAATCCCCGCACACTTCGTCAATCGCCACCCCGATCGCGTGGACGGCCATCCGGAGCTGATCCTCCGTTGTGCAAAGCGGAGGCATGAGCACAATGGTGTCCAGCACCGGCCGCGTAAGAAGCCCGTGCTTCCGGGCGGCTTCACAAATCCGGCCTCCTGTTCGCGCCTGCCACGGAAAGGGGGTTCCCTCGGAATCCCGAACTTCGATGCCGGCCAGAAAACCACATTGGCGGATCTCATGGACCCTCTTGCGGGATGCAAGTCCTGCCAGGAGATCGGACAGCACCGCGATTTTCGGCTGCAAATTTTCCAGCACGCGGTGGGTGCGAAAAACTTCCAGGTTGGCAAGCGCGGCGGCGCAGCCCAGCGCGTTCCCGGTATAGCTATGGCCGTAGTAGAATGTCTTTTGCTCGTCGAACCTTCCGAGGAATGCGGAGTAGATTTTTTCGCTGGTGAGCGTCGCCGCCAGAGGGAGGTAGCCGCCGGTGAGGCCTTTGGCCAGGCAGAGGAAGTCGGGGATCACATTTTCCTGCTCGCAGGCAAACATCGTTCCGGTCCGCCCAAACCCGGTGAGCACTTCGTCGAGAATAAGAAGCATTCCCGACGCGTCGCAGCACTCGCGCAGCCGCCGCAGCAGGCCGCGCGGCCAGAGCCGCATCCCCGCCGCTCCCTGGACAAGCGGCTCGATCACGACAGCGGCGATTTCCTCCACCGGAAGATTTTCGAGGTCATCAGGATCGGATATGCGATGAACCGGGAACTGATGTCCCGCGAAGCGGTCGTGAAATGCCCCGATGCCGCCAAGGCTCGCGGCGCCGGCCGTGTCCCCGTGGTAGGCCTGATCGAATGCGACAAAGCGTCCGCGTTTGGGGGATCCGCTCTGCTGCCAATACTGGATCGCCATTTTCATGGCCGACTCGATGGCGGTGGAACCGTCGTCGCTGAAAAAGACGCGCGGGAGCGCGCCGACGGGGAGAAGTGCGGAAAGCCGCCCGGCGAGCTGAGCGGCGGGGGCATTGGTGGTGCCGAGAAAGGAGACGTGGGCGACCCTCTCGAGTTGGTCGCGGATGGCAGCGGTGATTTCTGGCTGCCGGTGACCGTGGAGGTTTGTCCAGATCGAGGAGTTGCCGTCGAGATACTCCCGGCCCCGGCTGTCGCGGAGCATCGCCCCCTCGCCCCCGACCAAAACCAGCGGCTCATGGTCTGCGGCGCACCAGTCTTTCATCTGTGTGAAGGGGTGCCAGCAATGGGCCTTGTCCAGGGCAATCAGACCCTCGGTATTCCAAACGTCTCGCATTGCCCTTCAAAATAGCCCATACCCACTCTCGCGTGAATTCAAATCCTGTCCTTCTTCGCCTCCTGGCCTATTTTTCCGGAGTCATCCTGATCGCCTGCCTGATCTCCCCCCCCCTCTACTGGGCGGGCTCAGCACTGGCGGAGGCTGGCGTCCTCCCGTTTTTGAAGGGCTTTCCGTTTCACCGGTATTTCAGCCGCTGCATCCAGGTTTCCGCCCTGCTCATGTTGTGGCCAGCCTTCCGATGGATCGGCATCCGCCGTCTCGAGGAACTCGGCATCGGACACAATCCGCTGGCCCGGCGCGACTTCGCTGCGGGACTGATCATTGCCCTGGGCCCGCTCCTCGTTCTCGCCGCAGGCTATCTGCTCACGGGCGTGTATGATTTTCGCAAAAGTTTCCCGCCCACCGGCATCTTTCGCATCCTCGCCACGGCGGGGGTGGTCGCGATCCTGGAGGAATTTCTTTTCCGCGGCGTCCTCCTCGGGCTTTGCCTCCGTTCCATGCGTCCGGTTCCCGCCGCGCTTTTATCGTCATTCGTCTTTGCCGTCGTCCACTTCCTCCGTGTGGCGAAGGTGGAGACCGGATCAACGGTCGGCTGGCTGAGCGGGTTCGGCCAGTTGCCGCTGGCCTTTTCCAGCGCGCCGCCCTGGCCGTTGCTCGGGTGGGGATTTTTTTCGTTGTTGCTGGCAGGCCTTCTGCTGGCGGCCGTCACCTTGCGCACACGCTCCCTCTTCCTCGCCATCGGACTGCATGCCGGATGGATCTTCGGCCAGCAGACGCTGCAGTGGATGGCAAAATTTCGCATCAAACCGCCCGATGCCCTCCTGCCCTGGGTTGGGCCGAATGTTGTGAGTGGCGCTGTGCCGACCGGCCTGATTCCTGCCGGTGTTCTGTTGCTCACACTGGCCATTACCTTTTACTATCTGCGTTATGTCCGGGCTCCGCGCTCTCCTGTTTGATCCGCTGCGGACGCTGTTTTTTCCCCCGCATTGTGCCGGGTGCGGGCACGCGATTCCCGATGGGGAGGTCCTGTGTGCCACCTGCCAATCCGGCATCGAAAAAATCCGTCCGCCCCGATGCGAGGTTTGCTCCCAGCCCTACCCTGGCGATCTTCCGGTCTTCACCTGTCCGAACTGCCACGGGGATCCCTTCCATTTCGAAAACGCCATTGCCGTGGTCCGCAGCCGGGGGATCGTCCGCGAAATGATCCACCGTCTGAAATACAACAAGGAATTGTGGCTGGGCCGGATTCTTGCGGACTGGATGCACGAAGGTCTCTCGGACTCCCGCCTCCGGCACTGGACTCCGGAGGCACTTGTCCCGGTGCCCCTGCATCCCCGGAGGCTCCGGGAGCGGGAATTCAACCAGGCGGAAATCCTCTGCCGGGAACTCTCCCGCCTCAGTGGAATCCCTGTCAAATCGGCCCTGGCCCGGCGTCGCTACACGACGACCCAAACCCTGCTCGATCGCCGGGGACGAAGGCAAAACTTGCGGGATGCCTTCATTCCGGTCAAGAATGGGGACGTGACGAATATGAACCTCCTGTTGGTGGATGATGTCCTGACGACAGGATCAACCCTTGATGCCTGTGCGGCGACCCTTCTGGAAAGCGGGGCCGCCTCCGTGCGCGCCCTCACCGCGGCACGCGGCTGACCTTCAACGACCATGGCCATTTTCAAAAAACCCATCCTGCGACCCCGCATCGGCAAGACCCGCGAAATGCCCGAAGGCCTGTGGACGAAGTGCCCCTCCTGCGGCGAAGTCATCCACAATCTCGCGCTCTCCGAAAATCTTCATGTCTGTCCAAAATGCTCGCACCATTTCACCCTCGGATCGCGCGAACGCATCGCGAGCCTCGTGGATCCGGACACTTTCGAGGAAATTGACGCCCCGCTCGATTCCGTGGATGTCCTCGGCTTCAAAGCCGTCTCCACCTACACCGACCGCCTGGCCAGCTATAAAAAGAAGACCGGTCTCATTGACGCCATCGTCACCGGAACCGGAAAAATTTCCGGTCATTCCCTTGGCATCGGAGTCATGGATTTTCACTTTCTCGCCGCCACCCTCGGTTCCGTGGTGGGGGAAAAGGTGACCCGTGTCATCGAACTCGCCACCGAGCGAAGAATGCCGGTCGTCCTCGTTTGCGCCTCGGGCGGAGCGCGAATGTATGAAGGGGTCCTGAGCCTGATGCAGCTGGCAAAAACCAGTGGCGCCCTCGCCCGTCACGCACAGGCCAAGCTGCCCTATATCGCAGTGCTTACCAATCCCACCACGGCGGGCGTCATGGCCAGCTACGCCTCGCTCGGCGATATCATCATCGCCGAACCCAAAAGCATGATCGGCTTTGCCGGTCCCCGGGTCATTCGCGAAACCACCCACCAGACCCTGCCGTCGGATTTCCAGACGGCGGAGTTTTTGGAAAAGCACGGGCTCATTGACCTCATCGTCCACCGGGCGAAGATGCGCTCCACGCTGGGGGACTTGCTCGGCTACTTTTCCACGAAGTGACATTCCGGGAGTCGCTGGCCTGGCTCGACAGCACGCAGACCTTCGGCATCAAGCTCGGCCTGGAAAATATCCGCCGGCTCCTCGATCACCTGGGAAACCCCGAGCGGCCCCTTCGCATCCTCCACGTCGCCGGCACCAATGGCAAAGGCTCAGTCTGCGCCATGTTGGATTCCATCTTTCGCGAGGCGAACCTCAAATCCGGACTCTATACCTCCCCCCACCTCTGTGACTTCCGGGAAAGAATCCGCGTCAACGGGAACTGGATCACCACCGAGGCCACCGCTGAAATTCTCTCCCGCCTCCACGCGGTCACCCGGGATTGGCCGCATGCGCCGACGTTTTTTGAATTGTCCACCGCCCTCGCCCTCGCGCACTTTTCCGGGGAAGCCTGCGATGTCGTCGTCCTCGAAACCGGCATGGGCGGAACCCTCGATGCCACGAACGCCGTCGTGCCGGTCCTCTCAATCCTCACGCCGATTGCGAAGGATCATGCCGAGTGGCTCGGAAATTCGCTTTCGAAAATTGCCGCGGAAAAAGCCGGAATCATCAAACCGGGGATCCCCGTGGTCTCCGCCCCCCAACCTCCGGAGGTGGAGACCGTCCTCCGCCACCATGCCGCCGCGCGAGGAAGTGCCCTCACCTTCGTGAGGGAACCCCATGACGGCCAGATCGGACTCCAGGGCTCCCACCAGAAATGGAACGCCGCCCTTGCGGTCGCCGCCATTCGTTCTTCCGGATTCGAAATCACCGACTCCGCCATCGTCGAAGGACTGCGCTCGGTGGACTGGCCGGCCCGCTTTCAAAAGCTCACCGAGCGGATCATCCTCGACGGCGCACACAACCCGCACGCCGCCCTCGCATTGGTCAAAACCTGGCAGGAAACATTCGGCCCCCAAAAAGCGGCGATCATCTTTGGCGCGATGAAGGACAAAGACTGCCGGGAAATGCTCGACATCCTGACCCCCATTGCCACGACCTTCCACTTCACTCCGGTTCACAACTCCAGAAGCTCGGATCCCACCGCATTGGCCCATGACACAGCAGCCCCCGCCCGCGCGCATCCCTCCCTTGGCGAAGCTCTGGACGCCGCCCTCTCAGAGACTCCCCACATCCTCATCACCGGCTCCCTGTATCTGGCGGGCGAAGCCCTTAAAACGCTGAAGGGGTCAGTCCCATCGGTGGTTATGGAAGAATAGGGCATAAACATTTTCGCCCACCTTCCCTGCCTAATGTCAATACTAAATCGCTCCACGGGCCGCATTTTTTGTTTTTCCGCCCAAGCAATCATTTT
>JACSRU010000169.1 GCA_014879575.1 Chthoniobacterales bacterium | reverse complement strand
AGATGTGTATAAGAGACAGGTGTATAGGCGACATACTGTTGATCCGAAACCGTGAAGTAGGCCTTGATGGGATCGACCGTGGAGACGCTGGTCAACACGCCGGTGGTGGGACCGACCAGATCGCCCACCTGCGCACGGGCAAACCCGGCGATGCCGTCAATCGGCGAGCGGATGGACGCGTATCCCAGATTGAGTTCGGCCTGACGCAGGGCGGCCCGCTGGGCGTCCACGACCGCTGCGGCGGCGGACGCCTGCAGCACGGCATTGTCGCGATCCTGTTCGCTGATGGCGCGACGCTCAAAAAGGGCGGTGTTCCGCTGTGCGGTCATTTCGGCCTGCTTCGCCTGCGCCTGTGCCTGTGCCAGAGCGGCCTTGGCCTCGGCCTTCGCGGACTCGAAGGGCACCGGATCGATCTGGAAAAGCAGGTCGCCTTTTTTGACAACCCGGCCCTCCTCGTAATTCTGCGAAATCAAATACCCCGCCACCCGGGCCTGGATGCTGGCATTCACCGAGGCTTCCAGGGTTCCAACGTACTCCGCGTAGATCGGGACATCCGCCTGCCGCACGTTCGTGACAAGAACCTCCGGCGGCGGGGCGGGCGGCGGTGCCTTGCGCCCGCATCCGGCAAACATCAGGGCGAACAGAAGAAGAAGACCGATTCTCATGAGGGCGACTATAGAGTCCAACCATCCAATCGCGAGTCGATTCTTGCCCGACCTGTTGTCATCTTGCTCGAATCGATCCACGGTGCGAAAAGAGTCCCTTGCATCCGTGCGGGCCGGACGCCCGGCATGCGCGGAGACGCCGCCCACGCGAGGAAGTCGCCATTTCGCAATTTCCAAACTGTTGTTCGGTTTGTACAGTGGAAGTCATGGTCTGGATCCGCCGGGCGGCGGACGCTTCCTGCTCGGAGTGCCCATCTCCCGAATGGAAAAGAGAGGCCGTTGGCATTGCGGAGGGATCGCTTGGCACCGACACAATTTGTGAAAGATTGGGCCAAATTCTCTCCCATTCCCGAGTCGATCCGTCGCGATAGCTGGCTCATCAACCGGGTGGAGTCCGTGCAGGGCGGCGGCGTAAAACTCCGCGTCGAGGAACTCATGGCCGCAGTGGTGGACACGTCCCATCCCACGTTTCAACCCAAGGTGATGGCCTCGCGGCTGTTCCTGCTTCTGGCCGGACTGATGGAAAAGCTTTTTCCTGAACCGGGTTCGGAGGAGCATCTCCAAATGCAGGCTGCCGAAGTCCGCGGACGGGAGATCGTCGGATGGGTCGCCAAATATGTCGAAGAAAACCTCAGTCGTGACATCCGCCTCTCCCAGGTCGCCCGCGAGGCCAATCTCAGCAGCCGCCATCTGCACCGCCTCTTCATCAAGCATGTGGGCAAAAGCCTGCACGACTACCTGCTGGAACAACGCTTGGAAAAGGCCCGCCAGATGCTGCTCGACCAGGGCCGCAAGGCACTCGTCAAGGAAATCGCCTTTTCCTGCGGTTTCAGTTCGCTGGCCTACTTCAGCAACTCGTTTCGCAAAGCCTACGGCGTCGCCCCCAGCACCCTCCTTTCCCAGGATGTGACGCTGAAGGAACGCTGCACCATCGTCCTGCACCCGCCGCCGGGAACACCCTCCCCGGAAACGGCGGCTTGATTTTTGATCAGGCTGGCGCGTGATTGGGAGTTTCGGTCTTCTGTGCAGCCTCGCGGCGGCTGCACGCGCGAGAGGCATTGATTGGAGCGAAGAGCAACGGCGGCAGTGCCTGGCCTTGGCGGCCAACAACGCGCGCTTTTTTCTGTTGCCAGGAAAAACCGCTGTTTGCCCGCCCGTCGGCCAGCGCGGCCCGCAAACCTACTCGGTGGCGATGGCTCTCATCCCGGCCAGTCCCGCCCCTGACTCATAGAAATCCATCTCTCTGATCCGGCGGGCATGCCGTCCGCCATCGAACGGAGTTTTGAGCCAGACATCCAAAATCTGAAGTGCGATTTCGATGGAAATCATCCGTTGTCCAATCGAGAGAACATTCGCGTTATTATGTCGGCGGGAAAGTTCGGCGGTCTCATCGTTCCAGCACAAGGCACAGCGGATTCCCTTGACCTTGTTGGCCGCGATCGCCTCCCCATTTCCGGAGCCTCCCAGCACAATCCCCCGCTCTGCCACTCCAGTTGCCACCGCTTCGGCAGCTGGAATAATGTAGAGCGGGTAGTCCGTGCTCTCTGAGGAATGCGTCCCCATGTCCAGGACATCATGCCCCGCCGCCTGCAGGTGCGCGATGAGGCGCTCCTTGTATTCAAACCCCGCGTGGTCGCTGCCGATACTGATTTTCAATGGATGTGTGCGGGTTCCGGTTGGTCGGAATAGGGAGCCTGCGCCTCCAGCCCCAGAGACTGGAGCAACTGGCGATCCTCATCCACGCCGGGATTTCCTGCCGTCAGAAGTTTGTCCCCGTAAAATATCGAATTTGCCCCCGCAAAGAAGCACAGGGCCTGACCTTCACGCGAAAGGAGGGAACGCCCGGCCGAGAGACGGATCTTCGCCTTCGGCAACACAATCCGCGATGTCGCGATCAGTCGCACCAATTCAAAAATATCCACCGCCGGAGCATCCGCCAGCGGAGTTCCCGGCATCGGCATCAGGCAGTTGATCGGCACGCTCTCCGGCGTCGGATCGAAATTGCAAAGCACCTCGAGCATCCGGAGCCGGTCCCGCAGGGCTTCTCCCATGCCAATGATGCCGCCGCAACAGACGCTGATCCCGGCGCGCTGGACAGAATTGATCGTGCTGATTCGGTCCTCGAAAGTGTGGGTGGTAACGATCTGGGAATAATGTTCCGGCGACGTGTCAATGTTGTGGTTGTAGGCGGTGAGGCCCGCCTTTTTCAGGTCCTGCGCTTCTGCGTCACCGAGCTGCCCGAGAGTCACGCAGACCTCCATGCCCAAGCGGCTGACGGCACGGACAGTCTGGACCATCTGCTCGAATTTTTGGTCTCCTTTGCGAACCCCTTTCCAGGCGGCCCCCATGCAGAAACGCGTTGACCCGTTGGCCTTCGCCATCTGCGCAATGGGAAGCACCTCTTCGGTTGTCATCAAATTTTCCCTCTCCAGGCCCGTGTCGTATCGCGAACTCTGCGCGCAATACCCGCAGTCCTCACTGCAGCCTCCGGTTTTCACGCTCAGCAAGGTGCAGAGCTGAACCTCGGATTTGTTCCAAAATTCCAAATGCACCCGGCGGCTTTCGTGGATGAGATCAAAAAGCGGACGGTGGTAGATTTGCTCGAGTTTTTCCAATGTCGGTATCACAACGCCCTTCTATCTAGCTTCACGAAGCCCGGGAGTCAACTGGTCTGCCGATTCTGCCCGCGCGAAAAAAAGAATGCCATTGACGAAATCCCTTCCCCGGATCATAAAGGACTCCTCTCGCGCGGGTGTAACTCAGTTGGTAGAGTGCAACCTTGCCAAGGTTGATGTCGCGAGTTCGAATCTCGTCACCCGCTCTCTCCTCAAGCCGGGGGCCGGGTCGCCCGGTCACTTTTGCATGCAAACCGGATCTGCGAATAACAGAAGTCGAAAACGTTCCTGTTCGAGCGGAAGACGGACCGACATGATTTCTGCATTTTCTTATTTCAATGCCTCGGTTGGAGTTTCCTTCGCACTTCGGACAGGCAGGCGGGGCAAAAGCGGATGTTTCCCTGGTCAATTGTCTCCGTGCAATCGATGTCGGCGTCGCCGACCATGAGGCAGTCTATTTCCTCTTCGTAATCGTGGTGGTCGAGACCGAGCGAATGGCCGAGTTCGTGGAGGGCGATCTTGAGCAGGCGTTCGGCGAGGACATGTTCGGAGGGGTTGTCCTGGGACAGGGGGTGGATGCTCGCTGTCGCGGCGGGAAGGCCAAGGTAGGCATAGCCGAAGAGGAAATTGTAACTGGCCGAGGGGACGATGTTTTTTTCGGTAACTCCCAGAGAGGCGACTTCGCCTTTTTTGGACCGGGCATGGGTTTGGCGGAGGAAAACATTGGCGGAGATGCCCTTCCATGTGGGGCGGAGGCTGGGACGCTCGTCGATCAAGGCGGGTTGGATGACACATGGCACATGCAGGGCGTCGGAGACGGTTCGGGCCAGAATGCCGAGGAGTCCTTCCCGCACCGGACCAAGTCGCCAAATGGCCACGGTGCCCCGGGAGGGAAGTATGATTCTCTGCGCGCAGTAGCTGCATTGGGAGTTCTCCAAGGGGTTACGCTGGCGGCAGTGCGGGCAGGTGTTGGTGTCCTTCATGAGGACCGTTTCCGGAATGAGTGGAGTGGAGACCAGAGCCGGGAGGAAATCAACATTTTGGGAGGGCCTTGGGCCGGATGGGAAATTCGTCCCGGAAACCTTGGCGATGGCGTGGGGGAGGCATCTCCCCCCTGATCCGCTCTCCCGGAAAAGATCATGGCTCTTCCCCGCGTCCCTTCCGATCTTCCTCTTTGACGATCTCGCTCATCGGTGCCGCGACCTCGCGCATCGTGGCGGCGGAGCGGTCCCCGCCAGCCTTGGCCCGCAGGGCTGTGGTCTTGCGGGAGGTGGCCCTCTGTGTTGTGCGCGTTCCGATTTCGTCCGCGCAATACGTGGCGGCGTTGCTGGCGACGATGCTCAGATTCGCGGCGGTGGCAATGGCATCCTGATTCGCCCCAAGAAAGAGGAACTCCCATTTGTACACTTCAGTCTGGTGTTTGATCATGGCGGCGATCTGTTTCCAAGTGTATCTCTCGGAAGCATTCTCAAACCCATCGGTCAGGATCGGCACGATCACCTGCCCCGGCCGCTGCGCTTCCGGCGTCTGCTCCAGCCGCTTGCCGAGCCGATCAATGGTCTCGCCGATGGCGTCCAGCAGGGCGGTGCAGCCGCGGGGGATGTAGGTGTCGGAGTTGAGCCGGATGGCTTCCGCAATGGGAATGTTGTCCACAGGGACGAGATATTCGTTGTCGAAAAGAACCAGCGTGAGCCGGGCCTGGCCGGGAGCCGCCTGTTGGTCGCGAAGGAATTCGTTGAATCCCGAGACAGCGGCCTGGGCGACGGACTGCATGGAACCGGAACGGTCGAGAATGAAGGCGATTTCAGTGAGGTTTTTGTTCATGTGCCTATTAAATATCCACGGCAGGGACATTTGTGGTCCCTGTGTGAAAAATTCAAAAATTTTCACCCAGGGACTGCGGATTTCCCTGTGAGCGGGTAGAGTTCGTGCATGATGTTGGCGAACTTCTTGAACAAGGTGGAGCAAATCGAGCGGCCCGTGGTCCTCCTTGAGGGGCGGCGAAAAATATCTGCGGCGGAATTCGACGCGGCGGAGGCTTTGGGCCGGTTGCTGGCCACGCGGCTGCCGCATGCGGTCTTCCGGTCGGGGAATGCGGAAGGTTCAGATGAAGCCTTTTCGCGGGGGGTGGCCGCAGTGGACGCTTCTCGTCTGCACATCGTGGCCCCTTATCCGGGACACCGCCTGAATTTCCGCTACCCGGATGCGACGTATGACTCGCCGGAATCGATGACGAAGGTGCAGGAGGAACCCATCCGCAAGGCCACGATTGCGGCGAGCCCGCACAGCGAGGGCCTCATCCACGCGAAACATCCCCGGCTTCGCAGCAAGGCGCAATACCTGATCCGGGACACCATGAAGGTGTGCGGGGCAGGCTTGCCGCCGCCCGCGTTTGCCTGCTTCCTCGTCGATCCGCACAATCCCGACGCGGGAGGCACCGGGCACACGATCCGGGTCTGTCGCCAGGCGGGCGTGCCGTTCGTCTTTCAAAATGTCTGGGGGAAGTGGCTGTCCACCATGAAAAGGGCGGAGTGACCGCAGGCCGGACCGACAAGCGACTATCCAGTCATTTTTGATGTTGCTGGGGGATTCTGCCCTCACTGGTGCCCAGGGGTCGGCAAGGAACTCCGCCAGACGGCAAGGGAATCCGAGGGACAACAAAAACCTACTACACAGGCTCGGGCACTTCCGTCGAAGTCCCTGTTCCGACTCAAAACGAATGTGATGCGATACTTGTTCGTTACTCCCAAATGGCCGCGGCGGCATCCGATATGCTGCGTTCAGGGAAGGTGGCAGCATTGCCAGAGCGGGATACCTGTTTGTTCTGCCCCTGTAAACCGCGCTGTGGGGACTACTGGAAGGTAATCGTGCCGCAACTCCTGCAGGATCCTACCCTGTCTGTTGTAGATGCATTTGTCCCCGGGGATGCTACTGTTATGTCCACTGCGTCCTATGTGGCTGTAAACTTCACTGAGTCCTATGGTTCCATTGAAATCCTTTTCCCCCTCCACACGCATCCCAACATTGCGGCGCAGGGCTTGAAGGCGTGCCGTGTTCTTCGAGCGCGGAAAAGGCAGACGGGGGCACGTATTTCGGTTGTTTTAACGGAACAATCCGAGGTTTTCGTTCCAATTGGCGACGTTACCAGCTTTCCTTCAACGAGTCGGCGAAAATATGAAGTTTTGTAGCTTCGAACCATGTCCTATTCAACTCCAAGTCTCCAATCTCTCCGTGAGCGTTTCAGCGGTCTTCGTCAGGCGCCGCAAAGCGGCGGGCGTGCCCCTCACAAGCCGTTATTGATCTTGCTGATGCTCGGCAGGCATCAGCGGGGCGAGCGGTCTGCTGTGTTGTTTGGAAAGATCCGGGAAACTTTGGCCGAACTCATCCGGGATTTTGGTCCGCCTTCAACCGGCAGACCGAACACAGAGGACCCTTTCTGGCGTTTGCAAAACGACCGCGGAAACATCTGGCAGGTGCGCGATTCCCTGGGCGGGATCATCTCGGAGGAAACCCATCCCCCATCGATTGGCCGTCTGGTCGAACGCGAGGCGGCGGGGAATTTTGTTCCTGATATTTGCCGTGCATTTGAGGAACGACCGGCCTACATCCCGCCTTTGGCTGCGGATCTGTTGGCGGCGCACTTTCCTTCCAGCCTGCACGAAGACATCTGCTCTGCTGTCGGATTGCAGATGGAAGGGGAAATTCCCGAGGGTCGGGAAGAAAGGCGCGCTGTGCGGGATCCCGAGTTCCGCACCAAAATCCTGACAGCCTATGAATTTCGGTGTGCAGTCACTGGGTGGGATCTTCGAGTTGGTCATTCACTCGCCGGATTGGAAGCTGCACACATCCGATGGCATGTTGCTGACGGACCTTCGATTGAGCAAAACGGCATCGCGTTGAATGCACTTCATCACAAACTGTTCGATCTCGGCGTTTTCACTTTGTCGGCAGAAGACGAGGTCCCGCGAATCTTGGTATCCCGGTTGGCGAATGGTGGCGATGCGGTGCGGTCAATGCTTTTGGATTACCATGGAAAACAAATTCGCCTGCCGCAGGACTCCGACTGGTTGCCCGACCGGGATTTCATCCTATGGCATCAGAAGGAAGTCTTCAAGGGGGAGCCGCGAAAGTGATTGATGCGGCGGGGTTAGATTTTATACAAACCTGTCACAGTCCGGGCGCAACTCCTCTCCCACGGCAAGCCTGCGGTGATGAATGCCCGGTTGGCTTTTATTTTGCGGGAGTCGCTCCCTTGTGGTGGACGATGCCATCGAAGTAGGAAAAATGGACCTGGGCCGACTTCGCGAGATTGCTGCGAAACCAGCGTTCGTGCTTGGATTGCCCGGAAGCCAGCGGGTCTCAGATCGAAATAACGTGGGTGAAACGTTTCAGATCAAGGCCGTCCAGCTCCAGCACGCTACTGATGGTGATTTTGGGAAACCGGGTCATAAACTATGAGTCACCGTGCGAATTGGCAGTTCCTCATCGGCGGATTTCTGCTCGTCGGGTGTCTTCGCGATAGAATGATTGGATTTTCTCTTCGTCATGGTGGTCATTCAAACAGAAAATCCGATCTGTGGTTGAACGTGAGGTGGGAGCTGGTCAGGGGCGATTGGTCAGTGGTCACTTGTTAATCGTGTCATTGGGTTTCGGCGATTAGCTCTGCTTGCCGTCAGCGGCTTCGCCCTTATCCCAAAAGGCCTCGATGGCGGCCTCGGCCTGGTCGGCGGCGAACTCCGACGTCATCCGGCCCGACAGGACGCTGGTCAAATAGGGGAACGTCACGTCCGCAGTGCTTGTCACCGCGTGGAAGATGGACCGGAAGAGGCCTTCGGTCAGGGGGCCGGTGATGGTGTCGGTGTAGGCGACGAGCCGGATCTCCCCGTCGCTGTAATCCATCTCCCAGAACTTGCGCTTCGCCGCGTAGTTAAGCCGGTGGAGGAACTCGCCAGTCTTGGCGCGGAATTCCTCGGTGGCACGGATCGGAAGCCGGACGATGATGGTGGCCACATCGCCGGCACGCCCCATGCACAGGACGGTGACATCCAGGTTCTTGAGGCTGAGGCGCAGAGTCAGCACTCCCTCGTCTTCCTCGAAATGGAACTCCGCATCCTGATACGCTTTCCGCATCACATCGAGAGGTTCGGGTGCTTCAGCCGTCGGCTGTGGGTCTTGTTCGTCTTTCATGCCAACTAATCTTTGGCAGTTTGGTAGGCCAGCATCTGCGACCAAAGGCGGGAGTAAGCCGGGAGCTTGTCTTCCTGGTCGGGCTTGTCGTGGATGCGGTTCTTGAAGTTCGGGTAGTCGATGGAGGTCGCAAGTGCCGCCATGATCGCGCTGACTTCCTGCTGCCCGACGACGATCCGCCAGGCGTAATCGCCGTCGGTTGTGTGATGCAGGGGAGCCTTGATCGCCGCGAGGGCTATCAGGTTTTCAAGATCCTTCTTGCAGCGGGCCCGGACATGGAATTGGCCGACGGGTTTTTGAACGATGGAGTAGAATCCGTGTTGGGTAGCGAGCCACATGTTTTTACAGTAATTGGGAATTCAAAATGGTGAATTCAAAATGCGGAGCCTACTTTTCCCCGCAAAGGACCGGGGCCTTGGTGGCGAAGGGGTTGTTTGGGCTCATGGTCGAGTAGGTGCTCCCGTATTGGCTGTAGGGGTTGTTGATGCTCGTGGGCGAATACGGGCTGCCGTATTTACCGTAGGGATTGGAAACCGATTGCGGATCATACGGGTTCGCGCTCAGCTTTCCGAGATAGGTGCCGTCAGCGGCGATGATCTTCGGGGCGGCGGTGGCGTATGGGTTTGCCACGCTGGTCGACGAGTAGGGGCTCCCCCACTGGCTGTAGGGGTTGTTGATGCTTGTCGAACTGTAGGCGCTCCCGAAACGCCCGAACGAGTTTGCCGTGGAATCGGCTGAATACTGGTTTGCGCTCAGGCGACCGAGGAACACCCCCTCCTTGCACGATTGTGCAAAGGAGGTGGCTCCCCCAACCAAAATAATGAGCAGAATGAACAGGATGGTTCTCATGGGTTCTGATGGTGCGTTTACTGCGCGAGGATGCTGAGGTGGATCGGCTCAGCGAACGCCGTGTCGTGCGTCTCAAAGCGAAGCTGGGCTTTCGCCCGGCGGGTCGAGAGTTGAGTTCTCGGCGGAAGGCTTTCCTCCTCCGCGGCGGCCGCAGCGGCTTCTTCGAGCCAAGCCGAAACCCCGGCAATTTCGCGGAACGCCTCAGCGGGTTGCTCGGTGCGCTCGCCGATTGCCTCGAATGCGGCGGCACGGAGGAGCTTCTTCCAAACTTTCCGGAACAACGCAGGGGAACCGTAAATGTCGGCATGGCTGAGTTTTCCGTTGATCGCCCAGACAACGCCGACTGATTTCTCGGGTGGCGCCGACTCGAGTCCGGCGAGATACTCCTCCACCGCGGCTGTGGTTTCCTTCATCTCGTAGGAAAGCTGCAGGCTGGATGGCGACATGGCGGACTGTGCGCACAGTCCGATGCTCTCGCTCAGCTTCGCCTGCTCCTCCTTGACCGAGGCCCAGACCTCGCCTTGGCTTTTGCTCGTGCGGAGCGCGGCGCGTAGCTTCTTGGAAGACGCGTAATCGCTGGATTTCGAGAAATGCGCGTCCGACTCGCTCCGACGCTTGTGCCAGCGGGCAGCCTCCACGCAGAAAACGGGAATGGGAACTTTTCCGGATTTTGCGGGCACGATGAAATCGGCACCGAGCGTGCGGTCCTGTCGGCCTCCTTTGACAATGTCCCCAGCCTGGATAAAGAGGTCGTGATCGCCGGGATTCTCGATCAGGAGTTCGTTGACGTCCCCGGTCTCGTGAAGAAGCCCGGCTTGCTTTTCCATGGCCTCTTCAAGGACGGTGTAGTCCGGGATTTCCTTCCCCGGAGGAACGGAGACAAACCAAGCGGTGAGGTTCTGGGCGGTGGTGGGCGGAGTGAGAGTTTTCATAACGCGGACGATCATCGCACCTCAACCCGGTCAAAGAGTGTCCTACCACAAGATTTTATGACTGTGAGTGAACCCGGAAATCACGAGCTCCGCGGAGCCCCTGCTTGACAACCAAACCGCACGGTAATAGCTGGGAGACAAGTTCAATGACGCTATCGCTCCATCGCAGTCCCGTTTCATCATGGATAAAGACATCCATGTTGGGGGCTTATTGCGTCGCGGAAGTCCGGCAATTCGGCGGCATCGACACCCCAGCAAACCCGCGAGCGAGCAGGTAGAATCCAGAACCCTTTTTCGATTTTCCAACCCTGCTCGCCGAAAGACGAGCAGGGTTTTTTCGTTTCCACCCAAACCACCACCACCATGAAAACCAAGATCCAATCCGAACTGAGCCGCATCGAGAACGAACGCAGCGTGCAGGTGCTTTATGCCGTCGAATCCGGCAGCCGAGCCTGGGGATTCGCATCGACCGACAGCGACTACGACGTGCGCTTCATCTACCTGCGTGCTCCGGAGTGGTATCTTTCCGTCGAGCAGAAGCGCGATGTTATCGAGGAGCCGATCAGCGGCGACCTCGACATCAGCGGCTGGGATCTGCGCAAGGCGCTCGGCCTGCTGCGGAAATCGAACCCTCCCCTGCTCGAATGGTTGAAATCGGCCATCGTGTATCGGGAGGACGTGGGATTCTCCACGGGCTTCCGTGCCTTGGCAGAAAAATACTACAGCCCGGAGAAATGCTTTCTTCACTACCTGCACATGGCCGAGGGAAATTTCCGCGATTACCTGCGCGGGGATGTTGTCTGGCTGAAGAAATACCTCTACGTGCTCCGGCCCATCTGCGCGTGCCGGTGGATCGAGCGCGGGCTCGGCCCGGTGCCGATGGAGTTCTCCATTCTTGTGAACAAGACGATTGACGACGTGATGCTGCGCCTCGCCATCGCTGACCTCGTCGTGCGCAAGCGCAACGGGGAGGAGTTGGACCACGCCCCACGCGTGCCGGTGATCAGCGAGTTTGTCGAAAGCGAACTCGCCAGGTTGGCCGACATCGCGCCCGAGAAAACCGAACCGCTGCCGGTCACCGACCTCGACGCTTTCTTCCGAAACACCCTTCTCAAAGCCGCATGAAAACCAAAGACATCATCAGACTGGGCGTGCCCTTCGGTAAACCGATGGACGAAGCCTTCAAATTCATCTCCGCCTTCTGCACGGAAGGCGGAAACAAGGAGAACCTCGGAGCCGAGATCTCCGCGATTGTTGCCGCACCCGGCAACTTCGTGGACGACCTGCTGCGCGGTCCCCTCGCGTCGGCGCTCCAAGCCCCGGACCTCCACATGCCTGGAAAACCGCCTGCCCCGTGGAAACAGTGGGGAACAGATATCGACGACATGGCGCGCAAGCAGATCGAGGCGGCGAGCCTGCTGCCGATTTCTGTCGCCGCTGCCCTGATGCCCGACGCCCATGTCGGCTACGGGCTGCCGATCGGGGGCGTGCTGGCCACGGAAAATGCCGTCATCCCGTATGCCGTCGGCGTGGATATCGCGTGTCGCATGAAGATGAGCGTCCTCGACCTGCCAACGGGCTGGCTCAATGACAAAAAGGACCGGCTGGCCGAAGCCATTGAAAAGGAGGCCAGATTCGGGGTGGGTTCCACATTCAAGGACCGCAGGGCGCACGATGTCCTCGACGAAGACTGGTCGGTGAGCCCCGTCACGGCGAAGAACAAGGAACGCGCATGGGCGCAGCTGGGGACGAGCGGGAGCGGAAACCACTTCGTGGAATTCGGCCTCCTCACCGTGACGGGCGACGGCTGCGGGCTCGAACCCGGCGAATACGTGGCGCTGCTCTCCCACAGCGGAAGCCGCGGGACCGGGGCGGCCGTATGCGACCACTACAGCAAGCTCGCCACGGCCCAGCACAACGAGCTGCCGAAGGAACTGTCGCGCCTTGCCTGGCTCTCCCTCGACAGCTCGGACGGTCAGGAATACTGGGCGGCCATGAACCTGATGGGCCGGTATGCGGCGGCCAACCACGCCCTCATCCACAAACACATCACCGAAAACCTCGGGGTCGAGGTCCTCCTTGATGTGGAGAACCACCACAACTTCGCGTGGAAGGAAGTCCATCTCGGTTGGAAAGACACACAAAATGAAAATTCTTCTCATCGCCGACTTACATTTGAACATCCCCGCGTCCAATCCGCGAAGCGGGCGCTCCGCCATGGAGGACTTTGCCGAGGCCATCCGGCGCGAAAAGCCGGAAGTTGTCGTTGTTGCGGGCGATATCGGGGCTGCAGGCCACGCCGCTCGCCATTTCACCGAAATACGAAATGCCGTGGGCGACCGTCCGCTCGCGATCACGCTCGGGAACCACGATTTCTGGTTGAGCAGCATCGGGCATGCCCAATTTTCGCACCTGAACCAAGTAGTCACACGGTATTGGTGCGAGCCCGCCCGCGATTTGGGATATTGTCCTGCTCGACCGCGAGAACCTTGATTTGGGCGAGATCGTTGTCGCGGGTTGCTATGCTACGGGCACTTTGATTTGGGCCACGCGGAGCCGGGTCTACACGTCGGGGGCGTCGAGGTCACCGAGGAGATCTATCTCTCGGGAGGCATGGATGGGCTTTTCTGGAACGATTTTCGCTACATCCCCAACTGCGCGACTGGCATCCGGGAAGAGGCACGGGCACCAGCGGAAGGGCTCGCCGCACGCATGGATGCAGCAATTTCGGCAGGGAAAAGGCTGCTCATCGCCACCCACACATGCCCGTGGCGCGAACTCAACGGACACCCGCTGCGCGGCGGTGCCTCCGACATCCTCTCTACCTACTCCGGAAATTCCCTGCTCGGAAAAGAAATCGAGAATCGCGCCGGTCACGTCGATTTCCTCATGTGCGGGCACACGCACATGCCTGTGCGGGAACAAACCCGACATGGCATCCGCTGCCTGAATGTCGGCGCGGACTACGGACGATTTCGCGGAGTGGTTTACAACACCGGGAGCAACATCATCAAAGGGACGGGAGAGAAACTGCTCCCGCGATGAATGCACGGCATCAATGTGAAGATAAGAAGGAATAACATGTCACTGATCGCTGACATTATGTCATTGTCAACGGTCGCTGACATGCTATGTTGACGGCATGATTCTCCACGCCCCGAAGGAAATTGGAGCCCTGATCCGTGAGCAGCGCTCCCAAATGAACTTGAGCCAGCACGAACTCGCCGGGAAAGTCGGGGTCAGCCGCGCCTGGATCATTGCCCTGGAGAAGGGAAAGCCATCTGTTCAACTGGGGCTGGTTCTGCAAACGCTCCGGGAGCTTGGCATTCCGCTTCGCGCCGGGGCAGAGGCGAACGAGCGGAATCCCGGAGGCATTGATATTGATGCTCTGGTTGACTCGCACTCCAAAGGCAACAAGCCATGACCGAGGAACTTTCCGTATTCGTTGAAGGGCGGATGATGGGTTGCCTGTTGTGGGACAGGAGGCGGGACAGGTTGAGTTTCCGCTACGACACCTCATGGGCGGACTTTCCGCTTTCGCTCTCCATGCCATTGACGGCTTCGGAGCACGGGCACTCTGTGGTGGAGGCGTTTCTCTGGGGGCTGCTTCCAGACAATGACGGGGTTTTGCAGCGCTGGGGCGAGAGATTTCAGGTCTCACCACGGAATGCGTTCAAGTTGCTCTGGCATGTGGGTGAGGAATGCGCCGGGGCAGCCCAGTTCATCCGCCCCGATCGACTCGCAACCTGGTCGAAGACCCCCCCGCCGGGCGGAGTCACCTGGCTGACTCCCGAGGAAGTTGCCGGGAGAATACAGCTTCTTCTCAAGGATCACAGTGCTTCCCGCACGAGTTCCGATGCTGGGAGTTTCAGCCTCGCCGGAGCGCAACCGAAGACAGCATTCATTTTCGATCCCAAGAAAAAGCGCTGGGGAATCCCCTTTGGTTCGGTTCCGACCACCCACATTTTGAAACCAGCGACGGGGGCGTTTGACGGTTTTGCCGAGAACGAGCATTTTTGTCTGCGGCTGGCTGGGGAGTTGGGTTTTCCAACCGCCTCGTCTTCCGTCCAATACTTCGGCGACTGCCCGGTGATCACCGTCGAACGCTACGACCGGCTTCGTCAGAGAGACGGGGTGATCCGGGTGCATCAGGAAGATCTGTGCCAGGCGCTCGCCTGCAGGCCTCAGAGCAAATACCAGAACCAGGGCGGCCCATCCCCGGCTCAAATTCTCGATGTCATCCGGCGTTATTCAACAAGCCGGTCCAAGGACGAAGAGCGTTTTGTCGATTCCCTCGTTTTGAGTTGGCTCACTGGCGGAACGGATGCGCACGCCAAAAACTTTTCGATTCTGATCGCTGCCGGCGGGCGCGTTCGCCTGGCCCCGCTTTACGATTTGTCGAGCGCGCTCCCTTACCCGAAACAGGTGGATCTGAGGCGCGCCACGCTCGCCATGAAAATCGGAGGCACTTACAAACTCCGTGAAATCGGCCTCCGGCAATGGGAAAAGTTTGCCGCCGAACATCGTCTCGATGCGGGGGCGCTTGCTGGAAGGATCCAGAATTTGTCGGAGCGAATTCCTGAAGCCGCAAGCGCCATCTCCAAGACGCTCGCCGGAGAAGGAATCACACACCCGGTGATCAAAAGGCTGGTTGATGAAATCACTTCGAGATCTTTAGATTGCGGGCGAAAATTCCAAGTTTGATACGCCCTTTAAAAAATTTCTAGAAAACTAATTTTCCCTCTTGACTGCCTCAGCACATCAGCTAAGGTTTTTGCATCTTCAATGAAATCGAGAGCATATCATCAACCAATATCGATTGCCGACTGCCGTCGGAGTCGTGCTCTCGTGTCCGGATGGTTTTCATTCGGTATGAACGAAGCCACACTTACGATGGAGGCCAGGACCTCGTAGAAGTTTTCACAGAAACATTCGACGAACCCGGCCTCAAACGAGACCGGGTTTTTTTATTTTCCAAATTATCGACACCACAAATTTCCTAAACAAGACATAGAACGAAAAAGGACCGGAACCAGTTAGAGCTGATTCCGGCCCGAGGCGGACCTTGCAGGGTCCTAGTGCCGCGGCCAACATACCGCAACCTGACACCCTGTCAAGCCCGCCTCTCGCTCTCCGAGAGGCCCCAAGGCGCGCCGGAAGCGCCCCAAACGTCCGCCGTGAAATCCAGCGGGTGCAGCCCCCTATTGGGTTGCGATGGTGTGTGTTCTTTATGCGTTCGCCGGGAGGATACTGTCTTAGGACGGCATCCTCCCGGCAAGGTGCGAGCTTATTAGCCCGCTCCAAACGCGCTCAATTCGTGCCGCAGGTCAACTTGTTCCTGCGGCACGTCCTTTTTTTTTCCAAGATGGAGGCCGTAGTGTATCAGTCAGCATTGCAGGCTGTGAACCTGCCGGAGCGGGTGCGAACCCCGTCGGTCTCCCCATCTTTTTGGGCCTGTCTCTTATACACATCT
>JACSRU010000005.1 GCA_014879575.1 Chthoniobacterales bacterium | reverse complement strand
ACCAGACGGAGCTGGTCCCTCCAAGCGCGAAGCACCACTTCTGGAGGGATGACCTCCGTGTCGTCCGCCTCGCCCCGCGCCATCCCCGCCAACCGCCACGGACCAGACGGAGCTGGTCCCTCCAAGGCAACGCACCACTTCTGGAGGGATGACCTCCGTGTCGTCCGCCGCGCTCCGCACCATCCCCGCCAACCGCCACGGACCAGACGGAGCTGGTCCCTCCAGGACTTTGCGAATTGGAGGGCCGGTTCAACAAGCGATTGCCACAAGCGGACGGGTGGAGTTTTATGGCGACACTTTCCCGTCATGTCTGGCAACCGATTTCGAATAGCAATCCTTTTGAGCATTCTGCTCGTTTTCCAGAGCGGTTGCCAAAGCGTGTTTGTGGCCCCTTCACGCAAGCGGGAAATTCACACGCTCATCGCCCGGTATCAGGAGGCCGTCAATCGGAAGTCTGAGGAAAAACTCTCCGCCCTGCTCGCGGAGACCATCCGGATAGACGGAATGACTGATGAGTTGTCACGGGCGGGATTAAAGGCCGGGATGCACTGGCCTTCCTCCCCCTTCACCAACTTCCAAGTGCTTTCCCTCTCGAAGGAGGACGGACTGTTCTCCGTGAAGGTGGCCTTTTATTTCCAACGATCCGTCCTCCTCATGCGATTTGGAATCGATGACCGCCTGAAGATCACAACCCTGGACGCCATTCCGCTCTGGAAGGTTCCCGAAACAAGGATCACCAAGCCCTTCACCGTCTCCTTCACGGAAAGACAAGGCCTTCCGTTCGTGCAGGCCAGCGTGAACGGACGAACCGGATTTTTCCTCCTCGACACCGGGAGTTCGGGACTGTTGCTGAACACAAAATATTTCCAGGCGGAGAAGGAAAGTGGCCTGCCCGGCTTCACGAGCACCGTGCATGGAATCCAAACGAGTGGGAGAAGCAAAACGGCGAAGTCCTTCCAATGGGGACAACTCCGGATCGGGGAGATTCGGGGACAACTGCACGATTTTTCCGCGCTGGAGAGTCCGCCCATCACCCCATTGCTGGGCGCCATCGGCCACGAACAGTTGAAAACCAGCGCCGTCCGTTTCGACTGGCGGAACAAACAAATCGCCGTGCGACCGGGCAACACCCGCACCATGCCATCGGAGAACCGCGGGGGACCGGCGACGGTGATCGGGTTTACGCCGTTTCTTCACGCCCCGGCCTTCCCGGTGAAAATTGGAAATTCGACCCGCAAAATGCTCTTCGACAGCGGAGCCCAAATCAACCTGCTGCCGAACCTCGATGGTCTCGATGGACACTTCCGGAAATCGGAAGACGTCACCCGGATCAGTGATGGCGGGACGATCTCCAAAGAGACGGTCTGGCTGGGGCAGGTGGATGAAGTGCAAGTCGGCGGACTCCCCTTCAATGATCTTCCCTTTGCGGTCTTCGCTGTTCCCTATCTTGACGGACACGGAATCCTTGGCACGCCACTCCTCCAGCGATGCCTTGTGGAGATCAACTTTCCGCGAAAAACGATTTCGATCTGGAAGCCCCTGCCTGACGGCATGCGTCCTTGGCTCCCTGCCGGTTCCCCTGCGAGATGATGGCCCAGCGCCTGAATGTCACTCCGAACGGAGGGATTTGCTTTCCGGCGGACGGGTGAACGTGGGATAGTCACCGCTTCCAACATGGCAGATCGTTTGGTGTATATTCTCGTTTCGGCGCTGGTGGGCATGGTCCGCATCCTGCCGCTGTCGGTTTGCTTTCTGCTCGGCCAAAGTGTCGGAGGGGTGCTGTGGGTGTTGCTTCCCGGTTACCGGCGGCTCGCCATGGACAACCTCGCCAAGGCCTTCGCAGGGGAAAAATCCCCGAAGGAAATCCGCGCCCTCTCGTTCAAACACTTCACAACGCTCGGCGCGAACGCTGTCTGCGCCTTCAAAATTCCGGCGGTCCGGCAGGAGGACATCCGGAAGATCGCGACTCTCCAGAACCTTGACGAGATCCGCAAGAACCTTGCAAAGGGACGTCCCGTGGTGCTCGCGATCAACCATATTGGAAACTGGGAGCTGTATGCCCAACTTGTCTTTCAAGTTCCGGAAGCCCGCTTTGGCACGGTGTATCAGTCGCTCCGCAATCCTCTGGTGGACGATTTGGTGAACCGTGATCGCCGACGGCTTGGGGTCGCCACCTTTGACCGGAAAAAAGGTTTCCATGCGGCAATCGCCCTTCTTCGGGAACCCGGCATTGTTGGCGTTCTGGTTGACCAGAATGCCGGGGATGGGGGAATCTGGACACCATTTTTCAACCGGCTTTCCTCGACTTCGCCACTGGCGGCCACCCTCGCCCTGCGAACGAATGCGGCGGTCATCCCGGTGGCGATCTACACGGCGGGCTTCGCGAAATGGAAGGTCGTGCTGGAGAATGAAATTCCCTGGAGTCCGGACCAGCCGGACAAACTCACAGCAGATATCAATGCCGCACTGGAGCGTCAGATTCGCGTGTCCCCGGCAGATTGGTTCTGGGTTCACAATCGGTGGAAAACTCCCTGGCCAAACTTTCTCACGGCAAAAAATCGCCGCGGGAGCTTTCTGCCGCCGGGCGCGAAGGATCTCCACCCCTTTCGGATTGTTCTGCGTTCGCCCAACTGGCTCGGGGACGCAGTGATGTGCCTGCACGCGGCTCGGGCCTTCAAAACCAGCCGACCGGATGTCCGGATTTCCATCCTCGCACCGGAAAAACTGGCGGAACTCTGGCGGGAGATTCCGGAGGTTGACGAAGTGATCCCCTTTTCGAAATCGGA
Organism: Chthoniobacterales bacterium; assembly: GCA_014879575.1. Lineage (GTDB taxonomy): Bacteria > Verrucomicrobiota > Verrucomicrobiia > Chthoniobacterales > Terrimicrobiaceae > QYQL01. The sequence continues at coordinate 200 of JACSRU010000005.1, read as the reverse complement.
TTCCGTCTTTTCCGTTGCCAACAAATTGCGGGGACGCTTCGATGTGGCGGTTCTTTTTCCCAACTCGTTGCGATCCGCCCTGGAAGTCTGGCTGGCGGGTATTCCGCGAAGAGTGGGCTTCGCCGGGCACCATCGGGAGCACCTCCTCAATCAACGGATTCCTCCGCCGAAAAAAAAGTTGCGCCAGCCCGAACACCACG
>JACSRU010000168.1 GCA_014879575.1 Chthoniobacterales bacterium | reverse complement strand
CATCAGCCTGCCCGCCGGGCAAAAAATCGAACCCTTTGCGAGCTTCAGCATCACGTTCCCGACGGACATCGTCACTCCGGACAAGATTGACACCGAGGGGGCGGAGTCTCCCCTCGTGGCCTGGCCGCCTTTGGCCACGAATTTCTACTGGAGATCTCCGGCAGAGGGCGACCTTCAAATCACCGGTCCCCGGATCCCCGGTCAGACCTACCGGTTTCGTCTCCGCGAGGATTTGAAGACTCTGGATGGCAGCCTGCTGCCGGTCAGCAACTGGGGGATCGAGCTCTCCACCGACCCGCTCAAGGTTTCGAGCTGGTATGACGAACGCGAGCAGTTGAACGCGCGTCCGGTCGTACCGCTGGAATTCACCTATCCGATCCGCATCCACGATGTCGCCGATGGCCTTTGGTTCCAGGATCGGACCACGAGGACCCGGTTCCCTGCGGAGGTGTCCATTCCGAGTGGGGAAGAGGGCCAGGGAATCCCGACGCCCACAAGAATCCAGGTCACCCCCCGCTCTCCGCTCCCCGTGGGCACCACCTACGATCTCGTCGTCGAGGATGTCCACGACGCCTATGCCGGGCGCTCCCTCCCCTATCCGCGGGTCTTTCCGCTGGGCACCACCCGCCCGCTGGCCGTGGACTATGTTGCCGCCAGGAATTGGCCAACGGGCAAACCCCATATCGAAATAAAATTTACTTCGGAACTTTCGGAAGCTCCCCTCCCGCCAAACGCCGTGCGGGTGGAGCCGCCGGTCAAAAATTTTTCTCTTCGAAAAGAAGGGTCCACGCTTTTTGTGGATGGAGATTTTGATCCCTCCACCCGCTACAAAGTGACGGTCTCGTCCGCTGTCACCGGAAGTCGCAGATTTCCCATGACGGCGGATTCCCTCTGGGGTGCCACCTTCCCCCGGAAACCCGCAAGCCTCCTCTTCCCTCCCGGAGAATTCCGTCAACAGGGAGCCTTGGGATTGCGATTCGCCCTCATCCAGTCGAATACCGGCCCCCTCCGCTGGCGACTGGCCCGGATCCCGAATGAAAAACTTTCCGCAGTCCTTAAACGCATTTCCACCCAGCCCGTCGCAGGCGATCCCCTCCTCGTTGACGAATTTTCCCTGGAGGTTGTCGAAGCCGGCGAATTCCCGGCCGTCACCGACGACAGGGAAGAACTCCGGAAAATCGAGGAAAAATCCGCAGTGTCCGGCCCGTATATTTTTGAAGCCTGCGCGGACGCCGACGATGGCAAAACCATTGCGAACCGGGCCCTTGTCTGGTTTGGCGATCTGGCCCTCACACAAAAACTCAGTCCCGACACACTGACGATTCGTGCCGCCGAAATGGGCAACGCCCGGCCGGCACCCGGCGTGCGCATCCAACTCCTCACCTCCGAACTTCTGGAAATCGCCTCGGCGGTCAGTGATGCGACGGGTCTGGTGGCCTTCCCGCGCAGCGTTTCGACGGCCGCCTCATTTTTTCAGATCACAAAAAATGGGAAGTCCTCCCTCTGGCCGGCACTTCCCGACGGACAATTCCCCTCGGGTACCACGTATTTCACCCCGCGTCCGGACACCCTCGGACGCATCCTCACTGACAGGCCGCTTTACCGTCCGGGACAAGATCTGAAAATCAAAGGCTTCGTGCGCAGAAAAAAGGGCGACGCCCTTGTGGTGCCGCAGGGTCAGTCTGTCACCTGGCAAATCGTGAAGGCCTGGCAGAACGAAGTCCTTGCATCCGGAACGGCGAAACTCACCCCTTCCGGAGGTTGGAGCGCGGATTGGGTGACACCGGATACCAACCTGGGCGAATATCAAGTTCGCGCAAAACTCGGCACTGCGGACGCCGGGAGTCCCGTGTCCTTCCGGATCGAGGAATTTCGCAATCCCCCGTTCTCAGTCACCTGTGAACCGCTCGAACCGACCAAGCCCGCCGAATCGGTCATCCGAGTCTCCTCACGGTATTTCCATGGTGCCCCCAACGCGGGCAGCAGGGTGAAATGGAAGGCCGCATGGATCAGCGACCACGAGAGTGGATACTATCCAACCGAGGAGAGCGAGGGATTCACCCAGGTTGATCTCCACTCCCAACACGCCAGGGACGGCGTGTTTGAATCCGTGGCCGAGGGGGAATCCACGCTCGACGGAAACGGGGGAGTTTCACTGACTTCCCCGCCACCGTTCCCCGACCCCGGCAACCGCGCGCATGCCACTGTGTTCTGGCAGGTGGATGTCACGGGGCCGGATGGACAGACGATCACCGGGGGAACGACGGATGAGGTCGTGATGAATGCCATGACCCTCGGCGTCAAAGCCATCGAGGAACGTCCGGAAAATTCCGTGCGCTTCGAACTCCGCGCCATCCCCCGCGTGGAGGCGGCCCCGCTCCCCGCCAGGATTCCCGTGGTTCTCTCGCTTGTTAAGGCCAAGTCGGTGAAGGAACAAATCGCCCCCTTCGTGTATCGCTACCGGAATTTCGACGACCACATCCGCGTGGCGGAAAAAGACGTCCCGCCGACAGGCACTGTGGATTTTTCGGTCAAGGAACCCGGGCGTTACGTCCTCGTGGCGGGCCCTGTCCCCGGGGGAATCCCGGTGAGTGCGGAGCAGACGGTCACGGGTCCCGGAGAATCGGAATTTCCCATCCGCAACGACGAGGCGCTGCAAGTGGTCGCGCCCAAGGATCCGGTGCCATTGGGCGAAGACGCCGGTTTCGACATCGTGGCACCTTCCGGAGGAGTCGCCTGGGTCACCATCGAAACCGATCATATTCTCGATTCACGCACGGTCGATCTGCCCGGAAATGCCACCCGCATCACGGTCCCGACCAAGGAAGCCTATTTGCCGAATGCGTTCGCCTCCGTTTACCTGCTGCGTCCCGGCGGGGATGACCGGATTCCTGGCGAGATGTTCGGTTTTACGGCCTTTGCTGTCTCCGACCCGTCCAGGGAACTCCGGGTCGAGCCGGTCCTCTTGAAGCCGGCGTATGAGCCCCGGGAAAATATCACGGGCTCGGTGCGCGTCACCAACAACGGGCAACCGGTCGAAGGGGCGGAGGTCACGGTTTACGCGGTGGATGATTCCCTCCTCACCCTGGGGAATTGGGAGTTGCCGGACATTGCGGCCCCGTTCCTCCCCGAGAACAGCTTCCACATCATCACCTCCCCCGCCCTGCGCGGATTGGTGGAAGGCATTTCTCCGGGACAACTCACCCAAAAGGGCTATACGGTTGGCGATGGCGGCGGCGAGGAATTCGGCAGCGTGGAATTCCCCCGCAAAGATTTCAAGCCGCTCCTGTTTTGGAATCCGGCGCTGCTCACCGATCGCAACGGTCTTGTTGCCTTTGATACGAGGGCGCCGGACAACCTCACCCGCTTCCGGGTCATCGCCTTTGCGCAAACCGCCAAAAACCAGTTTGGTGCGGACTCCGGGACGTTTGAAGTTTCCAAAAAGCTGCTCATCGAACCCGCCCTGCCCCGGTTCCTGCGCGAGGGCGATGAGATCGAGCTCCGCGCGGTCACCCGTCAGAAATTTTCCCCGCACGAAACCCTGATCGTCCGCTGCACATCCGACCTCACGCGGAACAATCCGGCGCCCCTCGAAGTCTCCGCCGACAAGGACGCTCCGGTTGTTGTGCGCTTTCCCGCAAAAGTCGGAAAGGACGTTTCGCAGGCAACCGTCCGCTTTGATGTCGTCTCCACCGGAGGAGATAAGACCTCGGATTCCGTGGAGATCACCCTCCCGGTTCTTCCTCGCACGATCGTCGTGAACGAATCGAAAACCGGCGCGTGGTCGGGCGACAAATTTTCGGCGGCGGACTTCCTGCCCTCCTCCTGGCGGACTTCCCGCGGCACCTTCGATACGACGCTCTCGACCTCTCCCTGGCTGACGAAGCTCACGGGGCTGCCGCTTGTCCTCGACTATCCCCACGGATGCCTCGAACAACAGTCCTCCCGCATCCTTGCCTTTTCCTCGCTTGCGGAACTTCTGAAATGGATTCCGACCAACAAGAGACGGGACGACAACTATCGCCGGGCGATCCACGATTCCCTCGAAGTCCTCGAAGCCTCGCTTCTTCCGGACGGTCTCCTGCCCTATTGGCCGATGGGGACGACCGGCAGCCCCTTCGTCACCATTCAGGCGGCGCTGGCCACGGCCCTTGCGGAGGCGGAGGGCTTGGAGGTGCCTTCCCGGTTGGCCGAAGAGCTACCTGCCGCCCTGCACGGAATGATTGAGCGCACGATCAAAGTCCCCCCCACCCTGCGCGCCTTCGCCCTGTTCGTCCTTTCACAAATTGCACAGGATCCCAATCTCGCGCCCGCTGCGGAGGAATTGTTCCTTGAACGGGACAAGCTGACCTACGAGGGCAGGGCGTTCCTCGCGCTGGCCTTCGGGGAACTCGATCCGAAATCCGCGAAGGCCCGACAACTCGTCAGCGAATTGCCCGCGGATTTTGGCGAAGCCCCCTTCGATCCCCAAACATTTTCCTCACCAACCCGCACCGAGGCCCTCTGCCTGCTGGCCCGGTTTTCCATTGATCCGAAGGCCAATGCCACGACGATTCGCTCCCGCCTGGAGAAACTCATGGAATCTTCCTCCTCACTCTCCACGCAGGAAAACCTCTGGCTCCTTTTTTCCTTTAAGGCTCTGCTCAAAGCCCAGCCAGCGGTTGCCCTCGCAAAGACCCTCCGTCCGACCCCCGAGGTCGTGGCGCCAAACAAATCCGCCGCCGGATGGACGAATCGCCCCCTGGCACAGGCGGTTGATTTCCAAGTCGCGGGACTCGGAGCCGGCGCGAAGGGAATGTTCCTCCTCCAAGCCAAACGCCAGCTCGGAGAGGAGGAAAGAACCCCCGTCCAGAAGGGCATGCGCATTGACAGATTTGTGGAAAACCGGACGGATGCCTCCCGCAAAGGCACCCCCGAAGCCCCCTTCCGCATCGGGGATGAAATCCTCATCACCTACCGCTTCCACTCAGAAAAACCCCAGAGCTTTGTCGCCCTCGAGGATGCCCTGCCGGCGGCCATCGAAGTCCTCAACCCCAACCTGGAACTTTTCGGGAAGGCGTTTGCGGTCGGCACGGAATCCGGCGTGAACGTTCCGGCCCTCTCGCATTCGGAAATGCACGACAGCCAGACCGACTTGTTTTTCAACGAACTGGCCGCTGGCCTTCACTCCTACTCCGTTCTCGCCCGGGTGACCTCTGCGGGCACGTTCGAGTGGCCGGCCGCACAAATCTCTCCGATGTATGACAGCCGAATCTTTGCCCGCACGGCGCCTTCCTCCTGCGTGGTAAGGGCCGATTAAGGGCCGATTGACCGCTCTCGAAAGCCGGATGGTTACAGACCCTTCGCGACTTCGACAAGGTGGCTGGACGTGATCCCGAGTTCCTGCATGGCAATGTTGCCGGGCGCACTCACCCCAAACCGGTTCACACCCACAGAACGCCCGTCGAGTCCGACATAACGGAACCAAGGATCCGAAATCCCCGCCTCGATGGACACCCGCTTGCGGCATCCGGTCGGCAGGACGGCTTCCCGGTATTCCGGACTCTGTCGCTCAAACCTCTCAAAACACGGCATGGAGACAACGCGCGTCCCGGCGCCGAGTTCGTCGGCGGCCTTGAGGGCGTGCTGAAGCTCACTTCCGCTGGCCAGCAAAATGAGTTCGAGGGGCGCCGTTTCCTTTCTGACAACATACCCGCCGAGACACGCCCCCTCCCGGCGCGCCGCAACCGGAATCTCGTTCAATGTCGGAACGTTCTGCCGCGAAAGCACGAGCATCGTCGGACCATCGGTTTTTTCGAAGGCCGCGGCAAAGGCGCCGGCGGTTTCTTCCGGATCGGCGGGACGGATGACATCGAGTCCGGGAATGGTCCGGAGTGCGGCCACCGTCTCCACCGGCTCATGGGTGGGCCCATCCTCGCCGACGCCGATGGAATCGTGCGTGAAAATGTAGATGACCGGGAGTTTCGACAGGGCTGCGAGGCGGATCGCCGGACGTCCATAATCGCTGAAGACGAGGAACGTCGCGCCGCTGGGCCGAAAGATTCCATCGTAGGCCAGGCCGTTCAGGAGCCCGCACATCGCGTGTTCCCGGATGCCGAAGTGGAGGTTCCGGCCTGCGTAGTTCGCGCGCTGGAAGTCCCCGCCGTCCTTGATGTAATTCAGTGTCGAACCGAAAAGGTCGGCACTCCCGCCAACGACCAGCGGCATCGCCTGCGCAATGGGCTGCAGAACCTCGCTGCCGGCCTTCCTTGTCGCGATGTTCGAAGCCGGATCGAAGGGCGGAATGACCTTTAACAGATCGGGCACTTTGCCGGACAACGCATCGGAAAGTTCCCGGGCGAGTTCCTTGTTGTCTTCGCTCCAGGCCCGAAATGCCTTCTGCCAGACACCATACGCCGTCTTTGACTCCGCCTTGCGGGCTTCAAAATATGCCCGCGTTTCCGGTGAAACAAAGAACGCCTCATCCGGAAGACCAAGCGCCTTTTTGGCCTCCTGGACATATTTCACTCCGGCCTCGCCGTGGGCTTTGTTGGTGCCTGAGACTTCGGGAATCCCTTTTCCAATCAGCGTTTTTGCGATGACCATTTGGGGCTTTCCACTCGTGGCGGCCTTGGCCTTCTCAATGGCTCCGGCAATTTCCAGGAGGTTGTGTCCGTCGATTTCCTGAACATCCCACCCATAGGCAAGATACCGCGCCGCCGTGTCCTCGCTCTGAGACACGGGCGCCATGGCATCAAGGGTGACGTTGTTGGCATCGTAAATCAGAATGAGATTGTCCAGGCCAAGATGTGCCGCGAGGGCACTGGCTTCCTGCGCCACGCCTTCCTGCAAACATCCGTCTCCCGCGAGGACGATCACATGGTGGTCAAAAATCACATGCTTCGCGGTGTTGAAGCGGGCTTCGCACATTTTTGCCGAGACCGCATAGCCGACGGCATTCGACACCCCCTGCCCCAGGGGCCCGGTTGTGGCCTCCACACCCGGCGTTTCACGAAACTCCGGATGTCCGGGCGTCCGACTGTGCAGTTGACGGAAATTTTTTATGTCATCGAGCGAAAGGGCATATCCCGAAAGGTGCAGCCACCCATAGAGGAACATGCTCCCGTGCCCGGCGGAAAGGATGAAACGATCCCGATTCAGCCAATGCGGGTCGTCCGGGTTGAAGCTCAGGGAATGTCCGTAGAGCACAGCTCCCACCTCGGCGGCTCCCAGCGGAAGTCCCAGATGACCGGATTTGCATTTCGCGATCGCATCCATCGCAAGTCCCCGGGCATCGCGGGCTGCCAATTCAAGTGTCGGAATATCTAGTTTCATGATTTTACGTTCAGCGCAAAAGCAAAGCGGGTGTCACGAGGAAATGAAATGAAAAAAAAGCCCCCCTGCGGGGCACTGAAGAGTCCGGCGACCGGACCTGGCATTACAGCGGACTCCAAACCCTCATAACTGCCAAAATGGGATTGATCGGAAGTCCCTCCTTAACTACTCCTCCCGGATGCAAATAAAAAAAGGAGGGGGGGAGGAGATTTCACAAAGAAAGGCATCCGACGAAAAGAACGCAAGAGGAGGGAAGGTTTCCCATAAGGGGCTTGGTCAGGGAACCATCGGCACATTAGGTGCTGTGGTCGTCGGGCTCTCCTGCTGCGCGCCGGCCTATACGATGACGGCGGCACTGGGGCCTGCGGCGAGCTGGGTGAATGACCAGCTTCCCGCAATTTTTATTGTTGGATTTATCCCCATGTTTCTTGTCGCGATGGGCTATATGGCACTCAATCGGGCCATGCCGGATACAGGGACGACGTTTACGTGGGCAACGCGAGCGTTCGGCCCCTGGGTGGGATGGATTGCCGGTTGGGGGCTGCTCGCGGCAACGATCCTCGTGATCGCGAACACGGCGGGCATCGCCGAAGCCTTTTTGTTCATGGCTCTCTCACAGATTTTTCAGAACGATGCCTTCATCATCCTGGGGCAGAATCCCTGGGTGAACAGCCTTGTGGTGATTGGCTTTCTGGCGATTTCCACCTGGATTTCACATCGGGGCATGCATTCCACAAAAGGGTTTCAGTTTGTCATGGTGGCCATTCAAGTGCTCGTTCTCGGCTGGTTCATCGTTGGGGCGTTCATCGCGGCGAACAATGGAAGCAATCCGGAATCCATTCCTATGCGACTCAGATGGTTCAATCCGTTCGCGGTTGATTCCTTTGCGACCTTCTCGGCCGGGATCGCTGTTTCGATCTTCGTATATTGGGGATGGGATACCGTCATGACCCTGAGTGAAGAGAGCGGCGGCGACGACGCGAAAGGGGCTTCGACGGGCAAGGCGTCCGCCATCTTGATTCTGACCCTGGTCGGGCTTTACACGCTTATCGGAACCGCCACAGTCTCCTATGCGGGGATTGGAGATGGCCCCACCGGCCTGAATAATCCCGCCATGTCGGACAATGTGTTCGGTGCTCTTTCGCACCCGATCATGGGTTGGGCCGGGGTATTCCTTTCCCTCGCGGTGTTATGTAGCGCGGCGGCCTCCCTACAATCCACCGGGATTTCTCCGGCGCGAACCTTGTTGGCCATGGGATACTACAAGGCGATCCCCTCAAAGTTTGCCGAAGTCCATCCAAAATACAAATCCCCGACGTTTGCCATTCTTGTTTCGGGCGTCATCGCCGCAGTTTTTTATGTGGGATTGCGCCTGATCAGCAAAGACGCCCTGTGGGACAGCATCACAGCTCTGGGACTGTTGGTGTGCTTTTATTACGGCATCACCGCATTTGCCTGCGTGTGGTATTTCCGGCGCGTGGCGTTCCGATCTTTGGGCATTTTTTTTATGAGGATTCTCATGCCGGGATTGGGAGGCAGCATTCTTTTTGTCATATTTTTCCATACGACCATTTCCAGTCTGGACCCGGATTTTGGAAGCGGCGCCGATGTCTTTGGCGTCGGTCTGGTTTTCATCATGGGTGCCGGCGTGCTGGCTCTTGGGGTGGTGGTCATGGGAGTCATGGCGTTTTTTTATCGTCCGTTCTTTCGTGGGGAAGTGCTCCCGCGGGACAGTGCCCCGGTGCGTTTACTCGAAGTGGCCGATCCCCCGTCTCTTCGGTAAACGGGGGAGCCTTCATTCCGTCTTTACAAAAGCAGGTTCTCAGAATGTCAGGCCGGTGGTGAAGCCGAGAATCGTCGCATTGGCGACGGCACCCGTCCCGGCGGGGCGGATTTCATACTGGATAAAGGGTTGGAAAAACGCCCACTCGTTGATGGCGATCCGATAGCCGCCTTCGAGGAACATCGTGTAGTTTGGCTGGTTTTCTCGGCCCGAATTTTGGAGGTTTTGAATGTTCTGGTGGCTATAGCTGCCATAAGCCACGGAGAAGATCGTCTGGTCGGCATCCCGATGGGGAAGGAGTCCCGTATAGACGAAACCGGAATGAAAATAGAAAGGAATCAGGTTGTTATATTTCGGGGCAAAGCTCACGACGTTAAACACGCCAAGTCCCTGTTTGGAGAGTTTGGGTTTTTCCATGGCGACAGGCTCCTTGAAGTTCTTTTCCCCCACCGCCGCCTTGCCATCCGAAGACTTCTTGCTCAGGAGGGAAGACTCCGGAGAGGGTTCCCGATAAAGCATCTGGTCCGCCTGAAAATAGAACCCGTATTGCCCATATTGTGAGGTTCCATTGAAGGAATTCCTCTGGCCACCGTAGTAATATCCGCCCACCGCATATTTTCCAGGCAACGCGGATGTTCCGATATTCGGTGTGATCCCGGTTTCCACCATGGCCATGAGACCGTTCCTGGAGGGATCGGGCGCAAACCCCTCGAACGCCATGCCATGATTGCCGCTGGCGGTCGCTTCGGGATAAGCCATGAACACCCCGCCTTTGACATACTGCCAGTCCACCGGCTTGACTTTCAGCGTGCCGCCCCAAGTGGAGAACGAGGAGGAAAACGGAATATTTCCCCCGAGTCCCTTTGCGCTGTTTACGGCATTGTTCAGGAAGAGCTTCGAGAGTGGCTGGTCGAGGAATTCCTTTTGAGGCTGCAACCAGCCTCCCCGAAAGACGAGTTGATCCTTCACTGGCAGCAGGTCTTCCGATCCCACTTCCAGACCGAAGGACAGCACGCGAAACTGCGTGCCGGAAATCCAGTTCGAAGGGTTGAACATCGAATAGCCCATGCTGTATTGATTCGGATCCGCCGACCTTTGGGAATCCCGATAGCGGAACTGCGCGAAGCCTTTCACCCCCTCGAGTCCCTCCCTGCGGAGCAACTTTCCGAAATTCTGTTCGGCACCAAACTCGATGCCCTCATCCCAGAATCCATGCCCCCCCTTCTGGCTGTCCACAACACCGAAGTAGGCTCCATAGTATTTGCCGTGAAATGTCAGGCCGTTGTCGGCCAGCGTGTCCCGGAATCCGAACCAGTTTCCCGTCATTTTTTTTCCGTTCCACCATTCCGAAAGTCCGGAGTCCGAACTCTTGACTTCCTGGCTTGCCGGAGATCCCGCAAGCAGGGTGCTGCACGAAATGCAAAGGACGGCTAAACTGCGCAAAGGGTTTAAGAATATGTATTGAAGTTTCATAAGGTGAAGATGGCAGAGTCGCAGTCCATCCCAACGGAGCAATGGCCCAATTGTGAAATTCTCGTCACAAACTCCTTCCGCCCTGACACAGCGGATTCTTGACTGCTCGTCGGCACCGGGGAAGTCCCTCACCGGACTCCACTGAGCGCGCAGACCACCAAGGCTACGAACCGGTGAACAAAATGCCCGCCACCAGCTTGCACCGGAAAAACGGCGTCCTGCCGCGTTGCGGTTCGCGCACCTCTCTCAGGTTCTAATAGCGGAATTTCGGACGCTCGACGGGTTTTGCGTCGGGCGCGGGAATCGTATCCGGAACGATCTCGGGCTCCACATTCAGATCGGGTGGCGGCACATTCGGATCAGGCAGTGGAGTGTCATTGACCTGGGGACCCGAGTAGAGGGGACCGTCGTCTCCCCGGCGGCCTCCGCGTTTCTTGCCGGCGGCGACCTCCTCATCCTTTTTGATTTGCTCCGGCGGACGCGGGGGAGCCACGGTCATATTTTCATTGGCCACATATCCGGTGCGCAAATCTTCGAGTTGGACAAGGCTGAAGCCCATCTCCCGGCGGAGCAACTTCACGCGGGTTTCGGCGCGCAATGAGGTGTCGGGCCCACGACCCTGCTGGGGTCCCATGCGATAAAACGGGGAAAAGTCCCGGATCACCACATACTCGGGCGCGGCATCGGGAGAAAATGTTTGCGTCGCGCATCCGCCCAGAAAAATGGCCAGGAAGAGAAACAAAATGCGGAGGTTCTCCTTGCGCGGGAAAAACAGAAATATCTTGGCACTTGCTGTCATTGCGCTGCGACTATGACCGCTCCCAAGAGTTTCTGCAATACGCCGATGGGGTGCGGGCGCATCTGCGCAAGTCGCCAAAAACAGATGAACTCCAGAGCCAAATGGGAGCACACAGGCCTCGAAAACCGACAAAACTTTCGATGCCGGATTTCACCGGATCCCCTCTGCCCGGCAGATATTTTTCACCGATGGTTTCGCCCGGACTCTGGGCGGCCATTTCCCTGCCTGTTCACTTCTCCGCTCGACAGCGTGATCGGTTTCAAACATCATATCGCTTTCTGATGTATTTTTGATGACGAAATCCGAATACGAAGCTCTGGCATCCTTTCACCAGGCGGGATCCCTGTTGATGGGAATACTTAAACGCCTGGAGACTGTCTCAAAAAAGTGATGGGACTTCGCGTCGTAAGAATTTGTACCATGTCCATGGCTTTGGGGGCTGTGATGGCCGGGGTGGCCCAACTTCTGCTCTGGCTGATCGAAGTCCTCACAGGAGTCGCCTTTTTCGGGAAATTTGCGGCGGCCTCTCCCGCAGACAACCAATTGGGGCTGGCAGTTGTCATCATCCCGGTGATTGGCGGTATTCTGGTGGGGTTAATGGCGCGCTTCGGTTCCCCCGCCATCCGGGGGCACGGTATCCCGGAGGCGATGGAAAAAGTGCTCGAAAATGAGAGTCGCATCCCGGCCCGTCTGACCTTTCTCAAACCCTTGTCTGCCGCAATCTCCATCGGCACAGGGGGCCCCTTCGGAGCGGAAGGTCCGATTATCGCCACCGGTGGAGCGGGGGGATCCCTGCTTGGCCAGATTTTTCCAAGCTCGGCTGCGGAGCGGAAGACCCTTCTGGCGGCAGGTGCCGCCGCCGGGATGGCGGCCACCTTTGGCAGTCCACTGTCGGCTATTCTTCTGGCGGTCGAACTTTTGCTTTTTGAGTTCAAAGCCCGTTCCCTGATTCCTGTGATCCTGGCCGTCAGCGTTGCGACGGCCCTTCGCGTTGCCTGGGTGGGATCCCATCCGGTTTTCCCAATGCCGAATATCTCGCCGCCGGCGCTTTCCGCATTTGCGGTGTACCTGTCCATCGCCGTTCTTTTCGGAGTGGCAGCCATTGGACTCAGTCGCGTCGTTTATGCCATCGAGGATGCCTTTCACAAACTGCCGATCCATTGGATGTGGTGGCCGGCGATTGGGGGAATTGTGGTCGGGCTAATCGGTTTTTTCGAACCCAGAACCCTTGGAGTTGGCTATTACAATATTACGGAGAACCTTGCGGGCACCGGAACACTTCTCACGATCCTGCTGCTCTGCACGCTGAAGTTCCTGTCTTGGAGCGTGGCACTCGGCAGCGGCACCTCGGGGGGAACCCTCGCCCCTCTGATGACAATCGGAAGTGCTCTTGGTCTGATGGCCGGAATCATCCTCCAGAAAATCGTTCCTGCCGTGGATCCGCACCTCATGGCCCTGCTCGGAATGGCCTGCGTCTTCGGTGGTGCCTCCCAGGCCCTGTTGGCCTCCTCTGTATTCGCATTCGAAACTACGGGACAAACCGATGCCCTGTTTCCCCTCCTCGCTTGTTGTGCCGTATCCGTCCTGGTGGTCCGCACTTTGGGACGCACCTCGATCATGACGGAAAAAATCGAACGCCGCGGGATCAGCGTTCCCTCACAATTTGGCGTCGATGTTTTTGAGCACACCCGGGTGGCGGACGTGATGGATGCCAACCCGGTGACACTCACCGCCGACATGCCCCTGGCTGAACTTGCCCGAAAGATCGCGTCTCATGATCCCACACTTGGTCCGCGTCAGGCCCACCCGGTCTTGACTGGCGAAGGCCGCCTCACCGGTATCATTACACGGGGGGATGTGATCCGCGTGATCGAAACGGCCTCTCCCCAGGCCGTGGTTTCGGATTATGCAACAAAAAACCTCATCTGCGTCACTCCGAACGATGTCCTGCATGTGGCCATCCAAAAGCTGCTTCTTCACGACATCGGACGCCTTCTGGTGGTGTCGGACGACGACTCCTCCCGATTGCTTGGCTACCTGAGCCGAAGCGCAATTCTTTCCGCGCGATGGAAGGTGCTCAATGAGGAGGCTGCCGAACCCAGCCCATGGGGCCCAACAAAACAGGCTTAGAAGCCGACTAAAAAATTCGGTGACGGATTCCACCGGATTCCCTGTGCCCGGCAGATTTTTTTCACTGCTGGCATCCCCCGGACTCTGTGCGGCCATTTCCCTGCTTGTGAGTGGAGGAGTTTTGCGCCAATTTCTCGCCTACCCAAATGAAAAAATCCGGTTGCCTCATGGTTTTCCTGTTCGTCGCAGTCTGCGCGAGCATGTTTGTGAATTTGATTTTGCTCGCCGCGATCGGGGCAAAAAAACCCTCCAGCGTGACCGGAGTCAGGCTGTTGCGTCCGAAGGTTTTTGAGGAAAGAGTTCTGGTGGATGGAAAGGATCCCCACTCAAAAGTTGCGGTGATTCCGCTGGAGGGGGTGATTGCTTTCGGCATGGTCGGCCCCCTCGGAAATTCCATGGTGGACGACCTGAAATCCGCCTTCGAACAGGCGGAAAACGACAGGCAGATCAAGGCTGTCGTCCTGCAAGTGGACTCCCCTGGCGGAGAAATAACCGCCTCGGATGTCCTCTACGACGCGATTTGCCGACTGGCCCGCCACAAACCGGTGGTCGTCTATTTCAATTCCATCGGTGCCTCCGGCGCCTACTATGCGGCCTGTGGCTCCAACTGGATCATGTGCAACGACACGACCTTCACCGGCAGCATCGGTGTCATTATCTCCACTCTGAACTATCGTGAGCTTTTCGGTAAAGTCGGGCTCCAGTCCCTCACCTTCAAAAGCGGAAAGTTCAAGGACATGCTCAATGGGGGACGGGAAATGACGGACGACGAAAAAAACTATGTCCAGGGACTCGTCATGCAGAGCTACGACCGCTTTGTCGGCATCGTGGCCCGTTCGCGCAAGCTCGATGAAAAGGCGTTGCGTGAGGGGGTTGCCGACGGACGCATTCTCAGCGGGACGGATGCCTACGCCGCCCGTCTGGTGGATGAACTCGGCTACATCGAAGATGCCTACGACAAGGCGGCCGAGCTCGGCGGAGCTCCGGAAGCCCAGGTGGTCAGATATGAGCGCGGCTTCAGCCTCGACAGATTTTTCCAAATGTTCGGGGAGTCCCAGGCTTCGGCAAAAATCGAACTCGACCTCCTCCCCAAGGCGGTCGCGCTCGATCCGGGCAGGATCTACCTCCTCCCCTCGTTCTTCGCGCCCTGATTTTTCCACGGGAAAATCCCCTCCGGAAAACGCAAAACGCCGCCCGCACGAAGACGGACGGCGTTTGATATGGCGTTCTCCGATCGAATGTTACTTCGTGGGAACGGTCGCAATCGTCTGCAGGATCCGTCCCGCAATCTTGTAGGGATCGCCCTGTGAGTTCGGACGACGGTCCTCAAGATACCCCTTGTAGTCATTGTTGACGAAGCTGTGCGGAATCCGGATGGATGCCCCCCGATTGGCCAGGCCGTAATTGAATTTGTCGATGGACTGGGTCTCATGCAGCCCGGTGAGACGCATGTGGTTGTCCGGCCCATAGACGGCAATGTGCTCGTTCTTGTATTTGTCGAAGGCCGCCATCAGTGCCTCGAAGTAGGCCTTCCCCCCCACCTCGCGCATGAATTTCGTCGAGAAGTTCGCGTGCATCCCCGAGCCGTTCCAGTCGGCTTCCATACCGAGCGGCTTGCAGTGCCAGTTCACATCCACCCCGTATTTCTCCGTCAATCGCAGGAGAAGATAGCGGGCCATCCAGACCTGGTCGGCGGCCGTCTTTGAGCCCTTCCCAAAAATCTGAAATTCCCACTGGCCTTTCGCCACCTCGGCATTGATGCCTTCGTGGTTGATCCCCGCCGCCAGACAGAGGTCGAGGTGCGCATCAACGATTTCGCGCGCGACCTCGCCGACATTTCTGTAACCCACTCCCGTATAATACTCACCCTGCGGGGACGGAAAGCCTCCGCCGGCGGGGAAACCCAGCGGCACCCCATCCTGATAAAGAAAATATTCCTGCTCAAACCCAAACCAGGCATCCGGATCATCAAGGATGTTTGCCCGGGTGTTGCTCGGATGCGGCGTGCCATCGGGCATCAGAACCTCGCACATGACGAGCACGCCGTTGGTCTTCGTGGGATCCGGATAGCAGGCCACCGGCTTCAACAGACAATCCGAGCTTTTTCCCTCGGCCTGCCGGGTCGAACTCCCGTCAAACCCCCACTGAGGAAGTTCTTCCAACTTGGGAAAGGCGTCAAAGTCCTTGATCTGGGTTTTTCCGCGCAGGTTGGCGACGGGTTCGTATCCGTCCAACCAAATGTATTCGAGTTTATACTTCGCCATGTTTTTTTCTGTGTTTTATGGACAGCTCATGCCGGGAATGAACCGCCTGAGTTTTGGAGTTTTCTTCATTTCCAACCGGCAATGAAAATCAGCAATTATCGTGCCAAGTATTGCCCCCGGCTCTCACATTTTCGACAGAGGGGCGGCCCCGCAGCCCCGGGCGCCTCTCCAATAAGTGCAAAACCAAGATGCCCTGCGCCAAAGGTGCATGATTCAATAGCCCAGTCCGAAGGGCTGGGTTATTGAGAATCGTGGCATCCGGCCTGAAGGGCTGG
>JACSRU010000167.1 GCA_014879575.1 Chthoniobacterales bacterium | reverse complement strand
GGGCGGGCGCGGGCGCAAGGGATTTTTCATGCGAAAGCCGATTGAATTCCCCGCCAAACCCGGCACAATGCCGGGTCCGATGTCCGAACTCTCAAAAGCCTACGAGCCCGCCCTGGTGGAGGAAAAATGGTATTCCTGGTGGATTTCGCGTGGACTCTTCCGCGCGGATCCCTCTTCGCCCAAGCCTGGATATTCGATTGTGATCCCCCCTCCGAACGTCACCGGGGTGCTGACGCTCGGGCATGTGCTCAACAATGCGACGCAGGACATCCTTTGTCGTCATGCGCGGCAGACTGGGCACGAGGTCCTCTGGCTGCCGGGGACCGACCACGCGGGCATCGCCACCCAGACGGTCGTGGAACGAAAACTCCGCAAGGAAGAAAAGAAAACCCGCCACGACCTCGGGCGCGAGGAGTTCCTCCGGCGCGTTTGGGAGTGGAAGGAAAAGCACGGGGGCATCATCATCAACCAACTGAAGAAGCTCGGGTGTTCGTGCGACTGGGAGCGCGAGCGATTCACGATGGACGAGGCCTATGCCCGGAAAGTGCAGGAGGTTTTTGTGGACCTGCATGGGAAGGGGCTCATCTATCGTGGCAAGCGGATGGTGAACTGGTGTCCGGTATCCCTCACTGCGCTGAGTGATGAGGAAGTCCTCCCGAAACCGCAGAAGGGTTACCTCTACCACTTCAAGGTGGAGATCGTGGAGCGTCCGGGGACTTTTTTGGAAATTGCCACAACCCGTCCCGAAACGATCATGGGCGACACGGCGGTCGCCGTGAATCCACAGGATCCTCGCTATCAGGAATTCATCGGACTCCATGTCCGCAGGCCGCTCCCGTTGGACGATCCCGCGATCCTCCCGATCATTGGAGACGACGACGTGGAGTTTGAATTCGGAACCGGCGTCCTCAAAGTGACTCCCGCTCACGACAAAACCGACTACGAGATCGGACTCCGGCACAAATTGCCAGTGTTGGATATCCTGAATCCGGACGGCACGATGAACGAACTGGCCGGCGAGGATTTTGTGGGACTCGACCGTTTCGAGGCCCGCGTCGAAGCGGTGGACAAGTTGCGGGAACTCGGCATTCTCGTCAAAGAGGAACCGCATGAAAACCATGTGGGCTTCAGCGAGCGGACGGATGTGCCGGTCGAGCCGAGGCTTTCCGAGCAATGGTTCCTGAAGTATCCGAAGACGGCGGAGGCCCGCGCGGCCGTGCGCGATCATCTCATCCGATTTTTTCCGGCACGTTGGGAGAAGGTTTACGATCACTGGCTCGAAAACATCCAGGACTGGTGCATTTCCCGCCAACTGTGGTGGGGGCATCGGATCCCGGTGTGGTATTCCGGGGATGAAACTCCGCAAATCAAATGCCAGATCGAGTCACCCGGGGAGGGCTGGGTGCAGGATCCGGATGTGCTCGACACGTGGTTTTCCTCCTGGCTGTGGGCCCACGAAACAATGGATGCCGAAGCGCGAAAGGCGTTCTATCCCACGAGCGTCCTGGTGACCGGGCCGGACATTCTCTTTTTCTGGGTGGCGCGCATGATCATGGCTGGTCTCGAATACACGGGCGAGATCCCGTTTCGCAGCGTCTATTTCACGGGGATCGTCCGCGACAAACAGGGGCGGAAGATGTCGAAGAGCCTGGGAAATTCTCCCGACCCGCTCGATCTCATTGCCAAATATGGAGCCGATGGGTTGCGGTTCGGTCTGCTCCGGATCGCACCGCAGGGGCAGGATATCAAGTTCGACGAACAACAGATCGTTGAGGGGCGGAACTTCTGCAACAAGCTCTGGAACGCCTGCCGCTTCCGGCAGATGCAGGGAGCCGTGGATCCGGAGGCGGATCCCTCGAAGCACGACCTGTCGCTCTTCGCGCGGGATCTCCTCGCAAAACTGGATGCCACGATCCTCCGTGTGGCCGAAGGCTACGAGAACTTTCGGTTCAGTGACATTGCGCAGGCCTTGTATGACTTTACCTGGGGGGATTTTTGTGACCGATTCATCGAGGCCGCCAAGGCGGACTTTGACTCGCCGCGCCGAGCGGGGACTCTTGCGGTCATGGATTTCACAATCCAACGGATCCTGAAACTTCTGCACCCCTACATGCCCTTCATTACCGAGGAATTGTGGAGTGGTTTGGGCTTTGGCAGCCAGAGTCTCATGGAATCTTCCTGGCCCACTGTCGGGAATGCCGTTCCCGATCCCCGCGCCGATGCTGTCTATGCCGCCGTCGCCCAGGCTCGCAACCTCCGGGCAACGTATCACATTCCCTCAAATAAACGTCTGGCCTGGAAGCTCACTCCCGCCGCCGAATGGGTGGAGGGCGTGCTCCCCGCGCTCGCCCTCTTCCTGCAGGCCAGTTCGCTGGAATGCTGCGAAGTGGCCCCTGTTGGATTTGCCGCCTGCCCCACGGACGTCGGGATCCTTCACCTGCCGCTGGAAGGCGTCGTGGACGCCTCGTCCGAGCGCCGCCGTTTGCAGGGGGAAATTGGCAAAGTTGAGGCCGAGATCGCCAAGGTCGCCGCGAAGCTCTCAAACGAGACGTTCGTAAAAAACGCTCCCGCTCCCGTGGTCGCGGAACACCGGCAGCGCCAGCAGGATTGGATGACCCGCCTTGAGGAACTCCAGACCGCCCTGCGGGCGCTCGGGTGATCGCCGCCGGGGGGATTTTCCGCGCTTCACCTATCTAAAAAATCGTCGGTTCACCCTCGTTCAGCACGCGAATCCGATCCGCAATCGAGAGCGTCCTCGCCTGCTTCATGAGTCTTTGCGGCGGCTCATGGAGCGGTTCGTAGCTGAGGCGGAATGTTCCAAAATGCATGGGCACCATCGTCTTGGCATTCAGCTCCAGGAAGGCTTTCAATGCCTGTTCGGGATTCATGTGTACATCCCGTTTTGTCGGCGCGTCATAGGCACCGATCGGCAGAAGCGCGATTTCGACAGGCAGCCTGCGTCCGATTTCCTGAAAACCTTCAAAGTAGGCGCTGTCTCCGCAGTGAAAGATCGAGCGGCCACCGTATTCAATGAGAAATCCACCGAATCTCCGATGGTTGTCATGGAGAACTCTCGCCCCCCAATGGCGGGCCGGAGTCAGCGTAATTTTCAAGGCGCCAAGCTCGAAGGTCTCCCAACACTGGAGTTCCTGCACATGGCGGAACCCAAGCCCGTGGACAAGACTGCCGACATGCTCGGGCACCACGATGGGCTGGTCACTTGCAACAGTGCGGAGGGTTTTTCGATCCAGGTGGTCGAAGTGCGCGTGCGTCACCAACACCAGATCAATCGCCGGCAGATCATGGATTTCCAATCCCGGCTGCCGAATCCGCTTGATCACCTTTAGCCATTTTGCCCAGTTCGGATCGATCAGAATGCTCTGCTTGGGAGTCTGAACCAAAAACGACGCATGGCCGATCCAGGTGATGCAAATTTCCCCCGCGTGGAGCTTGGGAAACGTCGGCTTGCGTTTTTGTCCGTGGCGTTTCGTGAAGAGCGAGGGAATGACAACTTCGGCGAGAAAATTTCGCTTGTGCCACCCGGCGCCCAGCTTCATGTCCACATGGTGCTCGTCCGGTTTATTGGGTTTTTTCAGAAGGCGGCGCACCATGGGCAACGACGATTTCCTGTCAGCAGCGCCGCGGCCTGACCGGGATTTTGACGGCTTCTCTGGGGGGCTTAGTCATCCTGCTTTTCGTGCGTGCGCTGTTCGAAGAGGGCCTTGTCGGCCAGCGAAACGTGTCCTTCCACCATGCCATTGTCGAGCGGGTTGTCAACGCGCAGTGCCAGGTCGCGGAACAGCCTGCGCATGTCAACAATGCCGCCGATCAGGAACCAGAAGGTGGTGACGATGCCCACGATGCCGGTGACCAGCAGGCTGGTGATGAAGAAATATGTACTCCACCACTCGACCGGCCAGGGGGTGATGGCGTTCCAGATCAGCACGGCCAGAAAGCACAGGCCGAACTTGTAGAAAATCGCGTAGCCGACCACCGACCAGGCGATGACCTTGTCTCCGAGGGTGTATTCGGGGGTGATGCCGATGAGTTTCTGAAAGGCATTTCGCACGCTCCACTTGAAGGGTTCCTTGTATTCCCCCGCGACATCGTATTCGCCCCGGTGGAGCAGACGATCAAGGTTGAATGGCTTTCTCTGGGTGAGCAGGGATCCAATGACAAAGGCGGCAATGCCGGTGAGCATGGAAAGGAAGTAAAGTTCGTAGGAATTGATCGGGAACTTCACCGGATCCATCGTCCAGACAATGAAGGGATTGAACGGTTGCGAGGTCGTTTCCAACATGCGCCCGAGGGCAACGTCCAAGCCATTGGTTTGCAGCCAGGGATAAACGGTTTCCGCCCAATTGCGCTGAAGGACCAATCCGACGATTGACAGGCCGGATCCAAAGATCAGGGAGCAAAAAGCCCCGGTCGTAGTTCCGAAACGACTGTAGAGTCCAAAGAGCATGATCGGCCCCGCCCCGCCCAGCCACACGGATGTCATGATGGTGGTAAACATCTGGATGTAGTCGATCTGCACGAAGAACAGGGACACCACGAAAAAGAAGACGCACACAAAGAGCGAACAGAGGCGGATGGCCAGCAGGTGTTGCTGAGGGGAAAACGGGGTTTTTCGAAAGGGCATGATGACATCCTGCACGATCGTCGAAGAGGCATTGAACACCCGCGAGTCGTCGGTGGACAACATCAGCATGACCATCAACAGACAGAACAGACCCATGAGCCCGATGGGCAGGGTCTCCCGGAGGGCGACCGGCAACATCATCTGATGGTAAAGCGTCCGGAATTTCTGGAATTGAAGGTTGCCTTCGGGCGTGCCGCCCAGAGTTTCCTGGGCGGTATTTATGAAGGGAGTGTCAATGTTGTTCTCGCGGGACAGCGGGGCGTCGGCGCCGATCTGATGCTGCGACACCGGGAGCGCGGCCAGATTGGCATCGAGGCGGGATCTCATCCCGGGGTCGGCAACGGCTTCTTCAGAAACTTTCCGGCTCAGTTGCTGGCGGATATCGTGGGATTGGTCCGCAAACCGGGAATGCGTCATCAACGCGATGATCATTACCGCCACGAGCAACAACATGAGTCCGGCGTAGAGGGTGCGCCATGTGGCG
Organism: Chthoniobacterales bacterium; assembly: GCA_014879575.1. GTDB lineage: Bacteria > Verrucomicrobiota > Verrucomicrobiia > Chthoniobacterales > Terrimicrobiaceae > QYQL01. Next base: position 10,958 of record JACSRU010000167.1, on the reverse strand, counting down.
AGGATGCCGGCCATTTTTTGCTCGTGCGGGGTTCTGCCGCAGTTGCTGGTGTCGTTGCCGATCCAGCTCGCACGATTCAGGATGCTGCCCATGATCGTCACGAAGAGCGCGAAAATGTTGAAGTCGCGAAGCTTCTCGATGTCGAAGGGATTGATGAAACTTTCGCCGGGCACCCGGTGAATCAACACCGGCGCGATGGTTTGGTCCCAGCCAAAATGCAGATAAATATACCCGGCGATGATGACGAAGATCGGGTAGCTCATCAGTCCCTGAAAGGCGTCCGTGATCAGCAGGGAAATGCGCCCGCCGGGCCAGATGACAACCAGACACAGGATCAACGCAAAACCCACGAGCAAGGCAAAGGTCGGCAGCGCCATTCCCAGAATCATCACGCGGTGGGGAAGTCCGAGGAAATAGATGAAGAAGTTGACCGCGACGGCCGGTCCGATCGCGTTCGTAAGCATCTCCGAAATGGTGCGCAGGGCCGCCGCCACAATGCGAAAGGACCGGCTGTAACGCATTTCGAGAAACTGGCCGATCGAGAGCGATCGCGTTTCGCGGAAACGGTAAACACAGAATCCCGTGAGTCCCATGATAATCCCCACAGGCACTGTGAGATATTCCCAAAATGAGAGGGCGTAGCCCACCTGGTATTTTGCCTCGACCAAGGCGACCAGAGCGATCACCCCCAGGCCGGAAGTCATGTCCCCGGCGGAAAGCACATAGCGCCCGGCGGTTCGTCCGGCCGCCAGAAAATCCGCCACGCCTCTGACATAACGCTTGGAATAGACCGCGAGCCATAGGACAAACACGGTGGGGACTACGACGATCAGCCAGTCAAGAATATGCATTAAAGGGCGAACACGCTAAACGAAAGGCCGATATCCCGCCAAGATGTTTCCCCGCGCAGGAAACACGCAATCGAACGGGCGTCCGGGGCGGGAAAAATCAGAATTCTTCGAGCCAGATCGGCAGGCTCTTGATGAAGGTGGCCGATTTGCCTTCCTTCGCCGACAGACTGACTTGCAGGCATGCCTCGGGACCCTGCGGGTAGATTTCCTCGGAGTCCACCTGAGGCAACATCGGGCGCACGGGACGGGCTTCCGGCACCGTAAGGTGAAATTTGTATTCGCCGACCTGGGAGGGAACGCCCGCTTTGTCCGCCCAATCGACTGTCAGGGTCTGTGGGATCTGGTTGGGGTGAAAGGCCACTTCATTGCCGACGACCGAGAACGTGTAGGATCCCGGTTTATTGATGGTGAGAACCCCCTCCACTTGGGCGGTATTTCCCTGGCGGTCCACTTTTTCGATCCGAATCTCGAAGGCGTTACGATAAATATAGTCGTTGGAAAGGAAGAGCTTGAAACTCGTCAAGGCCAGCATCAGCACCGCGACGACGGTGGTGGACAGCATGAAGGCCGGCAGGGCTTCTTCCCGGCCCCCGGGTGAGCGCCACCACATGTAGAAAATCCCAAACACATAGAACAGCATGAAAATCGGCCCAAAGAGCTTGGTCATTTCCACCGTGGCGGGATGCTGATAGTAAAACTCGTCGAGGATCAATGTGTTGAGCAGGAACAACGCAAAGGGCGCGGCGAAAATCATCGTGTTGACCACGACGGCCAGCAGGCTTTTTTTCTGCGCAATACAGTAAATCGCCGATGTGAGCGCCACAACGCCGAGGCTCCACAGAAAAGCCGTCTGCCAGGCCGATCCAAAAGCCTCGATCACCGTGTAAAGCGCGACGTCTTCCCTGTGGTCCAGACCGAACACCAACGTGAGTGCCACCCAGAACACAACGCCGATGGCATAGATCACCGTGACCGGCTTCGGGTCAAAGGCATTTGTAAAAGCAAGCAGGGGACGACGCAGGGCGATTTCAGGGGATGCATTCATACCGACTGACATGGAACCACTTCTTTTTCATGAAAACACGAAAAAAATCATCCTGAGGATTTTCCCTGCGGGAGGAACTGGGCGGGTCAGGGGGCGTTCGTTTCCGTGTTTTTGAAGGCTTCCCCGAAGGTTTTCCCGACGTCGCGAAATGCTTCTCCGATTCCCTGGATGGCTTTCGACGCGCTGTTTATCGCCTGGGCGACCTTGGCGGCCTGGAAATCCGTGCGGAGGTTGGAAGCCTGGCGTCGAAAAAGTTCGGCCTGAACGTGGTCCCCCTTTTCCTCCAGTTCAGCGATCCGGGCATCGAGGTTTGCGAGGGATTTTTCCACCTCCGCCTGGTTTTGGGCGGTTGGTTGGGCCTGATAAGCGGCGAGGTGTTTGCGCGTGGTCTCGACGGTTCGCGTGGGGGAGTCACAACCTGCAAGTCCCCAGAGGATGACCGCGAGGAAAAGCCGGGTTCTCATCCGATTTGAAACGTATCGAGCGCCGGCGAGCGTCCGTTCCCGACCACCATATCGGATCGGTTGGCGGCAAGGTGGCGCAGGATGTGAAAGACTTCCTCCGGGCCGGCTCCGATCGAGGCGGCCACTTGTTCGGCGGTCTCGGGTTTTGCGGATTTCTTCAGGAAGGCGACGACTTTATGTTGGATTTCCAGAATTTTTGCGGCGGCCTTTTTCCCGGCTTCCACGCCGGGTTGGTGGTAGGCGTTGATGTTGACGAGAGAGCCGTAGAATCCGACAGCGCGTTCGTAGAGCGCGATGAGGGCGCCGAGTTGGAAGGCATTGAACTCCGGAATGCTGAGGGTGAGCGATTCGCGTCCGTTTTCGTGGAGTGCCGAGCGGGTTCCGCGAAGGAATCCCTGGAGAAAATCGCCTGCCGTGACGCCGGGTTCGACTTCTGCGGGGGTGGATGAGCTTGCCTTGCGCACCTCGATAAACGTCACAAAGAAATTATTCACGCCGTCGCGGAGTTGCTGGACGTAGGCATGCTGGTCGGTGGATCCCTTGTTGCCATAGACCGCGATGCCCTGGTTGACGATCCGTCCGTCCCGGTCGAGTTCCTTTCCCAGGGATTCCATGACGAGTTGCTGGAGGTAGCGACTGAAGAGCAAAAGGCGGTCCTTGTAGGGGAGGATCACCATGTCCTTCAGCCCCCGCCCCTTGCCGGCATGGAACCACATGAGCGCGAGGAGCATGGCGGCGTTCCGCCGGATGTCGTCAGTGCGCGTCTTCGCATCCATGGCGGCGGCCCCATTGAGAAACTCCCCGACATCGAGTCCCTGCACTGCCATCGGCAGCAGACCGACCGCACTCATCACGGAGGTCCGCCCGCCAACCCAATCCCACATCGGGAAACGGCGGAGCCAGCCCTCGGTCACAGCCACCTTGTCGAGCTCGCTGCCCTCCCCGGTCACGGCCACAAAATTTTTTGCGAAGGGAATTCCGGCTTTTTGGAAGGCATCCTGTGCGGCAAGCATGCCATTGCGGGATTCCTTTGTGCCGCCGGATTTGGAAATCACGGCAACGAGGGTGGTGCCGAGGTTCGCGCCGATCTGCGCGAGGACTTTGTCCATCCCGTCGGGATCGGTATTATCAAAGAAGTGCGGACGGACGGGGTTTTTCGGACTCCAGAGTGCGTCGGCCACAAGCTGGGGGCCGAGGGCTGAGCCGCCGATTCCCACCACGAGGAGATCGGTGAATTTGCCGCCGGTGGCCGACAGGATTTTCCCCGCATGCAAATCCGACGCGAAGTCCAGAAGGGATTTTTTCGTGGAGGTGATGGCGTTCCGGAGTTCGGGGGTGGGCGCGAGGGCGGCATCGCGGAGCCAGTAGTGCCCGACCATGCGATTCTCGTCCGGATTCGCGATGGCGCCTCCCTCCAGATCCTTCATCTGTCTGCAAGCCTGGTCCGCCGCAGCCGCCATGGTCGTGAAGAAATCCTCCGAAAAATCCATCCGGCTGATGTCCAGAGAAATTCCGAGATCCTCATATTGGAGGAAATATTGTTGGAACCGGGTCCAGAGTGCGGATTGGGAGGTTGTGCTCATGGCCATGAGCGAACTAGATTGCCCCCGGTATGGCAAACCGAAATCCCAACTTTGGAGGAATCTTTGAGTCCGGGGGCAGGCTCTGTGCCTCTGAGGAGGAAACGCAGGCCTTGGGTCGGGCTTTCGCGGAGGAAGTCCCTGCGGATACCACCCTGAGCCTCGAAGGTCCGCTTGGCGCGGGGAAAACGTGTTTCGTCCGGGGGCTGGCCGTCGGCCTCGGCCTGGATCCCGCCATGGTTTCGAGTCCGACCTTCACGCTGGTCCATGAGTATCCTGGCGGACGGATCCCCCTCGTGCATTTTGATTTTTATCGGCTGGACTCGGAAAACGAACTCACCGGCCTGGGCTTTGAGGACTACCTTCAGTCCCCGGCGATCCGTGCAATCGAGTGGGGGGACAAATTTCCCGGGGCACTTCCTCCGCAGACCTGGCGGATCCGGTTTTCCATCGAATCCGGTTCCCGCAAAATCCGTGGCACGCGATGACTGTTCTCTGCATCGAATGTTCCAGCCAACTGGGAAGTGTGGCCGTCCTTCACGGGGGGGAGTTGATCCACACGGCGGAATTTGAAAGCCCCCGGGGGCGGGGAAGCCACCTGTTTGCGCATTTGAAATCCGCCCTGCAGCATGCGGGGCCGCTGGATGCCGTTGTCGTGGGCACCGGACCAGGGGGGTATAATGGCTTGCGGGTTTCGATCTCCGCCGCCTGGGGGATTGCCAGAGCGCGCAACGTGCGTCTCGCAGGTGTGTCCTCACTGCTCGGCTATGAGGTGCCGGACTATTTTGTCGCGGGCGATGCGCGGGCGGGTCAGTGGTTTCTGGCGCATGTGCAGCAGGGCACTTTTCTCTCGCCGCCACAACTGCACTCCCCGGAAGATCTGCGGAAACTTTTCCAGCCTGGAGAGCCCGTTTTTTCCACCGGAAAGTTGGTGGGATTCCCCGAAGCGATTGTCCGCCCCCCCTCGGCGGCGGTGCTGGCCCGGCGGGACGTCCTTCCCGGCCATCCGGCACCCTTCTACCTCAAACCGCCGCACATTACGAAACCGGTTTTTTCTCCAGGCCATCGCATAAAAAACCCCTGAATTATTTTCGGCGGGTGGCGACACGGGCATAGAGCCACTCGGTCAGGTGCGCGAAAACCGGCGCCTTTTGGTAAAAGAAAAGACCCGCTCGGCCATACCAGGTTGCAGTGGCCAGTGCCGAAAATATGGCCTTCGCGCCGGAGCAAACCGCTCCGTCGCTCCCAACCCATTGAACGGCCCGAGAAAATTCTGCGGGGGGGATCTGCGGAAAGCGAGCGCGGGCGGCCTGCGAAGTTTCATAACCCACGCGAGCACCCGTGACCTCCTGACAGGCACGGATTTGACGACGGCAAAACGCGCACTCGCCATCGTAGATCAGCAGGGGCTTGTCGGGCATGCAGACAGTTTGGTTCTCCAAACGCTCCGGTTCAAACTCAAAACCGGACTCCTCTCCGGCAATTTTCAATCCACCACCGTGGGCTGTTCGTTCAGGCGTTTTGCGAGTGCCAAGAGAACCTTTTCCGCAGCCTCCCGGCGATTGGTGACGAAGGTGTTGTTGTCACCGAACACCGACCAGGGACCTTCGGGGATGTCGGCAAACTCCACGAATTTCCAATCGGTGACATCCGTGTCCTCCATGCCCAAAAAATCACGGACAGCCGGAGAGACATCCAGTCCGGCCCCCTTGTTGAGGTTCGGCTGGGGACGCTCGTTTCCGAAGACATACGCCGCATGGTCGGTGCGGAACGGCCCGGCATCCTCCCATTGCGCGTAGCAGATTTTGTCGCCCCGCCGGATTGCGATCCAACGTCCCTTGCACACCGAACGCGCCGGAGAGCGGAAATCCGCCTGATACCAGGGAACCACCTGCGCGGCCTCGGATTTGTGACCTTTTGAGGTCATGTCATTGTAGGGGAGCGCGACGTAGAAGGGATTCTGCCGGGGCGTGAAGCTTCGCGGAATAAACTCGCTTCGACGATCCGCAGACTTTGGGGAATCCGTGCCGCCGTAGCTCTGGGCCCATTTGGCATCCCAACAACTCTTGTGGTTGGGAACCGGGTTGTTTTCAGTCGGCTTTTCGCCGATCCAGAACGTGGTGGTGACAATGTCTGTGTGCCAGGGATATTGCGGGAGGGAGCCTGGAACGGGAGCCTCCTTGAGCAGAGCGGTCAGCGTCGGCCAGTAATCGTTGCCGATGGATAATCGCGAAGTTTTTTTTGTCTTCGAGGAATCGACCGTCTTGGTGGTCGCATGTGCTGCGGTGAGACTGGCTGTCGAATACATGACCACCCCGAGCCAGCGGACGAAGGATTTTCGCTTTTTATGCCGCCGACGGGATGCGGGATGTGCATGTGCGCGTCTGCCCATGGCGTACCGTCGCCCAAGATTCCCGGATATGCAAATTTCCGGGGCCCCATCCCCTGGGGATCGAATGGCAGAAAGGCGTCGTTACGCACCCATCAGAGTTGGAATTGTGCCGCTCCAGCTTTCGTGCAGCTCGGCGAGAGGCCAACGCAATGCGCGGCCGGATGCCTGGATTTCCAGATCCGGACCCGCAGTAACCGTTCCAATTTTCTGCGCGGGCACGCCCTCTCGGGCGAGAAGCGTCAGAACCTCGGCTTCCTTCCCGGGATCCACCGAAATCACAATGCGGGATTGGGATTCATTGAAAAGGGCCACGTCAGCCCGCTTGGCCCCGCCGGGAATTTGAACGGCGGCACCAAACTTCGTTTCGCCGGACAGACACGATTCCGCCAGGGCGACCGCGAGACCGCCTTCCGCGCAATCATGGGCGCTCTTCACGAGTCCCGCACGAATCAGTGTGCGAACCGCCCCTTGGACGGCGAGTTCCTTGTCGTAATCCAGGCGCGGCGGGGGACCGGCTTTCATTCCGTGGACGGCCAATAAATAGTGGGAGGCACCCAGTTCGTCGCCCGGCTCTCCGACAAGCAGGATGGCATCCCCGGCGGCTTTGAAAAATTGTGTTGTGATGTGGCGGGCATCCTCGACGATGCCAACCATGCCGACCGTGGGCGTCGGATCGATCGCGCCCGCCGGACTTTCATTGTAGAGGCTGACATTTCCTCCGGTGACCGGCGTGTCGAATGCCCTGCACGCCTCGGCAAGGCCCTCGACCGCTTCGCGGAGCTGGAGAAAGTTTTCCGGTTTGTGCGGATTCCCAAAGTTCAGGTTGTCGGTCAGCGCGAGTGGAATCGCTCCCGTGCAGGCAATGTTTCGCGCGGCCTCGGCGACGGCGATTCTGGCTCCCTCGCGCGGATCCTGCCGACAGTAGATCGCATTGCAATCCGTGCTGGCGGCCAGGATTTTTCCGGCCTCGCGGACGATGAACACCGCCGCATCCGATCCGGGAAGGACCGTGGCCCCGAGGCGCACCATGTGATCGTATTGCCGCCAGACCCACTGCTTCGAGGCGATGCTCGGGTGCGCGAGCAAGGTCCGGAGCGCGGCGTGGCAGTCCGCCTCCGGATACTTCGAAAGATCGAGGGCTTCGGGGCGGGATTTCGGCGCGGCTTCCCGCGAGTAGAGCGGCGCGTCGTCGGCCAGCTTGCGGGCGGGGATTTCGACGGCCACGGAGTCGCCTTCGCGCACCCGCATCATGCCGTCGTCGTTCACGACACCAATTTCCGCGTAGGGCAAATCCCACTTCTCAAAAATTGCGCGGACTTTTTCCTCCTCGCCCTTGGTGACGATCACGAGCATCCGCTCCTGGGATTCGGAGAGGAGAATTTCATACGGGGTCATGCCGGTCTCGCGCTTCGGCACCAGATTCAAATCAATTTCGACACCCGTCCCCCCCCGGCTGGCGGTTTCGCAGGTCGAGCAGGTCAGCCCGGCGGCACCCATGTCCTGAATGCCGGCAACGCATCCGCTCGCAAGAAGTTCCAAGCAGGCTTCCAGGAGGAGCTTCTCGCGAAAGGGGTCGCCAACCTGGACGGCAGGGCGGTCTTCCTTGGACTCCTCGGTGAGTTCGCGGGAGGCGAAGGCCGCGCCCGCGAGACCGTCGCGACCGGTCTCGGCGCCGACATAGAACACGGGATTTCCGATGCCGACGGCACCGCCGCGGGCGATCTGATCATGCCGGAGAACTCCGAGGCAAAACACATTGACGAGCGGATTGCCCGCATAGCTTTCATCGAAATAGACTTCGCCGCCGATCGTGGGGATGCCGATGCAATTGCCATAGTGGGAGATGCCCTCCACCACGCCGGCAAAAAGCCGCCGGTTTGTACGCGCCTCGGCGGAATCCCCCCGGATGTCGCCGAAACGGAGCGAGTTCATGGAGAAGACCGGACGGGCTCCCATCGTGAAAATGTCGCGGATGATCCCCCCGACTCCCGTCGCCGCGCCCTGGAACGGCTCCACGGCGCTCGGATGGTTGTGACTTTCCATCTTGAAGGCGATCGCCCACCCGTCGCCAATGTCGATCACGCCGGCATTTTCCTCGCCGGCCTTCACCAGCACGCGGGATCCCGTCGTTGGGAATTTTTTCAGCTCCAGCTTCGAGTTTTTATACGAACAATGTTCACTCCACATGACGGAGAAGACCCCGAGTTCGGTGAAGTTGGGTTCGCGCCCAAGGATTTCGCGGATGCGGGTGAATTCGTCGGGTGTGATGCCATGCTTGGCGATGACTTCGGGTGTGATGGGAGTCATGAAGGTTGTGTCCATCCTTTCATCAGGCTGTGAAAAATGGCGAGGCCGTCGGTGCTCCCAAGGAGGGGATCGCAGGCCCGCTCCGGATGGGGCATGAGGCCGAAGACATTTCCCGCTTCGTTGCGGATTCCGGCGATATTATCGCGCGAGCCGTTCGGATTGGCGGCCTCCGTCGGCCGTCCCTGCGCGTCGCAGTAGCGCAGGAGAACCTGCCCGTTGGCTTGCAGTGACCGGAGGGTTTCTTCGTCGGCAAAATAGCACCCTTCGCCATGCGCGATGGGAATGTTCAAAGTCTGCCCGGGCACGGCGGCGTTCGTAAAGCGCGAGGCGTTGCTCTCGACCCGCAGGCGAACGTGTTGGCAGAGGAAGTGCAGCCCGCGATTCCGCACGAGGGCACCCGGCAGAAGGCCGCTCTCACAGAGGATTTGAAATCCGTTGCAGATCCCGATCACCGGCCCGCCGGATGCGGCGAACTCCCGGACCGACTGCATCACTGGCGAGAACCGGGCAATGGCTCCGCACCGCAGGTAGTCCCCATAGGAAAATCCGCCGGGAATCACGACGACATCAAACCCCGCCAGCGAGGTGTCCTTGTGCCAGACATAATCCGCCGAAGCTCCCGCGATCGCATTCAGCGCATACACACAATCCTGATCACAGTTGGAACCGGGAAACCGTAGAACAGCAAATTTCATGGGATATCAGATCTCAAAAAAAATCCGCCGTCCTCAGGCGTTGACCACCTTGAGTTCGTAATCCTCGATGACCGGATTCGAGAGGAGATCGCGGGCGATCTCGTGGAGGAGCGATTCGTCAGCCGCTTCGGGAAGCTCGATCTCAATCATCTTCCCGATCCGGACCCGTCCGATTTTTTCCAGTCCGTGATGGCGGATGGCTTCGGCGGCGGCGGCCCCCTGGGGATCGAGGACGGAAGGTTTTGGCAGAACGGTCACAAGAACTTTCATCCCGGCAAGGGTTTCGTTTCGGAGGGGGTTGGACAAGCGGAATTTTTCCTCCTTGTGAGAAAATATCCCCCAATGGCAAGAAGGGCGGCCACCAGGCAGCCAAGGGAAAACACTTCTCCATACCGCGCGTAGAACGTCGGCACGGGATCCTTTGCGACCGACACCTTGCCAAAAAGCACCCCCTCGATGAAGGGATTGCCCTTCTGATCCCGCAAGGTTTCCCGAACCACCCCCAGGCGGTCCACCAGGCAGGTGATCCCGGTGTTTGCCGCGCGGATCATGGGGAGTTTGTTTTCCACACAGCGGAATACCGCATGGTCCGCATGCTGGCGGGATCCGGCACTGTCGAGGAACCATCCGTCGTTCGTGACCACCGCAAACGCCTGGGCTCCCCCCAGCGCAAACTGACGAGCCAGATCACCAATCACATCTTCAAAGCAAATGAGCGGGCCGATTTTCACCGGTTGGGCGGACATCCCGAGGACGACCGGTTGGGTGCCCGCATCGAAATCATCGGGCACAAGGTCACCCACGATCCACGCAAAGAGCGGGAAAGCGCTGCGAAACGGAACATACTCGCCGAACGGAACCAAATGCATCTTGTGATACATCTGCGCCTCCCTTCCGTGCTTGCTCAACAAAGCCACGGAATTGAAGGCCCCCTGTTCGGAAAAGTGTACGGTCCCCAACAAAAAGTCCCCGTCGTGGCTCTCCGCCAACCCCCTCACAAAATCCCAAGTCCCCTGGTCGTTGAACAACGGACGCGGAGTGGCGGATTCCGGCCAGAGGATAAGATCCGGCTTCATCGCCGCCGCAATCTGGGTCTGCTTCGCGTAGCGTGCCAGCACATCGGCTTCGAAGCTCAAGTCATTGCGGAGATTTTGGGGAATGTTTGATTGCACGGCCGCGACGCGGATCTCCACCGATTCTGGCGCCGGACGGTAGAACTCGCGCATCCCATATCCCCAGGACAATGCCACGAGCGCCACCGGGACCACAAAATCATAGTGTGGACGCCTTACGCCCTTGCCGACTTCGAGCACAAGACGCTTGACGGTGGCAACGAGCATCAGATTCGCCAGGACGACAAGGAAGGAGAGCCCGCCGACACCCGTGATGTCCGCAATTTGAATCAACGGAATATTCTCGTGAAGTGCAACTCCGGCATTGTTCCAGGGAAACTGGGGAAACAAGACCCCGCGCAACCACTCGAGCGCAACCCAGCCGGCGGCTCCGGTTCCACAGGCCCGAAGATTGTGAATCGAACTCAGCCAGACGCTCCGCCCGCTCTTATCCTCCCCCTCCGGCTTGGCCACCGTTCCGAGAAACCATACCCACGCCGCCGGCGTCACCC
>JACSRU010000101.1 GCA_014879575.1 Chthoniobacterales bacterium | reverse complement strand
CCGCATCAGCCAATGCGGAGAGCGACGGCGGGTTTCTCCAAGCGTCTTGAGCCGGTCGCGGGTTTGTTCATCGAGCTTGACGCCCATCGTCGTGCTGGTCATGGCTCCCCCCTGACTGGTTGCACCTATAGCAACCAGTTTCAACCCATATTGCCCCAAGAGTCAAAAAAAAAACATTTCTTCTTCCTTCTCTAGCTGTAGCTGTTTCTCAAATTTTTCCCCTGTATTTGTGCCACAACTTGCGGCACAAATTTATGGTTTCATGGCGACGGGGCAAGGCCGTAGGCCGTCCTCGCAAGCTCTCCCCGCATCAGCTTGCCCGCGCTCGGGCGCTCATCGAAGCCGGAGAAGAAACCCGCGCGGGTGTCGCCGAACTGTTCGGGGTGGACCATACATGTGTAATGGACAGCCCTCTCACAGGTCGATCTACAGATTTTTCCCAAAATGACGTTCTGGCGGCGGCGGGGCCGGATACCTGCCGAACTTGGAATTCCAATAAGCCCACGAACGCCCGTCGATAATACCAGGGGGGGCTTTGTTGAGCGCCTCCTGGAAATCCTCGTCCGAGACATACCGCCGTATGACGCTCATATCTTCGTGGGTCGCATAAGTCATTGCATAGGCCATGAAACGAACAGGATCGGATAATGCCTGTTCCGGTTCCTCGAACCAGATGATACGGCGAGCGATGGCCTCGGTCTCCGGTGTAAGGGGGATAGTCTTCATCGTCTGCGCTCCGTGTCCTGACCGATCTGCCGCCAATCGCCACCAATGGTCGGCAATCGGTCAAGATTGACCGCGCGGGCCGCCATGACAAGGCGATTTTTCACCTCTTCGGGAAGCCGCTTTAAGTCGCCGTCTTCGAAATAGGACAGCGCTTTCAAGGTAATTTGCGGATTGAACGAACGGCCATAAAGCGCCTGGCCTGCCGCAAGCCCGGTAGGAAGATCGACTGCGCCTGCCGTTATGAGTGTGTCAATGTCGATATAATCCTTGGCCTCAGCGCGCTTTTGAACAACTGATGCTTTCATTCCTGCCAAATCGAGCAAAGAGGCCATCCGAATTCCGTTCTCCAGGATTTCGACGGGCTCGGACAGGCGTGGCAGACCGGGGACACCGAAAAACGACACTTGAACCGGTCCGTCCCGGTCAACCAAACTGGTCAAGGTGTTTTTCGCTTTCTGGATCACCTGTCCATTGGCAAGAAACGGGATTGAGTTAATCAGTTGGTCAGGATCGAAATCCCGATCCCCAAAGAAATCAAAATCGACCGATGGGCGGTGCCCGAGATACAAGGCAATCGCAGTACCGCCGTACAGGATGAACTCTCGTGGCACCTCAGCCAATTCCTGCCACAAGCGGCGTTGCGGCGGCGGTAAAATGTCGAGGCAAGGCGAAAAAGACTGTGTCATGTTTTCATCGTACTGGTCTGAAGGCTAGGGACAACAAAAAAAGACGGCTTTAAAACAAATCGTTCAACGCACCATCAGCGATGATGATTTTCCGTTTCTTGCGGAGTCTGGTGACTTTGGGGTCAAAATTTTCCATGATGTCCCGGTGGTTTTGCTCCAGAAATTCAATTGCCGCTTGGCGCTCCTGTTCAATGAGGGCATCCAGCTCCTGATTGTCACCCAGCATGCTCCGGCAATCCGCCATGAAATGGCGAAAGCGCACACCTTGTAATGCGGTTTGATCAGTAAAGATAAATCTCATGTGGGGGTCAACTTTCTCGCTTTTATCCACGAGATAAACACGCCTTTGTGCCTTGGCGTCGAAGTCATCCAAAGCCACCTTTTGACGTTCACCGGTATAAACGCGATAGCGACGTTGCAATTCTTCCAACTGCGCTTCCTTGCCGTTCGCCATAAGCTTCCAGTCAAAAAGGGTGCCCTTTCCTTCCCGCTTGCCGTGATTTTTGCCATCGACATATTCGTAAGGAATCAGCTCCTGTATTTTATCGAAGCCGATTTCTTCGGCAACGCTATACAGATAGTTTGCCATCATGGAAAGGTCCGCATAGAAAAACGTGCCGTCGATATGCAGACGCGCCCATTGATAGTAAAGGGTTCCCCGATAGGGTTTGGCGATATAGTCGGGCACTTCCTCTTTCCAGGATTTCTCCTGAAAACAATGATCGTCATAATCGTAATCGTAGAGCGTCTCGAAATCGAGTAACGTTCTGTCATTGTCGAGATATTCGTTCAAATAAAACAGATCATCGCCTATTCCCTGGAAAAACAGCATGGTCTCATTGAACAAGAGATAATGTTCATCTTTGAATGTTTTGCACACCGCATCCATTTTTTCTTTGGTATCGACCCGAATATCGAAAAGAATTTTAAGCGCATCCCGTTCGATGCGAAAACACTCTTCGTCAGACAGGCCAAGCCGATATCTTTCCTGTTCCGCCGTTTCCCAAGAAAAATAATCCGGATTAACGGCCATCATGATCCGTCTGAAAGCGACCTCCGGTCGAATCAAAGCAAAATCGGGTTGTTCAGGACGGTTTTTCATTTTTAAACAATAAGTTCCTGCCACAGAATAGTAACGTTAAAACAACATCATTATAACGTTATCATGATGTTGTTGGCTCGGTCGGTTTCGCTATCCAATTCGTCCAACAACCCTTTGAGCGAGTAATCGGCACGGCCGCTGTCTTCGCCCTCCTTGAGAGCCTGCCACAAGACAGCACCTCCGGTTTTCGGCTCCTCAATAGGAAAATGCACTTCTTCCCATGCGTTAACAACGGTGGTCAGCACGTCCAGCCGGTCTCCCTCCGGGGTGTCCGCCCGCGCATCCATCAACTGTTCGATTTCCTCAAGCGCCGCGTTGTAATCTTCATTGGTTTTGATCGAATTTTCGGCTTGCCGCTCGTAAAGCTGGCTATCGATCTGGTGGGCCAATACGTTGCGCGACCAGCCGTTTTCGATGGTTTTGCGAACGTACCAAAGGGCTTTGTTATGATCTTTAATCTGTTGAAAGATAAGGATGTTATGGCCCCAAGGAATTTGTCGCACAAGCTGTGCGACAAATTCTTCCTGACTGGCGTAAAAGGCGTAAAATCGC
>JACSRU010000052.1 GCA_014879575.1 Chthoniobacterales bacterium | reverse complement strand
TGATCGCCCGCCACCTGGGCGACCACATGGAGGTCGGACCCGACGAAGTGCATTGGGGTCACACGGGCGACGCCGCCCGCACACGAAACCGCCCTGTTCCGCGCTCTCCATTCAGTCGAGGGTGCGGCAGAGCGGTGGGCGGAAACCATGCGCCCGGACGACGACGCCCTGCGCCACCGCATCGCCGAGGAATTTGGCATCGCAGGCGGATTCAACTGGAGCGGGTTGGCGGTGGAATACAAGGGCGGGGTCAATCCCCGCATCACGATCCAAATCGGGACCGAACCGCCACTCGAACTCACGGGCGGCGAGTTGCTTTCCGCCGTGCGGGAAGCTCTCCATTTGGCTCGCCCTGGCGAGTTGTTTTAAACCTTTTGGCGTTCGATAAATTCCCGAACGTAATCCAAGTAGTAGCGTCCGCCGGGTTCGCCACTCATACGCACTTTGAGCGATGCGGATACCGCCGCGATGGCCTTCATCCAATCTTCGTTGCTGATGTCTCGGATTTGATTGTCCTCCCCCTCCACCTCGAGAAGCTTTCTGTTGGCGGCAATGCTGGCTGCCAACTCCGCAATAACATCCTCACGATTTGCGATGTTCGGCTTTGGTTCGATAACCAGATTTGTGGTGAGTTTTCGCGCCTTGTTCAGAGCGGACTTGATGTTGGAATCCGTCAGACGCACCCCCATTTCCGCAGCGTTGTGATCCGCTTTGCAAATGCAGCTTTCGATCACAAACATGAGTTGGGCGTAGAACGGGTCTTTGAGCAGGTCGTGGGCACTCATCAGCGTGAGGCTATCCCGGAATGAATCCCGGCGTCAAATCTGTGAAAGTACGCATGCGCAGCCTGTGCCGAATACGGCACGCAGCATCTGTGCCAAAGGCGGCGGAAGTGGCTCTTTTTCAAGGCAATAAAGTTTCGCGAATGATGCAGATTTCCCTTCCGGTTCTGCGGGGTCAGAGCAATCACATGGCGACGATGAAAACGCAAACCGCAGCAACAAAAACCACGCCATGAACGCCACCCAAATCCTCGAAAACACCCGCCTCAACAAGAGCCAGATTTTCCGCGCTCGTTTACATCGCCCCCGTGCGCGAACGCGGCCTGCCCAGAGAAGGATACTTCGAGCGCGTGGCCCTCGGAGCCCGTCGCGCAGGAATTCCGCTCTCCAACTTCGCCTCCTACCTTGCGTGGACCCGCCGCCTTGCCGCCTGAAGGCCGTCCGCTGGTTTTCGTTTACGGCACGCTCAAGCGCGGGTTCGGCAACCACCGGGTGATGGCGGACGCGGGCGGCGAGTTCATTTGCGAAGGCCGGACGGTCACGCCATTACCGCTCGTCGCGCAAGGGCTGCCGTTCCTTCTGGACCAACCGGGCCACGGCCACCGCGTCGAGGGCGAGGTTTATCGGGTGGGCGATTCCCGGGGGTGGGACCGGTTGGACCGGCTCGAAGGCCACCCCGATTTTTACCGGCGCAGGTTGATCGAGGTAGAGGGCACGGACGGCGACCGCTACGAGGCATGGGCGTATTTCATTGCGCGAGAGGAGGCGCTCGCCGGATTGCCGCGCCTGTGCGCCTACGTTCATCGATCAAGCTTTATTAAAGAAGAAGAGTCGTCTTTTCTCACATAACATCACATAATTTCACGAATGAGCGATGTATCGAAAATGGACTGGCAGAAATTCCGGCTGACGACTCGATTGAGGTTAAAGCCCGCCATAGTAGAACTCGTTTACAGCATGATTGCGGAAATTGATGCTGTCAAAACCAGCTGGAAACTCACGGACAAGCTTCTGCCGCAGACTATCGAACGCCTCACGCATTCCGTGATCGTGACCTCGACTGGTTCGTCCAACCGCATCGAAGGGAACCGGCTCAATGACGCCGAGATTGAGACCCTCTACAAAAAATTGCGCATTCGCAAATTTCGGACGCGGGACGAGCAAGAGGTGGCGGGATACCTTGAAATGCTCGAACTGGTCTTTGCCAGTTACCGGGACATTCCGGTCAAAGAATCATCCATCCTGCAACTCCACCGCGACATGCTCAAGCACAGTGACAAGGATGCGCGGCACAAAGGGCATTACAAATTCAGATCGAACCGGGTGGAGGCCAAAGATCGCAGGGGCAAGATGGTGGGAATCATTTTTGATCCCACTCCACCGCATCTGGTTCAGAAAGAGATGCAGGAACTGGTGGACTGGTATGACTGGGCCGTGGCGAGTAATGCGAAGCATCCGCTGATTCTCATTGCCAATTTTGTTTTTGAGTATCTGGCGATTCATCCATTTCAAGATGGGAACGGAAGAACGAGCCGACTGCTCAGCAATCTGATGCTTCTCCAACAGGGCTATGACTTCGCCTCCGTGGTTTCGCATGAGAGGTTGATCGAGGAGAACAAGGCGGACTACTACCTCGCACTCAACAAGACCCAGAAGACTTGGAAAACCCGCAAAGAGGATCTGCCTGAATGGCTTCTTTTCTTTCTCAGAATCATGCAGGCGCAGGCCAGACAGGCGGTGAAAATTCTGGAAGGTGACCATTTCGAATATTTGCTGTCTGAAAAGCAGCTTGAACTTTGGCGATGGGCAACAGGATTGCCGAATCGGGAATTTACCCGCAAATCCGCGATGACCGCACTAAGGCGCCCAGCAAGGACGACAGAATCCATCATCAAAAAACTCCTTGATATGAAAAAATTGGCGCGGCTCGGCGAGGGGCGCGCAACGAGATACAAAACGATGCAGTGACGTCAGCCTTCCGAAGTTAAACCGCCCGCCTCCCCGGGCGGCGCGTCGCGCACGGCCTCGCGCCCGATGATTTTGAGCATCGTGGCGGCGGCGGTTTACATGCACTCGCAGTCCAGAAAGTGATTCGGGCGGTTGCCGATTTGCAGCCAAAATGGGGTCCACCTCAATCGGCAAAAAGAACTGGCTCTTCATCGGGGCAGCGGAAGCCGGGAAAAAGGGTTCTCCCGAAAAGTTTTCGACTCTTTGGCGGCACGCTTTCCCCAAATCGTCGAAGACGAGGAGCGAACCTGCTTTCTCTGTCATGAATATCCCAAGGCCGCAGCCGGTGTCGCGCGCATCCTGCCTTAGTTTCAACCCCTCGGGTGCGCGCCGCT